>JASLLV010000005.1 GCA_030746935.1 Rhodospirillales bacterium | reverse complement strand
TTCACACGGACTCGATCCCGCTTGGCGGCGTCAACGTCACCAAGGACGTCGCGCGCGGGCTCTCGACGCCGCTCGAGCATGCCGAGCGCGTCAAAACCCTTCACGGCAGCGTTCTGCCGTCGCCCTCGGACGACCGCGAGATCATCAAGGTTCCGCTCATCGGCGAAGGCGACGACGGCGAAACCACCCAGGTCCCGCGTTCCATGCTGGTCGGAATTATCCGGCCGCGCCTCGAGGAAACCTTCGAGATGGTGCGCTCGGGCCTCGAGGCCGCGGGCTTCGACAAGGTGGCCGGCCGCAGAGTCGTGCTTACGGGCGGCGCGAGTCAGCTCACCGGCGTGCGGGAACTCGCCGCGACGATGCTCGATAAACAGGTTCGAATGTCCAGGCCGCGACCTGTCGATGGCTTGGCCGAGGCGGTCGGCGGACCCGCGTTCTCGACGTGTGCGGGGCTTTTGAGCTTTCCCGCCGACAACAATCAAAGAGCGCCCGAACGGGCGTATCGCCCAGTGGAGGAGCCGAACGGCCGCTTGGGTCGGCTCGGGCAATGGCTGCGCGAAAACCTCTGACGGGGGGCCTTTTTACGGTCGCGGACGCGGTTCGCGGCGAGATGGAACCATCGATCCACCTGGGCGACGTGTCGCATGCGTCGGCTCGGTTTTGAGGAACAAAACGGAGAGGGACATGACCATCAACATTAGCGTTCCGGAACACCTGACCAAGCCGGACATGAAACCTAAGATCACGGTCATCGGAGTCGGCGGCGCCGGCGGAAACGCCGTCGACAACATGATCCAGGATCAACTCGCGGGCGTCGAGTTCGTCGTCGCCAATACCGACTCACAGGCGCTTTCGCGAACGCACACCGACCGGCGCATCCAGCTGGGCGTGAACATCACCGGCGGACTGGGCGCCGGATCGCGGCCCGAGGTGGGCCAAGCGGCGGCCGAGGAAAGCCTTGAGGAACTGATCCGCGAGATGGGCGACCCGAACATGGTGTTCATCACCGCCGGCATGGGCGGCGGGACCGGCACCGGCGCCGCGCCGGTGATCGCCCGTGCGGCGCGTGAGCAGGGCATTCTGACGGTCGGCGTGGTGACCAAGCCCTTCGACTTCGAAGGCGTGCATCGTATGCGGGTCGCGGAGGCGGGGCTCGAGGAACTCGAGCAGTTCGTCGATACCCTGATCATCATTCCCAACCAGAACCTTTTCCGCGTCGCCAACGAGAAGACGACCTTCGCCGACGCCTTCAAGATGGCGGACGACGTGCTCCACTCAGGCGTTCGCGGAATCACCGACTTGATCGTGATGCCCGGGTTGATCAACCTGGATTTCGCCGACATTCGGGCGGTAATGAGCGAGATGGGGAAGGCGATGATGGGGACGGGCGAGGCCGGCGACGAACGGCGTGCGCTCGACGCCGCCGAGGCCGCGATCGCCAACCCGCTCCTCGACGACAACTCCCTCAACGGGGCGACCGGCGTGCTCATCAATATTACCGGCGGCCCCGACATGACGCTGTTCGAGGTCGATGAGGCGGTGAACCGCATCCGCTCGGAAGTGGAAGCCGAGGCGCACATCATCTTCGGCTCGACATTCGCCGACGAGATGGACGGCCGGATGCGCATCTCCATCGTCGCCACGGGCATGGATGCGAGTGCGGTGCTCAAGTCCCGACCGGCGATGCTCAGCATCGTCTCGGCACGTCAAAAGGCGCATGTCGGAGCGGCTCCCGAGGAAGCCTCGACGTCCGCCACCGTGGTCGAGATGCCGGAATCCGCGCCCGCGGCTGGCGATGGACCGGGCGCGCTCCCGCCATCCGAGCCGCTCGAGGCGGAGGCCGCCGAGAAAGAAGAGCCCGCGGCCGAGGAGCCGGCCGCAGTCGAAGCGGTGGCGGCAATAGCCGTCGGCGGCGGCGATGCGTACATTCCTCCGCCTCCGGTCGACCCGAGGGCAACGAAGAGCCGCCCGGAGCCCGATCCCTTCGCGGTTGCGGCGATGGCCAACGGCCCGCAGGGAACGGAGTCTCAACCGGTGGATTCGGCGCGGAAATCGAGAGGGCTGACGCTGTTCGAGCGAGTGACCGGCACGGGCCGGGCCGCGAAGCCGGCGGCCACCAACCCCGCGCCAGTCAATCCAGCCGCGGACGAGGCCCCTGCGGCGTCGGCAAGCCGGCCGGAATCCGACCGTGAGCCCGCGAAATCGGGTCAGCCGCGACTCGGCGGCCTCGATCCCAACGAACGGCTGGCGTCATCGAATTCCGAAGACGACCTGCTCGACATTCCGGCATTTCTCCGCCGCCAGGCGAACTGAGGGGCGAACTGCCGTAAACGACTGAACGGACGTAACAAACCGTTACAAAGAGTGATTTGAGCGCTTCGGGAGCAGCTGGTAAACAGCCTCTCGAAGCGCTTTTCTTTGAGACTCGACCGCTTCTCGCAAAAATCGAAAAGCGGCGCCGGCAAAGAGGCGGACAGGTGAAGATGGAGATCGTACAAGTGACCGCCCATAGCGGAAGGCGCGAAACCGATTTTGGCGGTGACGGCCCGGACGGGCCATTCGTCCGCCAGAAGACCCTCGCCGCGGCGGTCGCGTTCGACGGAATCGGCATCCATTGCGGGACCAAGGTTTCCGTGACCCTTCACCCGGCGCCACCGGGATCCGGCATCGCGTTCAGGCGTAGTGACGAAGGCGGCGGCACCCTGATTCCGGCACGTTGGGACCGGGTGGTCAATACGCGGTTTTGCACGACCTTGGTCGGCGACGGTGGCTCCCACGTCGGCACGGTCGAACATCTGCTGGCGGCGTTGGCGGGGTGCGAAATCGACAACGTCGTGGTCGAAGTCGACGGACCCGAAATTCCTATCATGGACGGAAGCGCGGCGCCGTTCGTCGCGTTGATCGACGGCGCCGGCTGCGAGGAGCAGGATGCCCCGCGCCGCGGCATCCGCGTGCGGAAGCCCGTAACGGTGAGCGACGGGCGAAGCACCGCGTCGCTCCTGCCCGGGCCCGGTTTCACGCTGCGTGTCGAGATCGATTTCGAGAACCCGATTGTGTCGCGCCAATCGCTTTCCCTGGCACTCGTGAATGGAACGTTCAAGACGGAGTTGGCGCCGGCGCGAACCTTCGGCTTCCTCGACCAGATCGAGCAAATGCAGGCCGCCGGGCTCGCGCGGGGCGGCTCGCTCGAGAACGCGATTGTCGTCGACGGCGACGGGATCCTCAACCACGGGGGCCTTCGGTTCGAGGATGAATTCGCGCGTCATAAGGCGCTCGATGCCGTGGGCGATCTTTACCTCGCCGGTGCGCCGATCTTGGGCGCGTTCCACGGAATTCGATCCGGCCACGACATCAACAACAAGCTTTTGTGCACATTGTTCGCCGATTCCGAGGCGTGGAGCGAAGAAGTCCTTCGCGCCGGAGAGCTGGATCATCCCGCGCACGAACCGACGAGACGACTCGCCCGCACGTCCTCCAATCCGTGGCCGCGGGCGCCTGACGGCCGGCCTCCGTCGTAGCGAATTCTTTCTCACTCCACGCCCGGATTTCGCCGGACCCGACGCCCGCCTGGGCCGTTGGGCCGGTCTGCCGTCGCATGGTATAGTGCGCCGACGCAGCAGCGAGAATCCCGGTTGCCGGCCGAGGGCCATGCGAGAGATTGAGACGACGAAACGCGGTTCCGCTTGCCGCGCCCTGCTGGCGACGGTTTTGGCGACCGTCACGCTTGCGGGATGTTCGGGCGACGGCGACAGCGAATACGTCGAGCGACCCGTTCACGAACTCTACAACGAGGCGATGGACGCCCTCGAAAGCCGAAATTCGGGGCAGGCAGCGATCCTCTTCGACGAGGTCGAGCGCCAGCATCCGTATTCCGCGTGGGCGACCAAATCGCGACTGATGGCCGCTTACAGCCATTATGTGGGCAACCGATATGACGACGCCATCGTCGCCATCGACCGCTTCATCCAACTGCACCCGTCGAACCGCGATACCCCCTACGCGCACTACCTGAAGGGGCTTTCCTATTACGAGCAGATCTCGGATGTCGCCCGCGACCAGAACATGACCCAACAGGCGCTCGGGACGTTCGACGAACTGATCCGCCGCTACCCGGCGAGCGGCTACGCGCGCGACGCCCGCATCAAGCTGGACCTGATCAACGACCATCTCGCCGGCACGGATATGGAGATCGGCCGCTACTACCTGGAGCAGGGGCATTACCACGCCGCCATCAACCGGTTCATCACCGTCGTTCAACGCTTTCAGACGACGAGCCACGTGCCGGAAGCCCTGCATCGGCTCGTGGAGGTCAATCTCGTGCTCGGCGCCGAGACAGAGGCGCGCAAATGGGCGGCCTTCCTGAGCCATAACTTTCGCGGCGACGATTGGTACGGCGACAGCTACGGACTCATTGAGGGAAAGGAAGAGGCTCCCTCGCAAGGGCCGTGGTACCAGTTCTGGTAGGGGGCGGTCGCGGATGCTGCGTGCGCTCTCGATCCGGGACGTGGTCCTCGTCCGATCGCTACAAATCGAGTTTCTGCCCCGGCTTTGCGTGCTGAGCGGCGAGACCGGAGCCGGCAAATCCATCCTTCTCGATGCCCTTGGCCTCGCGGTCGGTTCGCGGGCCGATAGCGCCTTGATCCGCCACGGCGCCACCCAGGCGACGGTCGCGGCCGAGTTCGAGGTTTCCGCGGACCATCCGGTGAGGCTTCTTCTCGAGGCGAACGAATTGGACGCATCCGAGCACACGATCGTGCTCCGTCGGGTCGTGGGCACGGACGGCCGATCGCGGGCCTTCGTCAACGATCAACCAATCAGCATTGCCCTTCAGCGCGCGCTCGGCGATTGCCTGGTCGAGATTCACGGCCAGTTCGAAAGTCGCCGACTTCTCGATCCCGCGGCGCAGCGCGATCTGCTTGACGCGTACGGCGGCCTTCACGAACAGGTGTCCGGTGTGGCCCATGCGCATGGTTCCTGGCGCACCGCAATGGATGCGCTCAGCCAAGGGATTCGCGAACGCGCAGACGCAAGCCGCGATGAGGACGTCCTTCGCCATGCCCTGGACGAGCTTTCGGCCCTCGATCCACAACCGGGCGAGGAATCGACGCTGGCGGCCCAGCGGGCCGTGATGATGCACGGCGAAAAGCTTGTCGAGGCCACGGGCCGCGCGGCCGACGAACTCGGAGACGGTCGCGGGGTCGAAGGCGCCATTAACGCGGCGCAGCGCCAGATCGAGGCGGTCGCCGAGCTCGCCGGCGGCCGACTGGGTGGCGCGATCGCGGCGCTGAAACGCGCGTCCATCGAGGTCGCGGACGCGGCGAGCGACATCGAAAGCGTCGCCTCAGACATCGACCTCGATCCCCGCAGCCTGGAGCGCATCGAGGAACGGTTGTTTGCGCTTCGGGCGCTCGCCCGCAAGCACGGGGTCGAGGCGGACACGCTCGGCGATGTGGGCGACGAGCTTGGCCGTCGCCTCGCCCTGGTTGCCGACTGGGACACCCAGATCGTCGAGTTGACGGGCCGCGCGGAAGAGGCTCGCGGAATCTTCGCTGCGCGGTGCCAGGCGCTCAGCCGTGCGCGACGCAAGGCGGCGGCGCGTCTGGATGGCGAAGTCACCCGCGAGCTAGTACCGTTAAAGCTCGAGGCCGCCCGGTTCGTCGCCCGCGTCGATCCCTTGGACGACGAGCAGTGGGGGCCGTCGGGTGCCGATCGGGTCGGCTTCGCGGTCGCGACCAATCCCCAGACCCCCGAAGGGCCGCTCGGGCGGATCGCGTCGGGCGGCGAGCTGGCGCGTTTCACGCTGGCGCTCAAGGTCGCGCTTGCACGTGCCGATCCGGTTCCGACCATTGTATTTGACGAAGTGGACAACGGTGTCGGCGGCGCTGTCGCCGCCGCTGTCGGCGAACGGCTGGCGCGGTTGGCGCGCGACTTCCAAGTGCTGGTCGTGACGCACTCGCCCCAGGTCGCCGCCCGTGGCGATCATCACTGGCGCGTCACGAAAGCGAATGCCCGGCCGGGATCGCTCACCACCGTGGATGCCCTGGGTGATGCCGAGCGCCGCGAAGAGATCGCGCGCATGCTGGCCGGTGCCCGTGTTACCGACGAAGCGCGTGCGGCGGCCGGCCGCCTGCTCCACGGAGCCTTGCAGTGACCGGCGATCCCCAAGACGTTCCCGCCGAAAGCCTGACGCCCGAGCTTGCCAAGCGGGAACTTGCGCGGCTGGCCGCCGAGATCGCCCGCTTCGATGCCGCCTACCACGTGGACGATTCGCCCCTCGTCCCGGATGCGGAATACGACGCGTTGAGGCGCCGAAACGAGGCGATCGAAGCACTCTTTCCGGCGCTCGTACGGCCCGACAGCCCTTCTGGGCGCGTCGGCGCCGAGCCCGCCTCGGGTTTCGCCAAGGTCACGCATTCGCGTCCGATGCTGTCGCTCAACAACGCATTCGACGGCGACGACGTGCGCGAGTTCATCGCCGGGATCCGCCGCTTTCTCAAGGAACTTCAGGGCGACCCCGCGATACCGCTCGAACTGGTGGCTGAGCCGAAGATCGACGGTCTTGCGGTCTCGGTCCGCTACGAGGGCGGAAACTTTGTCCTCGGGGCGACGCGCGGTGACGGCACGATCGGCGAGGACGTGAGTGCGAATCTCCGCACGATCGAAAACCTTCCCCTGGCGATCTCCGACGGCGCCCCCGCCGTGCTCGAGGTCCGGGGCGAGGTCTATATGACCAACGACGACTTCGCCGCCCTCAACCGCCAGCAAGAGGCGGCGGGAGAAAGGCTCTACGCCAACCCGCGCAACGCCGCCGCTGGCTCGTTGCGCCAGATCGACGCTTCCATCACGGCGCAGCGTCCGCTCCGTTTCCACGCGTGGGACGAAGTGAGCGAGCAGCGCGCCGGGACGCAATGGGAAGCCTTGCAGCAACTGAAGGGATGGGGATTTGAAGTTAATCCCCTTACCAAGCGCTTCTCAAACGCGGATGAGTTGCTTCAGTTCTACGCCGAGTTGGCCGATCGTCGCCACGCGCTCGCCTACGACATCGACGGCATCGTCTACAAGATCAACCGCCTCGATTGGCAGGATCGCCTCGGCTTCGTTAGCCGGGCCCCGCGCTGGGCCATCGCCCACAAGTTCGCGGCTGAAAAGGCGGTCACGGTCTTGCGAGAGATCACCATCCAGGTGGGACGGACCGGGACGCTCACCCCTGTCGCCGAGCTCGAGCCGGTGACCGTGGGCGGGGTCGTGGTGGCGCGGGCGACGCTCCACAACGAAGACGAGATCGGGCGCAAGGACATCCGCGAGGGCGATACAGTCGTCGTGCAAAGGGCGGGCGACGTCATCCCCCAAGTGGTGAGCGTGGTTGCCAAGAAGAGACCGCGGGCGAGCCGTCCTTTCGCTTTTCCCGACCGCTGCCCGCAATGCGGAAGCCGGGCGCTGCGCGAGGAGGGAGCGGCGGCGCGGCGGTGCACGGGCGGCCTCGTGTGCCCGGCCCAGGCCGTCGAGCGGCTGAAGCACTTCGTCTCGCGCGACGCCTTCGACATCGAGGGATTGGGAGGCAAGCACATCGAGTCCTTGTGGAAGGACGGTCTGATCGGCCCGCCTGGCGACATTTTCCGCCTCGGCGAACACGCGGACACGATTCGCGAACGCGAAGGGTGGGGTGAAAGATCGCTTGAGAACGTCTTGGCCGCCATCGAGCGTGGTCGGACCATTTCCCTCGCGCGCCTCATTTACGCGCTCGGCATCCGCCAGGTGGGCCAGGCGACGGCGCAGCTGCTCGCCAAACAGTATGGCTCGTTCGACGCGTGGCGCGAGGCCATGGAGGGCGCCGAGGACCGTGAATCGGACGCGTTCGACGATCTCGTCAACGTCGACGGGATCGGGCCGTCGGTGGCGGACGATATCCTGGCGTTTATGGGCGAAGCGCACAATCGCGAAGTCCTGGACGAGCTCGACCGGGTGCTGACGGTCGAACCCTATGTCGCGTCTGAGGCCGCAGCTTCCGCAATCGCAGGTAAGACGGTCGTTTTCACGGGCTCGCTCGAATCCATGAGCCGGAGCGAGGCCAAGGCGCGGGCCGAGGCGTTAGGCGCCAAGGTGGCGGGATCGGTCTCGAACAGGACCGATCTGGTGGTCGGCGGCGCGGACGCCGGTTCGAAGGCGAAGAAGGCGCGCGAACTCGGCGTCGAGGTGGTCGACGAGGAGACCTGGCTCAGGATGATCGCGGGCTCGTGAATCCCCTCGACGGGGGCTTTGAGCGTAGTCCGTCGGCGTGGAATCGCGCCAGCTGGCGCTTCACGATAGCGCTCTAATTCAGCTTCTTCGGAAGCTCCTTGATCTCGGTTTCGATCAAGGCGTCCGCCTTTTCGCCCGTAACGGTTTCGGCGATCACGCGTTGGACGGCGTCGAGTGCTACGTCGGCCGCCGCGTCGCGGACTTCGTCGAGCGCCTTCGATTCGGCGTGCGCAATGCTATTCAGCGCGAGCTGCTCGCGACGCTCGAGCGTGCGTTCCATCTCGCCCACCGCGCGCTCGGTCATCATCCCCGCCTCGTTGCGCGCGAGATCGAGGATCGCCTCGGCCTCAGTCGCCGAATCGCGATGCTTGCGCTGGTAGGAGGCCAACAGCTCCTGGGCCTCCTCGCGAAGCTCGCGGGCCTCGTCGAGGTGGCGCTTGATGGCTGCCGAACGGTCGTCCAGGGCCCCGGCAATCTTTGGGAACAGAGGCCTGGCTGCGAACCCTACCAGGATCACGAACGCAACCAGCACCCAGAATTCGGTAGAGGCGAAAAACGCCTCAGCCGCCGAATGTCCGGCCTCCGCCGCAAGCGCACTCATCGTGCACGATCCTTCAGCGCGTGGTCGACGGCGCCGCCAAGGACCGTCTCGTCCGCGGCCTCGCCGACAAGCTTCTCGCTCGCCGCGCGGGCGATTTCGATCGCCGCGTCGCGGATGTTGGCGAGCGCCCGCTCTTTGGCTTCGGCGATTCGTTGCTCGCCTTGGGCGATCTCGGCGCCGAGGCGCTCGGCGAGCTCCCCCTGCCGTTTGGCGGAGGTCTCGGCGAACTCGGCCGCAGCCGTTCGAACGATCGTCCGGGCCTCGGTCCGGGCCTCGTCGATCGCGGCCTCATAGGCCTCGAGTACGCGGGCGGCTTCATCGCGGAGCGACTCGGCTTTCGCCAGACCATCGTCGATACGTCGCTGGCGTTCCTCGAGCACGCGGTTGATACGGGGCAGCGCAAGCCGCGCCATGAGCAGATAAAAGATCGCGAACGAGAGGAAGAGCCAGATCACCTGCGGCGCGAACTTGGTCGCGTCGAGTTGCGGAAGGCCGGCCGCGAGCGCCGTCGAATCGACGGCACCGATCATCAGCAGGGCCACCATCGCGGCTTGCAACAAGGCGCGCACCATGCCGGACTCCGTTGCGTCCTTTCCCGTCGCGGCGCTTGCGAACCGCCTCAGGTGAAAAGGATCAGGAACGAGATCAAGAGCGCGTAAAGCGCCACGGCCTCGACCAGCGCGAAGCCAAGCATCGCCAAGCCGAATACCTGCCCGCGGGCGGCCGGGTTTCGCGCGATGGAGCCGATCAGTGAGGAAAATATGTTGCCGATTCCGGCGCCGACTCCGCCAAGACCGATCACGGCCAGGCCGGCACCAATCATTTTCGCGGCGTCAAGTTCCATTGTCGTTCGTCCTCGTGTTCGTTTCGTCTCAGTGGTTGATCGCGATACGAAATCGCGCGCGCGGTCAATGTAAGTGGATGGCGTCGTTGAGATAAAGACAGGTCAGGATGGTGAACACATACGCTTGCAAGAAGGCGACCAAGAATTCGAAGGCCGTCAGCGCCACGTCGACGCTCAGCGGCGCCCACCCGCCCAGCAGCCCCAACGGCACCACGAAGCCGGCGAACACCTTCAGCATCGTGTGTCCCGCCATCATATTGGCGAACAGGCGGATCGACAGGCTGACTGGGCGCGATAGATAGGACAAAACCTCGATCGGCACCAGCAACGGGGCCATGATCATCGGCACCCCGGTCGGCAGGAAGAAAGTGAAGAACCGGAAACCGTGCCGGATGATGCCGACCAAGGTCACGCCCAGAAATACCGTGATCGCCATGGCGAACGTCACGACGATGTGGCTGGTGACCGTGAAGCTGTACGGAATCAGGCCGATCAGGTTGGCGAACAGGATGAACATGAAAAGCGAGAAGATAAAAGGGAAGTAGCGGCGGCCCTCGGGGCCGACGTTGTCGCGCACCATCGCGCCGATGAACTCGTAGGCGAGTTCGGCCATGGATTGCCAGCGGTTCGGGATCGTCGAGCGCCCGCGCATGCTCAGCGTGAGGAAGAGTGTTGCCGCGGCGACCGCGACCAGCATAAAGGCGGACGCGTTCGTGAACGAAGCGTCGATCTCGCCGATTGGAATCGGGACGATCGTCTTGATCTGGAACTGTTCAAGCGGATTCGCCACGGTGCTCCTCTCTCGGTGAGTCGCCCGAACCGATTGCGTTCTCGCCGCTACGCTGCTCGCGTGTCACGGGCGTGTCGGTCCTTCCGTTCGTCTTCTCGGCCCCCGGCCCCGATGCGGTGGATGTTTGGGTGCCGGGCGTCAGTCCGATCCCGCTCGCTACCCGGTACACATTCAGAATTCCCGTGGCGGCCCCCATAAAAAAGAACACCACGAGAAGCCAAGGCGCGGTGCCGAGCCAATGATCCAAAACGAGCCCCAAACCGACACCCACGACCAAGGCTGCGACGAGCTCGGTTCCGATGCGAAAGGCGAGTCCCAAACCGCTCATCGACGCTTGCGATTCCGCCGGTCCCGCCTTCGCCGGCGCCTCGCCCTCCGCCTTGGCGCGTCGAAGCCGCTCGTCCAGATCCTTTAGCGGTTCTGCCGATTTGCCATGTTCCATAAAAAAATACGCGGACACCGAACCGTGAAGGCTGAGTTCGCGCCTTGTTCGGCCCGCGAAAATAATCGCGGCTCCGGGCGCTGTCAAGGCCGAAGGGTTGGGGATTATCGATTGAAATTAAAAGATTTTCCGTCTCAGCGATGGGGCCCTAAGCAGTCTGGTGAAGCGCCTCGGCCTGACCGAGGTCGACGGAGACGAGTTGCGAGACACCCTGTTCGCCCATGGTCACGCCGAACAGGCGGTCCACCTGGGCCATGGTCATGCGGTTATGGCTGACGATCAGGAACCGGGTGTCGCATTGGTTCGCGATTTGGTCGACCAGGTTGAGAACCCGGCCGACGTTCGCGTCGTCGAGGGGCGCGTCGACCTCGTCGAGGATGCAGATCGGCGCCGGATTTGTGAGAAACACGGCAAACAGGAGCGCAATCGCAGTCAGCGCCTGCTCGCCACCGGATAACAGTGACAGCACTTGAAGCCGCTTGCCGGGCGGGCTCGCCATGATCTCCAGCCCCGCCTCGAGGGGATCCTCGGATTCCGTGAGTTGGAGATGGGCGCGCCCGCCGCCGAACAGCCCCTTAAACAGCTCCTGGAAGTGGTGGTCGACTTCGTTGAACGAGGCCAGCAGGCGTTCCCGCCCCTCGCGATCGAGCTCGCCAATCCCCCGGCGGAGCTTGGCGATGGCGTGGACGAGGTCCTCGCGCTCGCTGCCGAGGCTGGTGAACCGTTCTTCGACCTCCTCGACTTCGTGCTCGGCGCGAAGGTTGACGGGGCCCATATTGTCGCGTTCCCGAAGTAGGCGCTCCAACCGCCGCTGGAGCGTCTCTTCGTCCGGCGTCTCGGCGTCCTCGCCAAGCCCGGCGTGCGTGGCGAGCTCTTCGGGCGCGCATTGCACCCGCTCGGCGATGCGCTCGGTCAGACTCGCGATGGCTTGTTCGCCCTGCTCGGCCAGACCCTCGGCCCGCACCATCCGCTCGCGCGCGCCCGCGCGTTCCGCTTCGGCGCCGCGGGCGGCGCGGCCCGCCTCGGCCAACCGCCCTTCGGCCTCGGCGAGGCGGTCGGCGGCCCCGCGACGATCGCCTTCGGCCTGCTCGAGTGACGAAAGCAGCAACCTCCGACGTTCGGCGATCTCGCGGGGCCGTTCTGCCAACCGATCGATCTCGCCCGCCGCCTGTCGGCGGCGGTCCTCGAGATCGTTCAGGTGTGCCTCGGCGCCGTCCTTGCGCCCCTGCCAAAGTGCCAGTTCTTGCCCGATCGCATTCTCGCGGCGGCTTCGGTTTTCCACCTCGCGGACGAGTCCGTCGTGGACTGCCCGGCAATCGGCTTCGGCGGACCGCCGCTGGGAAAGATCGTCGCGAAGCGCGGTCAGTCGAGTGCGGGCGTCGTCGGTGGCGGGCAAATCGGCGAGCGATTGCCGGAGCCGTTCGATCTCGGGCTCGATCTCGGCAATCTCGGTGCGGGCCTGCTCGGCGCCTTCGCCGAGTGCGGCCCGCCGGGAAGCGGCTTCGGCCACGCTCTCCTTGATCTCGGCGAAAGCCTCCCAAGCGGCCTCCGCCGCGCGCCCGCTCTCGCGCGCGCTGCGCTCCTCGTCCGCCGCGCGCGCTTCCGCCGCGCGCGCGGCCTGCATATGCTCGTCCTTGGTCTCCAGCGCTCCGATGGCGTCGGCGGTCTCGAGGCGGACCGCGTTGAGGCGCTTGCGTTGGGCAATCCGCGTCGCGGCCGGACTCGCGGCGCCGGCCGCGACCGTGAAGCCGTCCCAGCGCCACAGGCCGCCGTCGCGGCTGACGAGGCGTTGTCCCTGGGCTAGGTGATCGCGAAGGCGCTCGGCGGCGTCCGCATCCTCGACGACGCCGATTTGGTCGAGACGCCGGCGAAGGGCGGCGGGTGCCTTGACGTGGCGGCTCACCGCATCCGCGCCCGCGGGAAGCGCGGGCGCGTCGGACGTCGGCGGCAATGTCCGCCAGTGCACGGGCGCCGGCTCGTCCGACGGTGCCGACAGATCGTCGCCGAGCGCCGCCCCAAGTGCCGCTTCGTACCCATCGGCCACGCGTACGGCCTCGTAGACCGGCGGCCATAGATCCGCTTCGCCGCTCGAGAGCACGTCGGCCAATGCCCGAGCTTCGGCCTCCAGCGTCGCAAGCGTCTGAGCGGCGGCTTGGCGGTCGTCGGCCGTTCGCGCCGTCGCCGAAGCGGCATCGACGCGGGCCTTTTCGGCCACTGCGGTGGCATCACGCGCGAGGGATAGTTGGCGGCGCGCCTCGTCGAGTGTCCGGGCGGCGCCTTCGAGCGGGGAACGATCGTCGGTACCCGAATCGTGCGCATCCAGCTCTCGCGTGATCTCGTCCAGGCGAACTGCCAGCCGCCGCCGCCGCTCGTCGAACTGGGCGATACGCCCTTCGATGCCGGCTTGGTGTGCGCCCGCCGCCGCCGCTTCCTCGGTGAGCGCCGTCACGACTGCCTCGGCCTCCGCGGCCATCGCGTTCGCCGCTTCGAGTTGGCTCGCGGCGGTATTGCGGGCTTCGGCCTCGCGCTTGGAAGCGGCCACGATCTCGGCGAGCTCGACCCCGAGCCTTTTGGCGGCCTCGCCCGCCTCGATGGCCAGCGCGCGTTCCCGGTCCATGTCGGCGGCGGCCTGTTGCAGGCGATCGCGCAAGTCCGCCTCGGCCGCCGATACGCGTTGCTCCTCGAGCGCCAGGCCGTCGCGTTCGACGCTGAGCCGCTGCAGCACCGCCGCGGCCCGCACCTCGGCGTCCCTGTGTGCGGGAACCGCGGCATCGGCATCGGCAAGTGCGGTCGCAGCCGCCGCGGTTCGGCCGGTAAGGGTCGCCACCTCGGCCGAGACGCGTTCGAGATCGAGCTGGGAATCGGCAAGAGACGCCGTCGCCGCCCGCCAGCGCGAAAGGAACAACGCCGCCTCGGCGCGGCGGATGTGGTCGTTGATGGTCCGGTACCGTTTCGCCTGGCGAACCTGCTTCTTGAGCCCCCGAAGCTGCAGCTCCAGGCTCGCCAGGACGTCGTCGAGGCGTTCCAGGTTGGTCTCGGCGCCGCGCAGGCGAAGCTCGGCCTCGTGGCGGCGCGAGTGCAGGCCGACGATGCCGGCGGCTTCTTCGAGCAGCGCGCGGCGGCCCACGGGCTTGGCGGCGATCACTTCGCCCACCCGGCCCTGGCTGACCAGTGCGGTCGAGCGCGCGCCGGTCGCCGAATCGGCGAACAGAAGTTGGACGTCGCGGGCGCGGACCTCGCGGCCGTTGACGCGGAACGTCGAGCCTTGGCCGCGTTCGATACGGCGGCTGACCTCGATCTCGCCCGAATCGTTGAAGGCGGCCGGCGCCGAGCGGGCTTGGTTGTCGAGACTCAGAATCACTTCGGCGATGTTGCGGGCCGGCCGTGACCCCGATCCACCGAAGATCATGTCGTCCATCTCGCCGCCGCGCACCTTCCTCGCCGACGTCTCGCCCATGGCCCAGCGGATCGCCTCGACCAGGTTGGATTTTCCGCAACCGTTGGGTCCCACGATCCCCGTCGTTCCCCGCTCGATCAGCACGTCGGACGGCTCGACAAACGACTTGAAGCCAGAAAGCCGTACTTTTGTGAACTGCAGCAAGGTCGGATCTCGCCCTAGCGGTTTCGCGCAAGCGCGGGATCGAGTGCGTTGCGGAAATCCTCGACAGTCTCAACCCGGCTCAACTTTCGTCCGTCGAGGATGAAACTGGGCGTCGAGCGGATCCCGTAGCGCTCCTGGTCGCGCCGCGTCCACGCCTGAAGCTTCTCGAGCAAGGCCTGATCATCGAGGCAGGTGTTGAAGTCGGCGTTCGACATGCCGCCCATGCGGGCGATTTGTTCGAACTCGCGGCGCGGATTCTCGCTACGCGACCAGCGTTCCTGGCTGAGGTACAGGACCTCGATGAACCCGAAGAAACGGTCCTCGCCGCCGCACCGCGCCAACATAGCCGCCGCGAGCGCCAGCTCCACGGGGCTCGTCGGAAAATCGCGATAGACCAAGCGGATCTTGCCGGTGTCGATGTACTCACTCTTGAGTTGCGGCAGAATTTCGCGGTGAAACGAAGCGCAGTGGGGACAGGTGAGCGAGGCGAACTCGATCAAGGTGACGGGCGCGTCGCGCTCGCCGAGGATGAAATCGTCCTCGTAGACGACGGCGGCTTCCGGTGCCGCCGGCGGCGCCACCGCATCTACGACGCGCTCGCGTGAAAACTGGTAGGCGGCGATCCCAATCGCCACGGCAACCACAACCGCAATCGCAATACCTACTACAATTCGCGGCACACAAGCTCCCTGACCACAGTATGTGGTGGCACTATAGGACCGCCCCGGCTCCGCCACAAGCGCCGAAGTATTCCGCGCCGGGGTCTAAATCGGGCCTTCGCGGGCACGTCAAATGGGCCGTGGTTCATTCGGAGGTGTCGCGATCGGCGCGGGCGAGAATTTGCCGACCCAACCGCTCGAGGGCCGCTTTCAATTCGGCATCGCCCACGTCTTCCAACGTTGCCGCGAGCTCGCGGGCCCCTGCCGCGTCGAGATTCCGTGGCCTCCGTTCCGGGCCGGCGGGCGGCTGGTCGATCTGTCCTTGGATGATCCCGATTTGCGTTACCGCGCGATAGCCGAAGAACGTGTTGACGCGTTCGATGAGCTGGGGCGCCAAGTGCAGAAGCTCGGTCGCGAGTGCGCCGCCCGCAACGCGGAGCCTGAGAACCGACTCGCCCGCGCCGTCGCGTCCGCGGACGATGCGGTCGGGGACGCAGCGCCCAGCGAGCTCGCGGCCGATGATTGTCGGCCACGCCGTCACGATGGCGCCTTCGGCGAATCCACGCCTGGCGAATGCCGCCTTCGTCACCTTCGGCACCACGCCGGCAATCGACCGCAGCCCGCGGCTGCTGCGCTTCGATCGTGTTTTGCCCATGCGATTCGCCTTGCGGTCGGGGGGTGGCTAAGCTAGAGCACTATCCGGCCAGATTGAACACCGGAATTATTTTGCGCCGTCGCCAGACGCGCTTCGTGACGCGCCCGCCCGGCCAAGCCGAATTGCCACCATCAATTTGATCCAATCTGGCCAGATAGTGCTCTAGGACTACAGCGTGCGCGCACAACGCAAACCGGGCGACGCGAAGCGCGAATCGCCGCAAACCCACGCCATCGCACCGAACGTGGCGGCGAGCGTAGCGGCGAACGTGGCACCGAACGTGGCACCGAACATGGCGCCGAGCGTGGTGCGGATCCGCCGCCGCCTGCTCGCCTGGTACGATGTGCATGGGCGCGCCTTGCCGTGGCGGACGCCCGCGGGACACGCCGATCCCTATCGCGTGTGGCTGAGCGAGGTCATGCTGCAACAGACCACGGTGGCTGCGACGATTCCGTACTACGGGGCGTTCGTTGCCCGCTGGCCTACGGTCCGCGATCTTGCCGACGCCGATCTGGACGCCGTCCTCCACGCGTGGCAAGGGCTCGGATACTATGCGCGCGCGCACAACCTGCATGCCACGGCGCGCATCGTCGTTCGCGATCTCGGCGGCCGTTTCCCGGATACGGCGGAAAGCCTGCGCTCGCTGCCCGGGATCGGCGAGTACACCGCCGCCGCCGTCGCTGCGATCGCGTTTTCGCGGCCCGAGGCGGTCGTCGATTCGAACGTCGTGCGCGTTTTGGGCCGACTCCTCGCCGCGGACGAGGCGCCGACGGCGGCGGGTGCGCGCATCCGAGCCTGGGCGAAGCTGCTGGTGCCGAACAGGCGAGCGGGCGACCACGCCCAGGCGATGATGGATCTCGGCGCAACCGTGTGTGTGCCCCGCGCGCCACGTTGCGGCGATTGCCCGCTTGCCCGGGACTGCGGTGCGCTTCGTACCGGACGGCCGGAATCCTTCCCCCGGCGGCCGCCCAAGGCGGTCCGGCCGCGCCGCCAGGGCGTTGTCTTCTGGACGTTCAGGGGCGACGGCCGTGTGTTGTTGCGAAAACGGCCGCTGACGGGACTTCTCGCCGGGCTAATGGAATTTCCGTCGACCGATTGGCGCGACAGGCCGTGGAAAATCGCCGAGGCACGGGCGCGGGCGCCGGCGAAGGCCACCTGGCGGCGTCTTGGTGGGACGGTGCGCCACACCTTCACCCACTTCGATCTCGAGCTCGCGGTGCTGTCGGGACGCGTCGACGGCGATATGGAGCTTGGCTGCGGGTCGCAATGGACCTGGTGCGCGGTCGAGCGACTCGGCGACCACGCGTTGCCGACGGTGATGCGAAAGGTTGCGCGCCACGCGCTCGGCCATAAGCCCGGCGCGGCGGGGCGCGGTCAGGCGTCGTAGGCGACCAGCGATCCGAACGGTGCGTCGACTTTCTCGCGTCCGTTCAGGAACGTGAGTTCGATGATGCACGCGGTGCCCACCACCTCGGCGCCGACACTCCGGAATAGGGCGATCGTGGCGGCCATCGTGCCGCCGGTCGCGAGCAAGTCGTCCAGGACCGTGACGCGTTGCCCGGGCGCGACCGCGTCCTCTTGGATCTCGACGCTGTCGGCGCCGTATTCGAGCGCGTACTCGTGGGCGATCGTGACCCCGGGCAGTTTGCCCCGCTTGCGGACCATGACAAAGCCGCAGCCGAGTTTGAGCGCCAGCGGCGCGGCCACCAGGAATCCGCGCGACTCGATCCCGGCGAGCACATCGGGTTGGTGGCTGCTGACGAGTTTCGCAAGGCGGCCCATGCACACCTGCCACGCATCCGGATGCGCGAGAAGGGTAGAGATGTCGTAGAAAAGGATGCCCGGCTTGGGAAAGTCGGGGATCGATCGAATATGGTCCTTGATGTCGATCGTCATCCGGAGATGGCCTCCCTCGCCGCTGCGTCCCAGGGCGCGATCGTAGAGCGGATCGCGGTTAATTGGAACCGCGAGGCGGTTGCAATCAGGCGTGCCGATCCGCTCGGTTTCAATACTGTAGACGGGAGCCACGACTGTACGCCGGAGCCACGCGGTTGGCGGATCGCTCCTGCGCGAAACCGGGCGAACTCTCATCGCGCCGGGTTGTGTGCGCGAACACCCCAAGCGGTGCTTCGGGCCCGCCGGCGGCACGGCGGCGATCGTTCGGGGACGTGCGAAAACGAACGATCGGATTCAATCGCGTCTTCGCAAGCGTCCGGTGTATTGCGGCGGCGGCGCGACACCGGTTACCATTCACGCCGGATCTTGCCCGCCCTCGAGTCTCACATGATTGCGTTTTCGGATCTCGCCCGAAGAATTACCGAGCACTATCCGGTGCTTAGCCCCAAGCTTCAGCAAGCGGCCCAGCACGTGCTCCGGCGGCCCGACGATGTGGCGCTGATGTCCATGCGCAGGCTCGCGGCCGAGGCCGGCGTTCACCCCTCGACGATGATCCGCCTGGCGCACGCCTTCGGATTACCGGGCTACGGCGATTTTCGCGAACCCTTCCAGCAGCGCCTGAGATCGCGGCCCGAGGGATATCTCGCCCGCGCCCGGACGCTGCAGGCACGCGGGGCCGAGGACGAGGCGCCGCGCCTGTTGGACGAGGTGCTGCACTCTCACTTGGGCAATCTGCGCGAGACGTTCGAAAGCGCGGGTCCGAAGCCCTACCTCGAGTTCGTGGAAGACCTGGTGGCGGCGCGAAGGCTGTTCGTGGTCGGCCAGCGCTCGTGCTTTCCGGTCGCGTTCTTCTTTTCCTACGTTTACCGCATGTTTCGGTCGAACGGGATCCTGCTCCAGGGCCCCGGCGGAACGTTCGCGGACGAGTTGCGTACCCTGCGCAGCGGCGACGCGACGTTCGCGATCTCGGTGCAGCCCTACAGCCACGAAACCGTTCGCGCGGTCGAATACACCAAGCGCCAGGGGGGCAAGGCCCTGGTGTTGACCGACAGCCCGGTCTCGCCGCTCGCGAGGTACGCGGACCGGGTTTTGATCGCCGCCGTCGAGACCCCGTCGTTCTTTCATTCCATGACCCCGGCGATGGCCGCGGCCGAAGCCCTGATCACGCTGATGGTGGCGCGCGGAGGCGCGCCTGCGCTCGAGTCCATCGAGGAAAGCGAGGCCCAGCTCGAGGAGTTCAAGGCCTATTGGCACCAAGATGGCGATCGCCCCCGTTCCGCACGCAAAAGGGGACGCAAAGGGGGTTCGTGAAGAGATTGCGCCGGCGCCGGAATCGCGTCGGCGCGCGATTGCCGTTGGCGATTCATTTGAAACGAAACCCGGGGTGCGCGAATCATTTGTTGCTCGGCACGCGTCGTCCACGATATCCTTATGACAGTAAGATCGAGGGATGTTCCGAGACCGGCCGGCGGGTCCGCCGTCGCGTCGGTTGGTTGATCTGAACCGGGAGGCGAACTTGACGAAAAAGTTGACCTATTCGATTTTGGCGGTGGCGGTTGTTGCGGTTGTCGCCATTGCTGCCTTTCTCTTCACCGAATCTTCCAAGTCGAGCCGCTTCATCGCCATCGGCACCGGCGGACCGACAGGGGTCTATTTCGTGGTCGGCAACTCCGTCTGCCGGATGGTCCACAAAGAGGCCGCCGAGGGGCGCAAGACGGGGCGTAAGCACGGCATCCGATGCTCGGCGCCTTCCACGGGCGGCTCCACCTACAACATCGGTCAGATCGCCGAGGGCGAACTCGACTTCGGCGTCGCCCAATCAGACTGGCAGTATCACGCCTACAACGGCTCTGCGGTCGACAAGGTGAAGGAGTTCAAAAACTTACGGGCGGTCTTTTCCGTGCATCCCGAGCCCTATCACATCATCGTCGGCGCCAATTCGGGCATCGAGTCGTGGGGCGATCTCAAGGGCAAGCGCTTCAACATCGGCAACTCCGGTTCCGGGCAGCGCGGTACCACCGAAGTGCTGATGGACGGCTACGGCACCAAGACCAGCGATTTCGCGGTCGCGACGGAGCTGACCTCGACCGAGCAGTCGAAGGCGCTTTGCGACGGCAAGATCGACGCTTACGGATACACGGTCGGGGTGCCGAACGCCGGCGTCTCGGTAGCGACAGACGGCTGCAACGCGAAGATCATCAACCTGACAGGCGATGTCGAGAAGACGCTGGTGGAACAGCGCCCGTACTATGCCTTCGCCACGATTCCGAAGGGTACGTACAAGACCACCGACAGCGATGTGACCACCTTCGGCGTGATGGCTACCTTCGTGACCAGCGCGGATGTGGCCGAAGATATCGTTTACGAGGTCACGCGGGCCGTGTTCGAGAATCTCGACGACTTCAGGGCTCTGCACCCGGCCTTCGCCAACCTCGATCCCAAGAATATGATCAGGAACGCGCTTTCGGCGCCGCTCCATCCCGGCGCCGTGAAGTACTACAAGGAAAAGGGCTTGATGTAGGTTCGGCCCGACGCCGAAACGTTGCGGCCGGCGCCCCTTGATGCGGGGCCGCCGGCCGTATCTTGTTCGGCACGGTCGTGATGGGGGCGGGGGGACGCGGTGACGGCGGAGACGAGCACGGAAGAGCCGGATAGCGCGCCCGAAGAGCTTAGGCAAACCCTCGAGGCGCTGGAGGACAGCGGCCGCCGGCACGGACCGCGGGTCGCGCTGGTCATCGGCGCGATCGCAGCACTTTGGTCGTTATTCCAGCTTTGGATCGCTTCGCCGCTGCCGTTCATGTTCGGCTTCGGCATCATCGCCGACGTGCCCGCCCGGGGCATCCATCTGGCGTTCGGGCTGCTCTTGTGTTTCCTGATCTTCCCCGGCGGGCGCCGGACCGACGACGGGCGCATTCCGCCCCTCGATCTTCTCTTCGCGGTGCTCGGCACGGGGGCCGCGCTTTATTTGTTCTTGGGCTACGAAGGATTGGTGGCGCGCCAGGGCGTCCTTCTGGTCAACGAGGTGTCGCTGTTCGGCGTCGACGTCGCGTTTCCGACCGAGGCCGTGCTTGGCGCGATCGGCATCGGTCTACTTCTCGAGGCGACGCGGCGCGCCATCGGCATCCCGCTCGTCATCGTCGCCTGCGTGTTCCTGGTGTATTCGATCTTCGGCCAGTCGATGCCCGAGATCATCTCGCACAAGGGGGTCTCGCTCAATCGCCTGATCGGCTATCAGTGGCTGGGCGGCGAAGCGATCTTCGGCATCCCGATCGACGTCTCGGTCAGCTTCGTCTTCCTGTTCGTGCTATTCGGCGCGTTGTTGGAGAAGGCCGGCGCCGGCAAGTACTTCCTGGACCTCTCGTTCGCCATGGTCGGGCGCTTTCGCGGCGGGCCGGCCAAGGCGGCGATCCTGGCGTCGGGGATGACCGGCGCCATCTCGGGCTCGTCGATCGCCAACGTGGTCACCACCGGGACCTTCACGATTCCGGTGATGCGCCGCATGGGCATGCCGGCGGTCAAGGCCGGCGCCATCGAGGTGGCGGCCTCGACCAACGGCCAGATCATGCCGCCGATCATGGGCGCGGCGGCCTTTATCATCGCCGAATTCATCGGCATCTCGTACTTCGACGTCATCGCCGCCGCCTTGATTCCCGCCGTCATCAGCTACATGGCGCTTTTCTACATCTCGCACCTTGAGGCGATGAAGCTGGGCTTGAGCGGTCTTCCGCGCGCGGAGATTCCATCGTTCCGCCGGACCTTCTTCTCCGGCATCCATTTCCTGATCCCAATCGTGGTGTTGATCTGGCTGTTGATGGTCGAGCGTTGGACCGCGGGCACGGCGGTCTTTTATTCCATCATCCTGATGATGGTGATCATCGTCGTCCAGCACGCGGCTATGGCGATGCTCGCAGGCGGTGGCCAGGTGGCCGGGTCGGCCATTGTCGAGGGCGTCAGGGAGGTCTACGTCGGCCTAATCGCCGGGGCCCGCAACATGGTCAGCATCGCCGTCGCGGTCGCGGCGGCCGGTATCATCGTCGGCTCGGTTTCGTCCACCGGCCTCAACAACGCGCTCGTCGGCGTCGTCGAGGCGATCTCTGGCGGCAACGTCTACGTCCTTTTGATTTTGACCGCGGTTCTGTGCCTGGTCCTCGGCATGGGACTACCAACCACGGCGAACTACATCGTCGTCGCCTCCTTGCTCGCTGGCGTGGTGGTCGAGCTCGGCAACGCTTCCGGCTTGATCTTGCCGCTGATCGCGGTGCACCTGTTCGTCTTCTACTTCGGGCTGATGGCGGATTCGACGCCGCCCGTCTGTCTCGCCGCCTTCGCCGCGTCCGCGATCTCGCGCGCCGATCCGATGAAAACCGGCGTCCAGTCCTTCCTCTACGACATCCGCACCGCGATCCTGCCGTTCGTGTTCATCTTCAACGCCGAGCTTCTGCTGATCGGGGTCGAGAGCGTCTGGCACGGGCTGATGGTGTTCGTGGTCTCGCTCATCGCCATCCTATGCTTCAGCTCCGTCACCCAAGGCTGGATGCTGGTGAAGATCAAACTGCACGAGGCGCTGGTCCTCATTGTCGTCATGGTCGCGCTGTTCCGGCCGGGCTTCTTCATGGACATGATCAATCCGCCGTTCGCCGAGATACCCTTCGATCGTTTCCTCGCCGGCGAGGTAGAGGCGGAGCCAGGGCGCATGCTGCGCCTGCACGCGGTGCGCGAAACGCCCTACGGCGACCGGTTCAAGCTGTTCTTGATCCCGACACCCGAGGCGGGCGCACCCGCGCTCAAGGGGCGGTACGGGGTCGTCCTCGCCCCTAAAGACGACGGCCGCTACGCGGTTACCGACCTCGCGGTCGAGGGCCCGGCCGAGCGGGTGGGGTTGCGCTTCGGCGACTACGTCACCGCGGTGGACCTGGAAGAGCCCGGCCAACCGCCGAAGGCACTCGTATATCCCTTCGCACTCGCGCTGCTCGGCCTCGTGATCGGGATGCAATATTTGCGCTGGCGCCGTCGTGACGACGCATCGCCTGCCGCTAGCTCCGGGTGATCGGACAGGTCATGTACGGCGAGATCCTGCTTCCCGTCGACCTCAACGAGGAAAGCTCGTGGCGCAAGGCCCTGCCGAGCGCGCTCGGGTGTTGCCGCGCGTTTGGGGCGAACTTGCACCTGATGACGGTGGTGCCCGACTACGGCATGACCGCGGTTGGCCAGTACTTTCCCGAAGGGTATGAAACTCAGGCGATCGCGGCCGCCACCAAGGACCTTCACGCGCTGTCGCGCGACCACGTGCCTGATTCGGTGAACGTCCAGCACGTTGTCGCTTACGGCAACATCTACGAGGAGATCCTGAAGGCGGCCCAAAAGACCAAGGCCGACCTGATCGTTGTGGCGGCGCAGCGGCCCGAGTTGACCGACTATCTGCTGGGGCCCAACGCGGCGCGGGTCGTCCGCCACGCCACCTGTTCGGTGCTGGTCGTCCGCGAGTAGTCGGTCGTGAAAAAGTCCCTCGCCGTTGGCTTGGTGTACTTCCCCCCGGCGTGAACGCGGCCCATTCGGCTCTTGAGGCGGCTCGGCGGGCCGACTCTAGCCCGCCTTCTTCATTGTAAACATTGAAGAAAAGCACGACTTCAGCGTTTGCGAAGGACCTTTCTTCACGGTCAACCCGGTAGTCCCGCAGAGGCCGGGAACCGCGGGCGACAATCGCCTACTTCTGTGTCTTCACATAAGCGATGATGTCGACGCGTTCGGTATCCTTCTTGATCTTTACGGTCATCTTGCTCTTGCCCTTGGGATCGCCGGACGCCTCGCGAATGAACTTGCGCGGGTCGATCATGTACGCGTCGATCGCCTTATCGTCCCACACCAGGCCTTTCTCGGCGGCCGCGAGATAGCTTTTCGAGTACTTGTAGCCCTCGGCCATCCCTGGCTTGTTCCCGAACACCGCCCACAGGTTCGGGCCCACCTTGTTCTTCGCGCCCTGCTCGATGGTATGGCAGACGAAGCACTTTCTCTTGAAAAGTTTGGCGCCGTTCCCGGCGTCGCCTTCGGCGAAAGCGGGTGCTGCGGCGAACGCGAGCGCGGCCGCGAGCGCGAGGATCGTGGTCTTCGGGTTGGTCATGGGGCCATGGTCTCCGCGGTGGGGTTTGGGTTTCGCCCGGCCGGGCAGTGGAAACGGTGCCTAGAGGTAAGGGAATCGCCGGCCGCGATCAAGGGGTGAGCGCGTTGCCAAGGAACGATGTCGGCGGTTGCCGCGACGATTCGCCGACGCCCGGGAAACCGACTCCGACGGGCGCGAACACGATACGAGAGATAAAGTCAGCGCCCGCGCGCGTATCCAAGCTCGTTCCAGATGGCGTAGTCGCGCCGAAAGCTCGCAAGCGAATCCCAGGCGCGTTTGAAGCTTGCGTCCTTGGCGCTCTCGTCTTCGACGACGCCCAGCCATGTCGATTCCAGGGCGTCGAGAATGACGTCGGACCATCGGTGCATCTTCACGCCCTGGGTGCCCATCTCGGCGAGCGCGGCGAACTGTAGCGCTTCGCCTTCGGCCAGGCCGTAGCGGATGTTGTCGCCGCACACCGTCTCGATCTGGGCTCTGGACGCCGAATCGGCTTCGCCCCACCGGTCCTTGTTGACGATCAGGGCGAATAGCGTCGCCGGCTGATGCCAACCCGGGAAGTAGTAGTGTTTGCCGAGGCGGCGGAAATCCAGCGCCGCGTCGACCGCGGGTGTAAAGAATTCCGCCGCCTCCAGCGAGCCCTTTTCAAGGGCAATGAACGTTTCCCCGCCGTCCATCGGAACCGCGGTGGCGCCGAGCCGCGTCATCACCTTCGCTCCCAGACCGGTGATCCGCATCCGCAAACCCTGCAGCTCGTCGACGGTGTTGACTTCGGCCCGGAACCAGCCCCCAGCCTCGGGCGCGATCAGGCCGCAAAAGAGCGCGTGGACGTTGCGTCGACGGAACAGTCCATCGAACAGCTCGCGGCCGCCGCCGAAATAGATCCAGGCAAGGTATTCTGCCGGCTCGGGACCAAAGGGAGCGGCCGCGAACAGATCGAACGCCGGGTCCTCGTCCGCCCATGACGATGGCGACGCGAAGGCGGCGTCGATGGTTCCGGACGCGACGACCCCGAACAGCTCGTCCGCCGGTACGAGGACATCGGGATCGAAGGCTCGCACCTCGAACCGTCCCCCGGACACGCGCGCGATTTCCGTTTCCACCCGCTTGGCGAGGGTGCCGAGCTGGGGAAGGGTCGTCGCGTAGGCGCTCACCATCCGCCAGCGAAGGCTTGGGCCCCCGTCGACGGGCAATGGCGGCGAGCCATCCCCAATTCCTGGCGGGCCGTCTTCGATGGCGACTCCGGCCGACGGGCCGCGGGCCGCGAGGTCGAGTCGCGGCGCAACGATCGTCGCCCCGATCACGACGCCGGCGACGACACCGGCGATTCCTCCTATGACCACGTTGCGCATCATCCGCTCCGGCGCCCGCGATCGCTTCGACTCGGCGCGGGACCCGGTTTTCTTTTGGCAGGGATCGGGACCGGGCGCAACCGATGCTCGCGCCCGCGATCACGCCCCCGGGGCGGGGCGAGGGGAGTCCCCCTTGCGTCCGAGGCGTCGTCGGCCCAACGTTGGCGCGACCATCCGGCTGGACTTGCGAGACCGGGCCGATGAGGGAGAGGAGCGACATGAACGGGACCGAGGGCACCCGCTGGAATACGATCCTGTTCGCCGTCGTCGCCGGCTACATCGCCGCCTTCCACGTCGGAAAGCTGCCGCCAGCCATGCCGGTCGTGCGTGCCGAGCTGGGCCTGAACCTGATCGTCGGCGGCTGGCTGGTCTCAGCCTTCGCGGCGACGGGCTTGGCGCTTGGCATCGTCGCGGGAAGCGTTGCCGACACCATCGGCCACAGGCGCCTGACGTTGATCGGCCTGGGCGCCCTTGCCGCGGGAAGCTTGGCCGGAAGCTTCGCGGAGACGGGTCCGTCACTTCTTGGCGCGCGCCTCGTCGAGGGGCTGGGGTTCCTTGCGGTCGCGGTCGCGGCACCGTCGATGGTCGCACAGGCCGCCGGCGTCGGCGATCGCGCTCTTGTGCTTGGCGTGTGGAGCACCAACGTGCCGGTGGGCGTCGCCCTGATGATCGTGGTATCGCCGCTTTTGCTCGAAAGTTCGGGGTGGAGGGGACTTTGGCAGGTGACGGCGTTCGTGACCGCAATCTGGATGGTCGTTCTCGCGGCGGGCACGCGGCGCGAAGGTAGCACGGGTCAACGCCAGGCGCCCGACGGGGCGTTGGCGCGCAACGTTCGGCTAACCGTTTCCAAGTTTGGCACGTGGCTTCTCGCGCTTTGCTTCGGGCTGTTCACGTTCCAATGGCTCGCGGTCATGGTTTGGTTGCCGACATTCCTGATCGAAGAGCGGGGAATGGGATCGGCTGCCGCCGCGGTCATGACGGCGGTCGTCGTCGCGGTCAACGTTCTCGGAAACCTAATCGCCGGCTGGTTGTTGCACCGCCGGTTCCCGCGCTGGCTTCTGATGGCGGGCTCGGCGGCAGCGATGGGGTTCGCTGCCGTGGGGATATTCGATCCCGACCTCTCGGACGGAGCTCGCTACGCGCTTTGCTTGGCGTTTTCCGCGGTTGGCGGGATGCCGCCGACCGCGCTCCGGGCCGCGGTCCCGAGCTTCGCGCCCACGCCCGCCCAGATGGGGACGACGAACGGGCTCTTGGTCCAGGGTCTCAACCTCGGCAACGTTGCCGGGCCCCCGGCGCTGGCGGCGGTGGTGACGGTCGCGGGAAACTGGGAGAGCGCCGTCGAATTGATGATCGCCGCGGCCGTCGCCATGACGATACTCTCGCTTGGCATCGGTGCGATCGAGCACCGCCAGCGCAAGACCGCCAGCGAACCATCCAGATAAAGAGAAACGGCGACGCCTGCCTGGGAGACGTCGCCGTTATCGCGAAGGAAGGCCGCTTGGCCGAACCTCGGCGCCGCGCCTATCCGCTTTCGCGCAGCCGCCCGTAAGTGCCGTCGAGAAGCCGTGGCGGCACCTTGAAGCGCCCCATTACGTCACTCAGGCGCATGCGCTCGGTAATGACGTCGGCTTGGGTGCCGTTGACGAGCACCGTTGCCGGCCAGAACTGGGCATTGAAGCTGGCCATCGTCGATTCGGTGTAACCGCCGCAATCCAGCAGGGCGATGTAATCGCCGCGCTCGAGCTCTGGGAAATCGCGAGCGTGGCCGAGCTCGTCGGAGCTGCACAACGGCCCTACCAGGTCCGCGACCTGGGTCGCCTTGGCGAGCGCATCCTTCACCGGGTACATGGGGAACCACCAGTTGCAGAAGTTGACCCAGGTGATGATGTTGGAGCTGAGGTCGCAGTTGATCCAGGTCTTTGTCGGGTGCTTCTTGACGGCGCCCACGCGGCCGATGGCGACGCCGGCGCTGCCCGAAATCGAGCGCCCCGGCTCCATCTTGAGTTTCGGCAGCGGAAAGTCCCGCTTCTTGCACTCGTCCTTGATCGCTTCGCAGACTTCGGTTCCGTAGTCCTCGAAAGTGGCCGCGTTCGCTTCGTCGTCGGCACGGTCGGGGCCGGTGCCGCCGGCGCGGCCGAAGGTCCAGCCGCCGCCGATGTCGATGGTGGGCGCCGTCCAGCCGGTCTTTTTGCGGATCTCGTCGGTCCAGACAATCATCTCGCGCGCCATCACCGCAAAATCGGACGCCTTGTTGTCCATGCGGCTCAGGTGGTAGTGGAGTTCGATCAGATCCATGTCGGGCATCTTGTCGATGCGCCCGATCAGCTCGACCGTCTCGTCCATGGTCATGCCCCACTTGTGGGACGCGGCCTGCTCCTGCAAGCTTCCTTCTCCGTGCATGGGCTGGCCATAGCGGTCCTTGAGGTCTTCAAGCACCAACTTGACGCGGATGCCGAGCGGAACGCCGGTCGCGCCCAGGCGCTTGGCGACAGCGGCGATGCGGTCGAGTTCGTCCATGGCGTCGATGTTGATGCACACTTTATTGGCGACCGCCATCTCGAGCTCGTCGTCCTCCTTGTTGCTGCCGTTCAGCACCATTTTGGACGTGTCCGCGCCGGTGAGCAGCGAGTAGTACATCTCCTGAAGGCCGAAGGCGTCGCCGCCGGCGCCTTCCTGGTTGAAGATGTGGCGTACGGCGAGCTGGTTGGCGCTCTTGTTGGCGAACAGGACCTCGACGTCCGGGTAAGCGGCCCGGAACGCGTCGCGAAAGTGGCGGTAGTTGTGGCGGAACTGGGCCTCGCTAAGCACAAAGAGCGGGGTTCCGAACTTCTCGGCCAGTTCCTGGCAGTCGCAGCCGTCGACCCACAGGTTGCCGTTGGCGCCGACCCCGATGAACTCCGAGAAATGGGTCTTGTACTTGGGGTACTTGAGCTGGACTTCCTGTCTTGCAGGGGCGTCGTTCATCGCATTACCTCCTGGTTCCCATTGTTTGTGTTTTCGCCCCGGCCGGCGATCACGTCGCCATCACGTTCGGACGCGACGCGTCGGCGGCCGAAGACTGCTCGATTCGGGTCGGCGGCCGCTACTGGGCGGCGGCCGCGACCTTGGTGATACCGATTTTTTCCAACCCCTCGCGGATCTCGGTCAAATGCGGCTCGCCCAGCGGTCGTAGTGGCAACCTGGGGACACCGCCCGGCAGGTCGAGGACGCTCATGGCCGCCTTGACCGATTCGTAATAGTTGCGCCCGTTCTCGTTCATGAGCTCGGTGAGGAACAGTCCCTTGCGCTGAAGTTCGCGCGCGAGGTCCATCTCGCGGGCCTCGACGATCTCGACGAAGCGGTTCGCATCCGGCTCCATCCAGTAGTTCGGGAAGGCCTCGACATAGCCCGGACAGCCGAGCTCGATGGCGGCGACGCCGTAGACCCCGGCGGGGCCCAACATGACCCGGATGCGGTCACCGCAAAGGAGCTGGGTCTTGTAATAGTTGTTGAAGTCGAACGAGCTTTCCTTGATGGCGACGACGTTGTCGATGTCGGCGAGATGCGAGACCAGTTCCGGCGTCAACGGCGTCTGGTTGTACATCGGGATGTTGTACAGCATGATCGGCAGCGCAACCGCGTCCGAGATCGCCTCGTAGTGGGCGATGATGTCGTCGGTGCTCGGCTTGACGAAGTACGGCGGCATGATCATCGCGCCGTCGCAGCCCGCCTCCTTGGCGGCCTGTGTCAGTTCGATGGCGTCGGGTGTACGGATCGCGGCGGTCCCGGCGATCACCGGAACGCGACCGTCGGCGGCGTCGACACAGACGCCGTAAAGCGCCTTGCGTTCGTCGACCGTCATTGCCCAGAACTCGCCGGTGCAACCGCTGGGCAGCAGGCCGGCGACGCCGTTCTTTATGAAAAGTTCGATGAGGGCTCGGAACTTCGGTTCATCGAATTTGCCATCGGCGTCGAACGGCGTAACCATTGCCGGGATCGAGCCGTGCCAATCGACCGAGTTTTTGTCCATGAATAACGCCTCCCGCGTGCGTGAATGGATCGTCGGCCTTTCGCGTGGAAACAATCTCGCCGCGGCGGCCGGAATCATGCTTTGTTCAAGTATGCCCACATGCCCTGGGTCATGCAACGCCTTTGGACCGCTCCGGTGTGGCCGGACGGGGTGTTCCGAGGCCGCTCCGGCGTCCGGCCGATCGCTCCCATGACGACGAATGTGCCGGAGAATTCGCGCTGGGGCGCCGTGGTTGTCGCGGTCTTCGCCGGAATGATCGCCGCCAGCCACCTGGGCAAGCTTCCCCCGTCGTTGCCCATGCTGCGAGCGGAGCTTGGGCTCGATCTCGTATTCGGCGGCTGGGCGGTCTCGGTCTTCGGCGCCACGGGTGCGGCCCTCGGCCTCGCCGCCGGATCGCTCGCCGATCGCATCGGCCATCGGCGCCTGACCATGATCGGGCTTGGGCTATTGGCGGCGGGCAGCGCCGTCGGCGGCCTCACGGACACAGGCGCGATGCTGCTCGTGAGCCGCTTCGCCGAGGGTTTCGGCTTCCTTTCGGTTGCGGTCGCGGCCCCGTCGCTGATCGCGACCGCGGCGAAGGGCCGCGACCGCCGGCTCGCGCTCGGGATCTGGAGCGCGTACATGCCGGCGAGCATGGCGTTGGTGCTGCTGGCGGCGCCGGCCCTTCTGTCGGCCGCCGGTTGGCGCGGCATCTGGTGGGTGCTGGCAGGCGTCTCGGTAATTTGGATCGGCGTCGTCGCCTTGGTCGCGCCGTCGCCGGTGCCGCGGTCCGCCGATTCGCGGCCGCCGGCGTCGCTGGTTCGAAACGTCCGGCTGACGGTCGGCAAACCGGGGCCTTGGCTGCTCGCAATCTGTTTTCCGTTCTACACGCTTCAGTGGATGGCGCTCATGATTTGGCTGCCGACCTTTCTGGTCGAGGAGCGCGCAATCGGCCTCGGGGTGGCGGCCGCGTTGAGCGCGTTGGTGGTGGCGGTCAACGTGCCGGGGAACATCGTCGCCGGCTGGCTCATGCGCCGCGGTGCCCGGCACTGGCTTCTCATCGCGATCGGGGCCGCGGCCATGGGAACCTCGGCGCTTGGAATCTTCTCGCCGGCGCTGTCGGACGGCCTGCGTTATGGGCTGTGCCTCACGTTTTCGGGGCTCGGTGGGTTCCTGCCCGCCGCGGTGGCCGTAGTTTTTGCGATCTGCCTCCGCCCGATCGAGAACCGGCTTACGATCGCCCGCGCCTAGATCTTTATCCCCTCAGGGCGATTCGTGCCCCGAGACCAGATCGTCGTCACTCGGAATCGCGTAGGCGCGATCCGCTTTCGCTTCAGCCTAAATTGGTCCTCAGGAATTCGAGCGTGCGCGTATGCGCGAGCTCGGCCGCGCGCTGGTCGTAGTGCTGGCCGCCGACGCGCGCAAACGCGTGGTCGTTGCCCTCGTAATCGTGCAGCGTAACTCGGGGGTTGGGATCGAGCGTCGCGTGCACGGCGGCCTGCTCATCGGCGGGCACGAACTCGTCGGCGGTGGCGACGTGAAGCGTCAGCGGCGCGCGCACCGTTTCGTTCAGGTGGCCGCCGAGGGCGACCCCGTAGTAGCCGACGGCGGCGTCCACGGACGTTCGGGTCGCCGTGAGGAAGGCGAGCCGGCCGCCGAGGCAGAATCCGACCGCGCCGACCTTGCCGTCACAGGCATCTAGATCGCGAAGCGCGTCGATGGTGCTGGCGATGTCGTCGACGCCTTTGTCCACGTCGAAGCCTTGAAGCAGCTCGAACGCCCGCGCCCATTCCGCGTCGGTCCGGTCGGTGATCTGGATGCCCGGCTCTTGGCGCCAGAACAAATCGGGACAAAGGGCCACGAATCCCTCTCCCGCCATCCAGTCGGCAAGGTTTCGCATCACCTCGTTGACGCCGAAGATCTCCTGGATGACGACGATCCCGGGGGCTTTGCCGGTGCTTGGCGTCGCCAGATATCCTGCGAACTCGCCTCCGTCCACGGCCTTGATGGTGATGTCCTGGGCGCCCATCCAATTCCTCCCTTGACCGCCTTGTTGTCGAGCCGGCCGCCGCGGAACGATGTGTCGGCTTCGGTCATTCCTACCACGGAACGGGCCGGGGTTTCGGCACCCCGGAGGACGCGCCCCCGCGATGAAGCGTGCGCGTCGCATGACGGTACGCGCGGCCGCGAGCGACAAGGCGGCGGCGCCGAGCGGCCTCGGATGGCCGAACCTAACGGATGTAGCCCGCCCACCGCGGAAGGGAGAGGCTGAGGTCGGGAACGTAGGTGATAAGGATCAGGACCATCACCATGGAGACCCACGGCCAGAACAAGCGCTTGGTCACCTGCATTATCGAGCGCTCGGCGATGGTCGAGACCACGAACACCGTCGCCCCGATCGGCGGCGTGATCATGCCGATCACCAGATTGAAGACCATCACCAGGCAGAAGTGGATCGGGTCGATCCCGAAGCCCTGGGCGATCGGCAGCAGCACCGGGCTCAAGACCAGGATGTAGACAAGGCTTTCGCCGAAGCACCCGAGTACGAGGAAGATAATATTGATCAGAAGCAGGAAGGTCCACGGCTGCGCGACCACCGAGTTGATCCATGCGGTCAGCAACTCCGGGACGCCGGCGACGGCGATGAGGAAGCCAAAGATGTTGCCGGCCCCGACCAGGAGCAGGATCCCGCAACTGTACCCCGCCGCGCGCAACATGATCGCGGGAATGTCCTTGTACTTGAGGTCCCCGTATACGTAGAGGCCGACGAACAAGCCGTACCACGCGGCGACCGCCGCCGCTTCGGTGGGCGTGAAGATGCCGCCCAGGATGCCTCCGAGGATGATTACAGCCATCCCGAGCGCCGGAATGGCGTAGAAGAATGTGCGAACCAGGCGCACCATGCTGAACGGTTCGGGGTCGCGGTACTGAGGGCCGCCGCGCTTGGCGTGAATGTACGCGACGACAGAGAGCGCGGGCACGGTCAGAAGTCCCGGAAGCACGCCCGAGAGGAACATGGCCCCGACGGACAGGTCGTTGATCACCGCGATCAGTACCATCATCAAACTCGGCGGCACGATCTGGGCATGGCTGCCGGCGGTGGCGATGATGCCAAGCGCGAAGTCTATGTCGTATTTCCGCTTTTTCAGCTCCGGCGTCAGGATGGCCGCGATCGCCGCGGTGTCGGCGCTTCCCGAGCCCGACATGGCGGCGAGCCCGGTGGCGGCGAAGATCGCGACCTGAAGCAGGCTTCCCGTGATCCAACCGACGGCCGCGGTGGCGAAATCGACGATCCGGCGCGAGATACCGCCGGCGTCCATGATCATTCCGGCGAGGATGAAGAACGGGATCGCCATGATCGGAAACGAGTTGATGCCCGCATAAAAGCGGTGCGCGATCAGGACGACCGGCAACTCGGTCGTGAACAGCAGCGTCAGCGTCGCGGTGATGCCGAGAACGAAGACGACCGGCACCCCGAGCGCCAGGGTGACGAGGACGGCGGCGACGGCGAAGCTCACGCCACGTCCTCCGCTTCCACCTGCACTTGGTGTTGGAACGGGTTATCCCAATGCTCGATAACCTGGAGGATCACCTCGACCATGAAATAGGCCATCGAGATCGGGACCACGGCGTAGATGATCCACATCGGGATCAGCATGGTCGGCGACGTCTGGAGAAAGCCGCTTTGGAACAGCAGGTAGCCCCCGTAGACCATGACGCACAGGAAACCGAGGTTCGCCGCGGCGATCACGAGCTTGAGAATGCGCGCAGGGATCAGCGGCAGGGTCTGGGGCAGCGCGTCGATGGCGAAGATGGTGCCCCGGCGCATGGCGATGCCCGAACCCGCCAAGCCCATCCAAACCTGAGCGAAGGTCGCGGTTTCGGTGGCGTCGCCGATTTGGAAGTTGAAGACGTAGCGGCCGAGAACCTGAAAGCCCACGGCCACCATCATGTAGCCGTAACACGCGAGCACGAAATAGGTGAAGCCGCCGCGGACGGCTTCGATGATTTTGGTCACCACGGGTAAGGCGCTGGGCATGCGTGTCATCCCCTTCGCTGGCGTCGCGTCTTCTCGTGCGGGCCCGGTCGAAACATCGGCCGGGCGGAGCCGTTCCGCCCGGCCGACGTCGGTGCTTATCGTCGTACGCTATTGCTTATCCCGGACTACTCGGTCTCCTGGATGAGCTTGACGAGCCTCTTCTCTTCGTCGGTCTTGAGGAACTGGTCGTAGACCTTCTGCGAGGCTTCGATGAACGGATTGCGGTTGGGCACGGTGACCTTGACGCCCAGGGCCAGCAGCATTTGAAGCTTCTTGTCCCCGTCGGTCTTGTAGAACTCGTTCTGCTTCTCGCAAGCGTAGAAGGCGGCGTCTTGGGTGGCCTTCTGGTTCTTGGCGGAAAGCGAATCCCACGTCTTCTCCGACATGATCATCGTGTTGGTGAACACGAGCCAACCGATCAGCGTCCAATAGGGAGCCTGCTCGTAGAACTTCTGGCTGTGGTAATTGTTGTTGGCCGCATCCGCGCCGTCGACGACGCCGGTCTGCAGCGCACCGTACACCTCGGGGTACGCGATCGCGGTGGCGTTCGCGCCCATGGCGTTGAATGTGGCCACGTGCACCGGGTTCTCGATCGCCCGGATCTTAAGGCCCTTCATGTCATCGATGCCGAAAATCGGCCGCTTCGACATGATGTTGCGGATGCCGGTGGTCGTTGCGCAAAGGAAACGGAGCCCCTTCGCTTCCGCTTTTGCCTGAATGATATTGTGCAGCTCGCCACCGCCACGCCAGACGCGCTGGAAGTGATCGATATCGCGGAACACGAAAGGCATGTTGGCGACGTTGAACTCGGGCACCCAGTTGGCCACCACGGCGGACGCCGGCCTGGCGGAATCCAGCGTACCGAGCAGAATTCCCTCGATCTCGTCGCGCTCGCCGCCGAGCTGCTTGTTCGGGAAGATGCGGACGGTCATTTCGCCGCCCGAAAGCTCCTTTAATTTTTCCCCGAAGTCGACGATGTTCAGGTGATTGATGTTCGTCACACTGGACTGATGGGCGTACTTGAGCTCAATCGCCTCCGCGGCATTCTGCGTCAGCGCGAACGTCGCACCGAACGCGACGGCCAATCCGACCGTGAACAGTTTCTTCATGGGTCGTAGTCTCCTCACTGGTTGATTGTCGGGTAGGGAGTTCTGCTGGCGCGGCAACTTAGGCCGCCTTTTCGGCAAGCACGCCCAAATCGGCAAGGACGCGTCGCAGCGCGGCCACACTCGCCTCGGGAAGCGGAAGGCGCGGCAAGCGCGGCGAGCCCACGGGGCGTCCGATCAGTGCCAGCGCCGCCTTGGTCGCGGATACGTACAAATCCCCGTCGATCGCATCGAGCAGCGGATACAGTCGATGGTAGATCTCGCGGCCGGCCGCCGGATTACCGAGTGTTACCGTTTGGCGGTACGCCTCGGCCGAAAGATCCGGCACGATGTTGCCGCAGACCGACACCCACCCCCGGGCGCCCAGCATCCACGCGTCGTAGCGCGAAAAGACGACCATGCGATCCTCGGCGACGTGGCGGTGGATCTCGCGCACCCGTGACTGGTCGCCGCTCGCTTCCTTGATGTAGCGGACGTTGTCGAGCTCGGCCAAGCGGGCGACGAACGCAGGGCGCAGGTCGACGTTGGCCGTGCGCGGATTGTTGTAGAGCATGATCGGGATCGAGATCGCGTCCGAGATGCGTCGGTAGTGCTCGAACAGCTCGTCTTCGGTGGGCGAGCTGTAGTAGGGCTGGATCACCATGACACCGTCGGCGCCCAGGCTCTCGGCCTCGCGGCTGTAGCGGACCGCGATGTCGCACCACTCGTTGGCGGTACCGACGACGATGGGAACCCGCCCCTTGGCCTGATCGACGACCGTCTCGATCACAAGTGTTCGCTCGTCGTCGGAGACCGACAGGAACTCGCCGGTGCTGCCCAAGGGGATCAGGCCCGGAACCCCTTGGTCGATCTGCCACTCGACCAGACTTCTCAGCGCGGGCGCGTCCACGCCGGCGCCGTCCTCGGTGAACGGCGTGACTAAAACCGTGTAGCTTCCTTCGAAACCGGGCATCCTCCCCACTCCGCGTCTTTTGTTCGGGTAACGCCCCGAGCGCGCGAATTGCTGTCGCGCCCGTGAGCGCCGGTGACTTTAGCCGGGCCGCCCAACCTTGTCCATATGGATCGGGATAGCTTCGCCTTCGGGCCGTGCGGCGGGTCCGACCGGCGGCGGCGAAAGACGGCGGGCAATTGATCCAAATCAAAGCGCGCCCGCGTGCGTATTCGTCTCCTGTAGGCGACCGTTCGTGCCTTGTTCGGTAGCGGAGTCACGCCATGCCAGAAAATCCGAGCGCCAAGTCGCGCTATCGCGACCCTGGGTGCGCCTATTGCCCGCCGGCGGTCCGCGCCTGCCAAGCCGGCGAGTCTGAGCGCCGCGGCCCCGGCTTCTGCCCATCCAAGGTCGACGCGGACGGGATCGAGGACGCGCGCGCCCTTTACGAAGATCCGGGGGTGCTGAAGGTGGCGCAGGAATCCGCGCGGGTCGAGGCCGAAGGGTATTGCCGCTGGACCCGCGTCGAAGAGATCGTGGCGTTCGCGAAGCGAATGGGGTTCCGCAAGATTGGAATCGCGACCTGCATCAGCTTCGTCGATCATGCGCGGACGCTGAGCGGGATCCTCGAAAGCCACGGCTTCGAAGTGGCTTCGGCGGCCTGCAAGCACGGCAGCGTTCCCAAGGAGGACATCGGGCTCGCGGATTCGGAAAAGATCCGCCCCGGCGAGTACGAGCCCATGTGCAACCCCGTCTCGCAGGCCGTGATGCTCAATCGTCATGGATGCGAGCTCAACATCGTGCTCGGCCTTTGCATCGGCCACGACAGTCTGTTCTTCAAGCACTCCGAAGGCCTCGCGACCACGCTCGTGGCCAAGGACCGGGTCCTGGCCCACAACCCTATCGGGGCGCTGATGCTGGCGGACAGCTACTTCGAGCGGATCTGGGGGCCGGAGAGGCCGGAAAAACCGGCCAAGCTTCCCGCCGAGGGGCGGCGGAAGTAGCGCGCCGCCTATGGGCGCCTGGAGCGCGCGGAGAACGAGACCGTCCGGGAATACTTCGGTGTCACCCTATTCGGCTACCGCCTGGCCGACGTCGAGGCGTGAAGGGCGGCTGCATACCAGACGGTGCGCCGGGAAAGTCTAATCGCGGTCGCGCTCGAAGGATTCGAGGCCGGGCACCCGGGGCAGCCACGCGATTTGTCTGACGTCAGCGCCCCTGGGACACATTGAGGGATTTTCATAAGGGAGAATTTCTGGCTCATCGTAGTGACCGAAGGGAACGAAGATGAGGCAGACATCCATGAGTTCGAAAGACCCGACCGAGAAGGCGGTCCGGGATATCCGTCGTAAGCGAATGCGTCGAAACCGCACTGACCTATCTCGAACGCGCTCGGGGTCAGATTGCTCCTGTTGCGCTGCCCGAGATCGCCGAGATGGTCGGACCCGATTCCACTTTCCGGTATCTCGTGCCAACTGAAATTTTGGCTGGGCTGGGGCGAAGGTGGTTCCTTGCCAACCGAGATCAAATGGACGTTCTCGCCGCGGAGCGTATTTCGACAGGGCTTGACGTTCCGGCAGACGTCTATGTCCGACTTCGGCGGAGACTTCCCGAGCTTCGCTGCGCTAT
>JASLLV010000059.1 GCA_030746935.1 Rhodospirillales bacterium | reverse complement strand
TAGCCGGTCCCAAATTAGTCCGCCGCAGCAAGACAACCCGGCCGCCTCAGTGGGGGATTATTGCGCCGCCGTTCTCAAGATATGAGGCGTCGGCAAAATTGCGCGACGACGCCGCGCCCAAAAAGGACCCGGCCCTCGATGGGGCAAATCGATTCAATCTGGTCGGAGTGTGATCTAGCCCTCTGGCTTTCGATTGCAGCCTTCGGGCGCGAACGCTTCGGTGTGTTCGGTCAATAGATCGGCGACGATTCGACGGCATGCGTCCGGCCGGTCGACTAGGCGCACGTGGACGTGGCTCGCGCCCTTCTTGCCGACGCAGGCGTCCGCCCCTGCCTTGCGGATCAAGTCTGCGATGAAGCCGTGCTCGATGAAGATTGCCTTCCAGTCTCCGGGTGTCCCGCGCGCGAAGATGCACACGCCCCGCTCGCCGCGGCCGTAGCGCTCGCACGGCAACGCATGCACGCGGAACTCGTAGTCACGGCCTCCGACTCCTGGCCACTTGATGGTCTCGAATTCCATATTCCGTCTTCCCTTCCCGCTCGTGCAGGCGTTCTATCACAGCTTGCGCGCCCGGGCAGCGACCATGCGGCGATCGGGCGGCACGGCCGGGAGACGAGATTAATCATGGCGAAGACCGAAACGGACGGCGCGACCACCTATTTTGACGGCGCATGGGTCGAGGGAAGCCCTTCCATAGCCCGGGCCAACAGCCACGCGCTTTGGATGGCGTCGACCGTGTTCGACGGCGCCCGCGCCTTCGACGGCGTCGCCCCCGATCTGGACCGCCATTGCGCCCGCGTGATGGAATCGGCCGCGGCGATGGGGCTGCGGCCGACATGCACGGCGGCCGAGATCGAGGCGCTGGTGTGGGAGGGGATTCGGCGCTATCCACCCGCGACCGCGCTCTACATCTGTCCGATGTTCTTCGCCGAGAAGGGCTTCATCGAGCCCGATCCCGAAAGCACCCGATTTGCATTGGCCCTTTACGCGGCACCGTTGCCCGCAGGCGGAGGCTTCAGCGCGTGTCTGTCTAGCTTTCGCCGACCGGCGCCCGACATGGCGCCGACCAACGCCAAGGCCGCGTGCCTCTATCCCAACGTCGGGCGGGCGCTCCGCGAGGCGCGCGAGAAGGGTTTCGATTCGGCCGTCGTTCTCGATCCCGAGCGCAACGTCGCCGAGTTCGCGTTCATGAACCTGTTCTTGGTGAAGGACGACGTGGTGGCGACGCCCGCCATCAACGGAACCTTCCTCAACGGGATCACGCGCCAGCGGGTCATCAGGCTCTTGCGCGACGCCGGCGTTCCCGTGACCGAGCGCTCGATCGCCTTCGCCGAACTGCTGGAAGCGGACGAGCTGTTCTGCACCGGCAACTATGCCAAGGTGTCGCCGTGCAGGCGGCTCGAGGACCGCGAATTGCCCGCCGGTCCCGTCTTCGAACGCACGCGCGCGCTCTATTTCGACTTCGCCCGCGGCGGCTGACCGGCGTCCGCCCTGGGTCCCGTCAGGACCCCAGGTCTTCGCCTGCGAGCCCCCGGCGGATGAGCGCTACCGTTTCCGCGATCCCGTAAATGGCAACGAACGAGCCCATGCGCGGCCCCTGCTGCTGGCCCAGCAAGATCTCGTAGAGCGCCCGGAACCAGGCCTTCAGATCGGCAAAAGGATGACGCTTGCCGATTTCGTAGACCTCGGTCTGGATCGCCTCGGCGCCCGCGTCCGCGGGCAGGGCCTCGAGGACGCGCGCGAGATCGTCCAGCGCCCGCGCTTCCATCTCGGTGGGCCGACGATAGTTTTGCGACGGCTTGACGAAGTCGCGGTAGTAGTTGATCGCGCGCTCCACAAGCGTGTCGATCAACGGGGCGTTCTCGGGCACCAGACCGGGCCGGGTGCGCGCGACGAAGTGCCATAGGACCGCCTTGTCCTCGGTATGGCAGACAGTGGCGAGGTTCAAGAGCACGTTGTAAGTGATCCCGTCTTGGGGGTCGGGCGGCGTGCCGGCGTGGATGTGCCAGACCGGGTTGTCCAAGCGCCGGTCCTCGTCCTCGTCCGCGGCGCGCGCCAGCGCGCCCAGGTAATCGTCGACGCTGCGCGGGATCACGTCGAAATAGAGGCGCTTGGCGGCTTTCGGCTTTTGGTACATGAAATGAGCCAAGCTCTCGGGCGGGCCGTAGCGCAGCCATTCGTCGATGGTGAGCCCGTTGCCCCTGGACTTCGAGATCTTCTCGCCGTTCTCGTCGAGGAACAGCTCGTAAGTGAAGCCGGCGGGCGGCGTCGCCCCGAGGAACCGGCAGATGCGGCCCGAAAGCCGAACCGAATCGATCAGGTCCTTGCCCGACATCTCGTAATCGACACCGAGCGCGGCCCAGCGCATGGCCCAGTCGACTCGCCACTGCAACTTGCAGTTCCCCCCGGTAACCGAATGCTCGAACGGTTCGGCCACTGCTTCGCCGGTTCGGGGATCACATTCTTGAAACACGGCCGTGCCGGCACTTGGATTGGCCTCGCGGATGACGGCATGATGCAAGACTTGGAGCCGTTCAATTCCGAGCTTCGGGTCAGGGCGCCTGACGACTGGAAAAAAGGGCGTATATGTCCTGCGTCGCTCCGGACCAAGGGTTGGCGCCACCACGTCGGCGATTGCTTCGTGCCGGTCCAGGGCGCGCCCGAGGATGTCGTCGAAGACCCCTGATTGATAGCATTCGGTCGCACTCTTGAATTCGTACTCGAAACCGAACGCATCCAGGAACTGTCTCAGCCGAGCGTTGTTGTGATGGGCAAAGCTCTCGTACTCGCCGAAAGGATCGGGCACCGAAGTTAATGGGGTGCCGTTGCGGGTAACGAGACCGCCCTGATCCTTCTCCTCGGCATACGGAGCCATCTCAGCGGCGTTGGGGATGTTGTCGGGGACTCGGCGCAGGCCGTCCATGTCGTCGGAGAACGCGAACAATCGCGTCGGCATCTCCGAGATCACCGAGAATGCGTGGCGCACCATCGAAGTTCGCGCCACTTCGGCGAAGGTGCCGATGTGGGGAAGCCCGGATGGTCCGTATCCGGTCTCGAACAGCCCGTAGCCCTTTTGGGAAGACGAGGTGCGCAGGCGCTCGAGAAGCGCACGCGCCTCGACGAACGGCCAGGCACGGCTTTGATCAGCGTATTCATGGGCTTCGTGCATGGCGCACCGGATCGTTGGGGCGGCCGCGCCGCCGTCCGGACCCTAGAGCGGATCGCGGTTGATTGAAACCGTCATGGGGTGCGCCGCTTTCACCGAATCTTATCGGAATCGGTGCGTGTTTGTGGCCGTTGCACGCATGCAACGGGGCGGATACGCTTGAACCAAGACACGGTCGGGGGCGCCGCCCTAGGGAACGCGGATTCGCGTGCGAACGCCTCGACCATCAGGCAAACCAATCGGGGAACGGGTACGCTGGATTCGGCATGGCCGCTCGCTCCGGCGACCCCGTAGGATGGCGATGGCAAAGAAATCGAAGCTCCGGCGGGACGAAAACGTTCCCGGCATCGACGAGGAGGCCTATTGCAAGCTGATCGAGATCGGCATCGCGCTGGCGGCCGAACGCGACCACAAGCGCCTGATCGAGAGCATCCTCATCGGGGCCAAAGCGCTCAGCAACGCCGACGGCGGCACGCTCTACCTGCTTGACGACGAGGTGCTGAGATTCGAGATCATGCGGACCGATTCGCTTGGCGTCGCGCTCGGGGGCACGACCGGCAAGGTGATCGACTTCCCGCCGCTGCACCTCCACGACCCCAAGACCGGCGAGCCCAACCACCGCAACGTGGCGACACACACCGCTTTGACGGGCGAATCGATCAACATCGCCGACGCCTACGAGGCCGAGGACTTCGATTTCTCGGGCACCAAGAAGTTCGACGAAGGGACCGGGTACCGCTCGAAGTCGTTCCTGACGGTTCCCTTGAAGAACCACGACGGCGACGTCATCGGCGTGCTTCAGATCCTGAACGCCCGCGATCGCGGAACCAACGAAGTCATCGCGTTTCCCGAAAGCATCCAACCGCTGATCTCGGCGCTGGCCTCGCAAGCCGCCGTCGCGCTCGACAACCAGCAACTCATACAGGCTCTGAAGGAACTTCTGGATTCGTTCATCGAGCTGATGGCGGGCGCCATCGACGCCAAGTCGCCCTATACGGGCGGCCACTGTCAGCGGGTTCCGGAACTGACCAAGATGCTCGTCGGCGCGGTCTGCGAATCCGACGATCCCCGCTTCCGCGACTTCGATCTGACCGAGGAAGAGTGGTACGAGCTCCACATCGCGGCCTGGCTGCACGACTGCGGCAAGGTGACGACGCCCGAGTACGTGGTCGACAAGGCCACCAAGCTCGAGACCATCTACAATCGGATCCACGAGATCCGCACGCGCTTCGAGGTGGTGAAGCGGGACGCCGAGATCGAGTATTGGAAGGCGCGTGCCGAGGGCGCCGGCGATCCGAAGGTGCTCAAGGAGCGCCTCGACGAACGGCTCGCCGAGATCGACGACGACTTCGCATTCATCGCCGAGTGCAACATCGGCGGCGAGTTCATGGCGCCGGAAAGAATCGAACGGACCCGCGAAATCGCCGCCCGGCAGTGGACCCGAACCCTCGACGACCGGCTCGGGCTCTCGCGCGAGGAAGTTCAGCGCGTCGAAGGTGTACCGGCGCGGCCCCTGCCGGCCACCGAAAACCTGCTCGCCGACAAGCCCGAGCACGTGATAGCCCGCGCGCCTGAGGAATTCCTGCCCGTGGGCGACAAGTTCGGATTCAACATGGAAGTGCCCGAAAACAAATTCAACTTCGGCGAGATCTACAATCTGGCGATCGCGCGGGGCACACTGACCGCCGAGGAGCGGTTCAAGATCAACGACCACATCGTCCAGACCATCATCATGCTCGAGCAGCTTCCGTTTCCGAAACATCTGCGACAGGTGCCGGAGTACGCGGGCGGCCACCACGAAACCATGATCGGCACCGGCTATCCCAGGAAGCTCAAGCGAGACGAGATGTCGGTTCCCGCACGCGTCATGGCCATCGCCGACATCTTCGAGGCGCTGACCGCCGCCGACCGCCCCTACAAGCCGCCCAAGACGCTCGGCGAAAGCGTCCGCATCATGTCATTCATGAACAAGGACCAGCACATCGACCCCGACCTGTTCGAGCTGTTCCTCACGTCGGGCGTCCACATGCAATACGCCGAGCGGTTCCTGAAGCCCGAGCAGATCGACGAGGTCGATGTGGAGGGTGTGCTAAACGGCGGCTGAGAGTAGCGGCCGGCTGCGGGCGCCCTTACGCGGCCGCTAAAAACGGGGCCAGATCCGGCGTCGGCGGCGGGCCTACGAGGTCTTCGATCAACCGGGCGATGCCGAGCGCACGCGCGTCAGCGCCGGGTCCGCAAACGATCTGCAGCCCGACCGGAAGATTGGCGCCCAAGTGCTGGACCGGCGTCGTGGTGGCGCACAGCCCGAGCACGTTGACGACGATGCGCTGCTGACAGTTGGCAGTGACTGCCGTCTCTACCGCAGCGGCGCCGTCCGCGCCCGTGAGCGTCGAGACGGGGGGCGCCAAAACGCCGATGGTCGGCGTGATCCACGCATCGAGGCCGCAAAGGGACTCCTCGGCCGATCGCGAAAGCGCGTGCCGCCGCGCCGCCAGCCAGGCGAACGTCTCCGCCGACATCGGTGGTTCCCGCTCCATGAGATCGCGATGCATGGGGTCGATCACGTCGCGCGCGGCGAGAAGGCGATCGCGCCCCACCCGGGCGATCAGTTCGGCCAGCGTGAACTGCCGGTAGTTGCGCGCCGCCTCCTCGGCGCCTGGAACCAATACCGGAACCACGTCTGCGCCAGCCGCCCGAAGCATCCCGATCGCCTTGTCGGTGCAGGCTGCGACCTCAGGCGCGATACCGTCGAAGAAGTGGTTCGTCGGCCGGCCGAGGCGAAGGCCCCGCGCGGGCGCGGGCGCCGGCACCGGTGTGCCGGTGAGCACCGCGAAAACCAGCGCCGCATCGGCGGCCGAGGCGGTGAGGAGCCCGATGCTGTCCAGCGTCGGCGAGTGTACGAACATCCCGTCGATGGGCCAAAATCCCACCGTCGGTTTTAGGCCGAAGACGCCCGAGAACGCGGCCGGCGCGCGCACCGAACCGGCGGTGTCGGTGCCGATCGCGAACCCACACATGCCGGCAGCGACGGCGACGGCAGAACCGCTCGACGAGCCGCCCGGCGCGCGATGCACCCGCGCGTCCCAGGGGTTCCAAGGCGTGCCTCGACGCACGTTCAGTCCGGCCCAGGTGCCAAGCGCGAACTCATTGGTCTTGGTTTTGCCGACGATCACGCAGCCGGCGAGGCGCAAGCGCGCAACGAAGGATCCTTCGCTACCGATCAGGTCTTCGACCGGGACATTCGATCCCGCGTGAACCGGCGTGCCGTGGACGGCGAAGACGTCTTTAAGCGCCACCGGAACACCGGCGAGCGGGCCGGGGTCAAAACCTGCGTCGAGAAGCCGGTCGACCGCCCGGGCCGCCGCCAGCGCGCCCGCGGCGTCCACGTGCTCGAAGGCCCCGACCACCGGGTCCAGCGCCGCGATCCGCTTGAAGCATGCTTCGGTCGCGCGTTCCGCCGTCAAGCGCCGGCGCCGCAGCGCCTCGGCGAAGCCGGCGATACCGCCGGCGCCGAAGGGAGTGCGCTCGATCGTACCCATGTCAGGCCAAAACCCGCGCCGCCACGATCCCGCCGAACAGGATCCAGCCGACGAAACGGTTCGAGCGGAACTTGACGCCGCAATCGGCCGCGTCGTCGATGTCGAGGCGCGCCGCCTGCCAGGCGAGGTGGATCGCAACGCCTGCAAGGCCCGCATAGTAGGGCCACGATATCTCGGCGAGGCCGCCCGCGAGTGCGAACAACACCACCGCGCCCGCATAGAAGACGAACAGCCAGGGCCGGGTGCGCACGCCCAGTTTGAGCGCTGATGATTTGATTCCGAGCTTCAAGTCGTCGGTCTTGTCCTGGTGCGCGTAGATGGTGTCGTAGCCGACGGTCCAAAGTATCGATCCGGCATAAAGGGCGAGCGACGGCGCCCCGATATGGCCGGTCACGGCGGTCCAGCCCAAGAGAGCACCCCAATTGAAGGTGAGGCCGAGCACGATCTGGGGCCAGTATGTCACCCGCTTCATGAAGGGATAGACGGCGACGAGCGCGAGCGACGAGGCCCCAAGCGCGATGGTGAGCGGGTTGAGTTGAACCAGCACTGCAAGGCCAAGCGCGAGTTGAAGTGCCAGGAAGGCCGTGGCGCCGGGAACTGAAACGGCGCCCGACGGGATCGGCCGTGTCGCGGTTCGGGCGATGCGGCCGTCGATGTTTCTGTCCACGATGTCGTTTAAGGTGCAACCGGCGCCCCTGAGAATTAGCGCGCCGACGCCGAACAGCGCGAGAAGCCATGGGTCGGGCCAATGCTCGGCGGCGAGTGATGCGCTCCACCAGCACGGAAAGACGAGAAGCCAAGTGCCGATCGGCCGGTCGGCGCGCGCGAGGCGCAAAAAGGGCTGCGAGAATCCGGGCGCAAAGCGATCGATCCAGGATTCCTCGGGTATGTCGGTGGCGGTGGTCTCGGGGGTTGCACTCATGTCGCGGCGGCAGTCTAGGGCGCGCCCTGATTTCTCCCGGCCTTTGCCCGCTTCGTCAAGGGCGGTCGCACGGCACGCCCGAACGAGGCTTGGACGGCGCACCCTTTTCGCAGCCCCCTCGCCTGCATTAGCATTGGCCGTCGACCGCCGGAGGGCGCAAACCATGAGCCGGGATACCGACAAGCCGCGCTTGTTCGTCGAATGCGGACTCGAGGCGGGCGCCCGCGTCGCCATCGACCGCGCCCAAGCCCACTATCTCGGCCACGTCATGCGGCGCGGGATCGGCGATCCGCTCTTGGTGTTCAACGGCCGCGACGGCGAATGGCGGGCGCGCATGGACGAACTCGGCAAGGGCGGAGGCGCGCTGATCGTCGCCGAGGCGACGCGCCCCCAGGCGAGTGATTCGGACATTTGGGTTCTCTTCGCGCCGGTCAAACGCTCGCCCATCGACCGAATCGCCCGCGAGGCGACGGAGCTGGGCGCCTCGCGCCTGGCGCCGGTTCTGACCCAGCATACGGTGGCGAGGCGCATCAACACCCACCGCCTTCGCGCCAACGCCCGCGAGGCGGCCGAGCAGTGCGGGCGGCTGAGCGTGCCCGACGTCACGAACCCGGTGTCGTTGGCGGCGGCGCTCGAAACGTGGCCCGCGGAAAGGCGGTTGCTGGTGGCCGACGAGACCGGCGCCGGCGAAGCGGTCGCAGACGTCCTGATCGCGCTCGGCCGCGAGCGCCCGGTGCCGCCCTCGGCCATCCTGACGGGACCCGAGGGCGGCTTCGCGCCCGGCGAACTTGACGCGCTCGATGATCTGCCGTTTGCTACTCGTGTCCGGCTCGGTCCCCGAATCCTGCGCGCAGAAACGGCGATCCTATCGGCGTTGGCCTGTTGGCAGGCCTTGGTCGGCGATTGGCGCGACGGGGGCGCGGCACCGGGCGGACCCTGAGGACGGAATCGAGGACGGAGAGCCCCATGGCCGACGTGGCCACCATGAACGCAGACGTGATCACCGAAAAGGGCCCGCTGGTCGAGTACATGGAAGCCGGCTGCAAGTTTCCGCCGCTCTGGCGGATCGGCACCGAGCACGAGAAGTTCGCCTTCCATCGTTCGAATCTCAGACCGCTCGCCTACGAAGGTCCGGCCGGTATCCGCGCGGTGCTCGAAGGCCTGACGCGATTTTCGTGGGAGCCCGTGCTCGAGGACGGCAAACCGGTCGCGCTCAGCAAACCCGATCTGTCCTCGGTCACCCTCGAGCCGGCGGGACAGCTCGAGCTATCGGGTGCGCCGCTCGAGACCCTGCATGAGACCTGCGCCGAGGTCACCGAGCACCTCGACCAAGTCAAGGCCATCGCCGGCGAGATGGACATCGGCTTGATGGGGCTCGGCTACCACCCCAAGTGGCCGATCGACGAGTTTCCCTGGATGCCCAAGGGTCGCTACGCGATCATGGGCCGACATATGCCGCGGAGGGGTCGGCACGGCCTCGAGATGATGCTCGCCACCTGCACGGTTCAGGTGAACCTCGACTTCGACGACGAGGCCACCATGGTGCAGATGTTCCGAATCGGTCTCGCGTTGCAGCCCATCGCCACCGCGCTCTGGGCCAACTCGCCGTTCAAGTTGGGCGCGCCCACGGGATATTTGAGCTATCGCAGCCACGTTTGGACCGACACCGATCCTGATCGCTGCGGCACGCTCCCGTTCGTGTTCGAGGACGGCTTCGGTTTCGAGCGCTACGTGGACTACATGCTCGACGTGCCCATGTACTTCGTCTATCGCGACGGCACGTACATTGACGCGGCCGGCCAGTCGTTCCGCGACTTCATGGCCGGGCGCCTTCCGGCGCTGCCAGGTGAGAGGCCCCGGCTCAAGGACTGGGTCGACCATCTGACCACCGCCTTTCCCGAGGTGCGGCTGAAACAGTTCCTCGAGATGCGCGGCGCCGATGGCGGGCCCTGGGGCCGGCTTTGCGCCCTTCCCGCCTTCTGGGTGGGGCTCTTGTACGATTCCGATTCGCGCCAGGCGGCCTGGGATTTGGTCAAGGATTGGACCGCGGACGAACACGCACGCCTGCGTGACGACGTGCCCAAGCTGGCGCTCGCCACGCCGTTCCGCGGGGGCACCATCGGCGACGTGGCCGAAACCGTCGTGGCGCTGGCCCGCGACGGTCTCGCCAGGCGCGCCCGCCTCGACGCCAAGGACGCCGACGAGAGCCACTTCCTGGACCCCTTGATCGGCATCGCCGAGACCCGCCGCACGCCCGCCGAAGAACTCCTCGCGGCCTACGAGGGCCGTTGGCAGGGCAGCGTCGATCCCGCGTTCGAAGAAGAATCGTACTGATCCGGGCCGCCCGGCGGTCGGCGTCGACGGGCCTGAGATTGTCAGGGCGTCGGTGCCGATATTCGCGGTCCGCCCTCGGGCATGGTGGCGAGGGTGTCACCCCTACTCTTGATGCACGCCAGAAACATAAACATGAAACCATGCCGATGGGTTGGCGAGCGCCGCGTCCACCATTGTTCCGACGGTCCCATTCCCAGGCGCTTCAGCCGAGCCCGGCGATGCCCAGCCTTTCCAGACCCCGGCGCAACTCGGCACGCTGCTCTTCGCCGAGTGGGCGTTGCGGCAGGCGCGCCACGCCGCCCGGAAGGCCGACCAGGGTCATACCGGTCTTGACCCAACTGTACGTGTTCTTATCGCCGGCGCTGACCAGTTCGTGGAGCGCCAGGGCTTTCTTCTGCAACGCCCGGCCGCGAACCAGATCGCCGGTCACGGCCGCCTCGTAAAGCTCGACGGATTCGGCGCCCCACAGGTTCGGATTGGTGTCGATGTAGCCGGGCGAACCCATGACGATCGCCGGCACCCCGAAGCAAACCATCTGGCCGCAGAACACGTGGATGCGCTCTCCCACCAGGGTCAGGATCTTATAGAAGGTGTCGAAGTTCCCCGATGTTTCCTTGATGGCGACGACGGCTTTGAGTTCAGCCAACCGCTCGACCAGCTCGAACGTCATGGTGGGAACCGAATTGGCGGGGAAATTATAAAGCATCAGCGGCAATTCGGCGGCGTCCGATACCGCCTTGTAGTGGGCGTAAATGTCTTCGGTGTTGGGGCTATAGAAGAACGGGGGTAGCACCATCACGCCGGCGCAGCCGATTTGGGCGGCGGTGCGCGCCAAATCGATGACGTCCGGAGCCAGAAACGCACCGGTGCAACCGATCACGGGAACGCGGCCCCGGGCGCCCTCGACCCCCAATGCCATGAGCCGCTTGCGTTCGTCCATGGACAGCGACCAGAAGTCGCCGGAGTTGCCGGCCACCAGCAAACCGGTCATGCCGTACCCGATGCAGAGTTCGATGTTCTCGAGGAAGGCGTCCTCGTCGATCCTCCCCTCGGCGTCGTAGGGGGTGATCACCGACGGCATGGGGCCATGCCAGTCCACGTCACTCTTGTCCACGGTGGACTCCTGCTCTCGGTTGATCGGGGATGGGAAGCGTCGAACCCGTGTTCGACGAGAAATCCTGCTGATCCGACACCGCACGGCCGCACGACTCAGCCTTGCACGATCGGATCTATTTCTCCAGGACTGCACGACGGCGTCCGGCCCCCCTTCGGGTTGAGTCGCGAACGCGGGTAAGCTCGCGTCCATGTGGTCCCAAGACGGTGCCCGGTTCGTATAGACGATCATCTGGGGCTTGAAGACCTCCGGATCATCGAGGCTGGATGCGCGCGGAAAGATCATTTCCGGCATGCCCGAGTTGAGCGAGTAAACGGCCGCCCCGCACGTGGGGCAAAACGCGCGCCCGACGATGTTGCCGCTGTCGGCAGGGCGCTCGTAGATGCTGAGCGCGCCCGTCACGGTGACCGCCTCCTTGGGAACGCCGATATGGGAACAATGGCCGGTGCCGCTCGACTTGCGGCAGTCGACGCAGTGGCAATGGCCGCAAACGACCGGTTCGGCGGCGCTTTCGTAGCGCACCGCGCCGCACAGGCATCCACCGGAAAACCCCGACGCCATGACATCATCCTCCCTGATTCGAAGCACTGTGATTGCGAGGCTAATTTATTGAATTGTAAATTGCAAGTAACAAGTTTATTATTAGAAATCGCGTTCCCTTGGCTTGTGTCGGAGACCTGAGAATGGCTGATCCGCTTGAATTCCGCTCCGGTTGCCCGATCGCCACGACGCTGGATCTCGTCGGCGACCGCTGGTCGCTTGTGATCGTGCGCGATCTGCTCACGGGCAAGAAGCGGTTTGCGGAGTTCCTCGCCTCGCCCGAGCGCATCGCCACCAACACCCTCGCCGACCGGCTCCGGCGCATGGAAGCGATGGGGCTGGTGGAAAGGTGCCGCTACCGCGAGCGTCCCAAGCGCTACGAGTACGTGTTGAGCGCGACGGGCCGGGGATTGCTGCCAGTGCTCCAGGAAATGTGCCGGTTCGCGAACCGCCACGTTCCCGGTACCTGGACGCCGTCCGCGGGCTTCATGAAGCCCACGGCGCGCTAGGCTCGCCCGCCCTCAGACTGCAGTCCCGCCGACCGTGAGCGAGCCCACCTTGATGGTCGGAAGGCCGACGCCCACCGGCACGCCCTGGCCCTCCTTGCCGCAGGTGCCGACGCCGTGGTCGAGCTCCAAATCGTCGCCGATCATCGAGACCTTGGTCAAGACGTCGGGCCCGTTGCCGATCAGCGTCGCGCCCTTGACCGGGGCGCCCACGCGCCCGTCCTCGATGCGGTAGGCCTCGGTGCAGGTGAAGACGAACTTGCCGGACGTGATGTCCACCTGGCCGCCGCCGAAGGCGACCGCATAGAGCCCCTTCTTGACTGAGGCCAGGATCTCGCCCGGCCCGTGGGCGCCTTCGAGCATGAAGGTGTTGGTCATGCGCGGTATGGGCAAGTGGGCGTGGCTTTGGCGCCGCCCGTTGCCGGTGGACTCGGCCCCCATAAGCCGCGCGTTCATCCGATCTTGTATGAAGCCGGTCAGGATGCCGTCCTCGATCAGCACGTTGCGCTGGCTCGGCGTTCCCTCGTCGTCGATGGTGAGCGAGCCGCGGCGGTCGGCAATCGTCCCGTCGTCGACCACGGTGACGCCCGGCGTCGCCACCCGCTCGCCCATGAGACCGGCAAAGGCCGACGTCTTCTTGCGGTTGAAATCACCTTCGAGGCCGTGTCCCACCGCCTCGTGCAAAAGAACGCCCGGCCACCCGGGGCCGAGTACGACCGCCATCTCGCCCGCCGGCGTGTCCACCGATTCGAGGTTGACGAGGGCCTGGCGCACGGCTTCGTCGGCGGCGTGCCGCCAGGTCTCGGGCTCCAGATAGCGCTCGAAGGTGACGCGGCCGCCGGTGCCGAAGGAGCCGCTCTCCATGCGGCTCCCGTCCTTTGCTACGACCGAGATCGAAAGCCGGACCAAGGGGCGGATGTCGGCCGCGTGGGCGCCGTCGCCGCGGACGATCCGGATCGCCTGCCAAGTGCCGCTCAAGGACGCCATCACCTGATGGACGCGCGCGTCCCTGGCCCGCGCATAGGCGTCGATGTCGGCCAGCAGCTTCACTTTGGTCTCGAATTCGACGAGGCCGAGCGGATTGTCCTCGGTATAGAGCGCCCGGTTGGTTCCGGACGGTGCTGCGGCGAAGGCGCCGCCGCGGCCCTCGCGTACGGCCTTCACGGTTTCGCCGGCGCGCCGGATCGCGTCTTCGCTGAGCTCGGACGAATGCGAATAACCGCTCGCCTCGCCGGCGACCGCGCGCAGCCCGAAGCCCTGGCTCGTATCGAAGGCGGCGCTCTTCAAACGTCCGTCGTCGAAGGCGAGAGATTCGTAAGCCGCGTACTCGAGGAACAGCTCGCCGTCGTCGGCGCCGTGCAGGGCCTCGGCGACGATCGAATCGATCCGCGCGCGATTCATTCCTGCGCGTTCGAAGAACAAGGTGTCGGTCTCGGTGATCGCGGTCATCTTCGAAATCTCCTGGCCACCGGTTCGGGCTTCGTGGCGGCGAATCAAACGAATGAAGCCACGACGAGGAGCCGAGATCAAGGCCCGCCCACGCGGGCGCCTGGCCCCGTCGCCCAACGCTCTTGACGGCCGGGCCGTTGGCGTCGACAATCAAGCCCTACGTGGTGATTTGCCCGACCGGCTTGCGGCCACGAAAAACAACCCGCTAAAAGGTCGGAGCTTGACGAGCCCCGGCACGAGCGGCCGGGGTTTTTCGTTGCTCGGGCCGGTCCTAAAGATAAGGACAAGGCGATGGACGCGCCCACGGAATCCCTCAGCAAGTGGCGGCTGGCCACGCGCCTCGTGCGCGGAGGCACCCTGCGATCGAACTTCGCCGAGACCTCCGAGGGTCTCTTCATGACGTCGGGCTATGTTTACGAATCCGCAGAGCAGGCGGAGGCCGCGTTCAAGGGCGAGGCCGACGTCTACATCTATTCGCGCTACTCCAACCCCACCGTCACCATGTTGCAAGAGCGCCTTGCGTTGCTCGAGGGAGCGGAATTCTGCCGCGCTACCGCGAGCGGCATGGCGGCGGTGTTCGCGAGCCTCGCGAGCCAATTGGACGCCGGCGACAGGATCGTTTCCTCGCGCGCGCTGTTCGGCTCGTGCCACTACGTGGTCACCGAGCTTCTTCCGCGATTCGGCATCGAGTGCGAGCTCGTCGACGGCACCGATCTGGATGCGTGGAGACAGGCGCTGGGGCGCAAGCGGACACAGTGCGTCTTTCTCGAGACGCCTTCGAACCCGACGCTGGAGATCATCGATCTCAATGCGGTGGCCGAGCTTACCCATGCGGCCGGCGCCAAGCTGGTCGTCGACAACGTCTTCGCGACCCCGATTTTGCAGCAGCCCCTGGAATTTGGGGCCGACATCGTCGTCTACTCCACCACCAAGCACATGGACGGCCAGGGCCGGAGCCTCGGCGGCGCGATCCTTACCAACGACGAGGCCTTCATCACCGACAAGCTGACGCCCTTCATGCGTCACACGGGGCCGTCGGCAAGCCCGTTCAACGCCTGGATCGTGCTCAAGGGCCTGGAAACCCTCGAAGCACGATTGTCGCGCCACTGCGCGAACGCGCTGACGATCGCCGAGCACTTGAGCCGGCACCAGCGGATCGCGCGAGTCCTCTATCCGACACTCGCGAGCCATCCCCAATCGACACTGGCGATGGCCCAGATGAGCGACGGCGGTACCGTCCTTTCGTTCGAGTTCGATGGCGGGCGCGATCGCGCGTTCCGTTTCCTGAACGCGCTTTCGTTGATCGACATCTCCAACAACCTGGGCGATTCCAAGAGCCTGGTCACCCATCCCGCGACGACGACCCATTCACGCCTGACGCCCGAAGAAAGGACTGAGATGGGGATCGGCGACGGTCTCGTCAGGCTATCGGTCGGGCTCGAGGACGCCCAAGACGTGATCGAGGACTTGGATCAGGCCCTCGAAGCGGCGTGGCGCTGAATCGTACCGCCGAGAAAACGGCGCCGCCGCGAAACCGTCGCCCGGTCGAGAGCCTGCGACCGAGGCACGGGCTGCTGCGTCGGTGCGGAGAGGAAGCATGGAAGATTCCTACGATGGCGGCTGCCAATGCGGAAAGCTCCGCTACCGCGTCGTCGGGGCGCCGTTAACGCTTTATGCGTGCCATTGCACCGAATGCTGTCCGTCGTCAGATAATTTGAGACAGGATGGGGCCCAAAATAATGGAGGCTCTGGCTCACCCGGTTGATGATTTT
>JASLLV010000058.1 GCA_030746935.1 Rhodospirillales bacterium | reverse complement strand
CCCACACTTTCTTCTCAGCCATATGCATCGCCGCTTTCGTCATCTTCTATCTCAATCAATGAGTCCTGAGCCTAGAGGCTTGCATGGCTCGGTGCGACTCGATACGGTTCGGGTCAGGTTTGTGGCCGGTTCCTCCGCCAGGCGTGACCGGATATCTGCGCGATCGCAACGCGATAAGCGGAAAATTCGACAAGCCGACGGGGTCCTTCGGGGGGTCATCATGAGCCAGCGACAGACTCGCTCGCGGGGAAAGGGATGGTTTAGGAGGAATCTCGACCGGTATTTTCCGGAACGTCAACTCCATCTCCGAACGGAAGGCCGAGTCTCTTTCATCAGGTTTTCCCGCCGCGCGCAACTGGGCATCATTGTAGTCTTGTGCGCGTTCGGCGGTTGGACCGGGTTCGCCTCGGTCAGCTACTTCCTCCACGACATCGTCCTCGGCTCCAAGGAGAACCAGATCGCGAGCGCGCGACTCGCGTATCGCAGCGTTCTCTCGGAAGTGGCCGGGTATCAGAACCGCTTTCTCGACATGACGCGGAACCTCGAGGAAGACCACGCGCTCATGCTCGACCTCGTGGAACAGAACACGGCGCTTCAACAAAACCTGAGTTCCGTGAGAAGTAAGCTGACGACCACCGAATCCGACCGCAATGAAATCATCAAAGCGCGCGAACGCCTGAAGGGCGAGCTCTCCGGCATCCAGTCGCGCATGCAATCCCTGATGGACCGCAACTTCGCTCTCCAGGACACTTTGGACACGACCGAGACCGGCTTGAGCGCGGTCTTGAGCGAACGCAACAAGGCGCGTTCGGATATGGGCGACATGCGCGGCCAAATCACGCAACTGGAAACTCGCCTCGCCGGCATTCAGGATTCTCAACTCGACGCCGTCGCGCGGCTAACCGATCACACGGTTGCGAACATCGACAGCATCGAAAATGTTGTCGATCTCACCGGCCTCGACATAGATCGGCTATTGCGGGCCGGCGCATCGGCTCCGGAAGGCCAGGGGGGTCCGTTCATCGAGGTCCGCCCCGATGGTGCCGTGGCCGGGCATTTGGAGGCCCGCCTTACAAACCTCGAGGGCTATCTCGAGCAGTGGGAGACGTTGCAGACCATCATGCGCATGCTGCCGCTGACGGCGCCGCTGGACCATTATTACATCACCAACCGATACGGAAAGCGGCGCGACCCCTTCAACAAGAAATGGGCCATGCACTATGGCCTCGATCTCGGAAGCTCGTTGAAGACATCCGTTTTCGCTACGTCGCCCGGAATCGTGACCTACGTCGGATGGAAAGGCCGTTACGGGCGTATGGTCGAGGTCAACCATGGGGCGGGTCTCAAGACTCGCTACGGGCACCTCCACAAAATCCTCGTCAAAAAAGGACAAAAGCTAGCCTATCGGGAAAAGGTGGGGCTTCTCGGCAACACGGGAAGGAGTACTGGGGCCCACCTTCATTACGAGGTATTATTCAGCGAAAGGCCACAAGATCCATCCAAATTCATCGGGGCAGGACGTCATGTTTTCAAAGAGTAACTCGCCAAAAAGCGGACACGCCGGCCAGGAGCACCCGCAGAAACCTGCGATTCCCTCGATCATCAGCGAGGACGTGAAGCTGGTGGGAAACCTTGCCAGCGACGGCCAGATCGACATCTTCGGCGCGATCGACGGCGATATCCGCAGCCAAACCCTTCTGATCGGTGAAACCGCCAACATCACGGGCGAGATCACAGCCGATTCGATCACCGTGCACGGAACCCTGACGGGTCAGATCAAAGCGCGCTCGGTCACCCTGGCCAAGACGGCCCGGGTCACCGGCGACATCCTGCACGAGGATCTAGCCATCGAGAAGGGCGCCTTTCTCGAAGGCCACTGCAAGCGTCTGGAGGAAAAGAAGGGCGCCGCCGAGGGGCGCATCAACCTCGTCGTCCAGGGCGGCAGTGGAATCTCGGACGCCGCGGGCGGCGCCAGCAAGGTCGAAGGCGAAAAGACTCAGACCGCGATCGGCAGCTGACGGCCCGCCGGACAGGGACGACCTCGCTTTAGGCGGGCGGCCATCCTTCGCTCGCCAGGACTTCCGAAAAAATCTCGGGATCCACGTTGCCGCCGGTCAGAACGACACACAGCGTCCGTCCCGCCCTTTCGATCGCCTCGGCCAGCACGGCGGCAAGCGCAACGGCGCCGCTCGGTTCGACCACCAGGTTCAGATCGGCGAACACCGTGACCATGGCCCGTCGCGTCGCCGCATCACCGACGGCCAGTCCACCCGCAAGCCGCCCTTGGGCCACGGCGAACGTCAGCGCACCGGGCTCCGGCATGAGAAGGGCATCGCACATGGAGTGGCCGCCGCCCGCGATTCGCTTGCGCGCACCGGCGGCCAGCGAACGCGCCATATCGTCGAACCCCTGCGGTTCAACGGAATAGACGCGGGTTTCCGGGTTCGTCTCGGCGATCGCGAGCGCGGTGCCGGCTGATAGGCCGCCGCCGCCGCAGGGCACCAGCACCGCATCGAGACGAATCCCCAAGCGCCGCGCATCACTGGCGATCTCGAGCCCCACGGTCCCCTGGCCGGCGATCACGTCGGGATCCTCGTACGGCCTGACCAGGACGGCGCCGCGTTCATGCGCCAGCGCCTCGGCCATTTCCTCGCGGCTTTCGGTCGCGCGGTCGTAAAACCGCACCTCGGCGCCGTAGCGCCGTGTGTTCAGGACCTTCATCGCCGGCGCATCCTTCGGCATGAAGATGGTCGCCGACGCGCCCACGATGCGCGCCGCCGCGGCAACGCCCTGGGCGTGATTTCCCGACGAATAGGCGACGACGCCCAGGCGCCGCTCGTCCTCGCTCAGCTTCGATAGCCGATTGAAGGCGCCGCGAAACTTGAAAGAACCGGTACGCTGAAGCACCTCGGCCTTCGCGAGCAGACGGCAGTCCAAGCGGTCGTTGAGGAGCGGCGACTCAACGAGCGGGGTGAAGACCGCGGGACCATCGAGGCGGCTTGCCGCCTTCCCGATGTCGGCAAGCGTCGGGGGCTCGGGGGCGGCCAAGTATGAGGTCGCCGGGGCGCGGAACTCGGCGCTCACGGCTCGGTCCCAAGCGCGCTTCGGAAAGTAGCCGAATCCACGTTTCCACCGGAGCAGATCACGCAGACAGTCTTCCCACGCGCATCGAAGATACCGCCGAGGATCGCGCCGAGGCCGATGGCGCCACTCGGCTCGGCAACCAATTTAAGATCGGAAAACGCCGCCTTCATTGCCTTCAGCGTTTCGGTGTCTGAAACGACGAGCCCGCCGGCGACAAAGCGCTGGTTGAGCGCGAAGTTCAGCTCGCCCTGGGAGGGTGAGAGAAGCCCGTCACAGATGGACTGCGCCCCGTCTTCGTTGCTGAGCAGTGCGCCGGCGGCGAGAGAACGGGCGGTGTCGTCGAAGCCGACCGGTTCGACCGCCAGGATTTCGGTATCCGGACTTGCCGCCGAGACCGCCAGCGCCACGCCCGCGCACAAGCCGCCGCGGGCGCACGGCACGAGGACTGCGTCAAGGCGCGCGTCCATCGCTCGCGCCTGGGTGACGATCTCGAGCCCTACGGTCCCGTGCCCCGCGGTCACTTCGGCATCGTCGTAAGGGCGGATGATGGTGGCCCCGCGTTCGTCGGCGACACGCACGCCCAGCGCCTCCAGCTGGCGGTTCAGCTCCGCCCAATCCTCGTTCTTGCGTTCGAACAGCACCACCTCGGCTCGGTAGGCTCGGCAGACCGCGATTTTCCAGGGCGGATCGTCGTCCGCCAACACGATCGTCGCCGGGATGTCGAGATCCCGGGCGGCGCCGGCGACCCCGAACACGTGGTTGCCGCGGGGAAAGGCCACTACGCCACGGCGCCGTGCGGCGTCGTCGAGGCGGGAGAGGCGATTGAAGGCGCCCCGGTACTTGAACGATCCGGTGCGCTGCAAGCATTCCGCCTTGACCAGCACGCGCGCGCCGGCGCGTTCGTTCAGGAACTCGGACTCGACCAGCGGCGTCGTGATGGCGTGCCCGTCCAGGGTCTGTGCCGCGGCTTCGACGTCTGTGGTTTCGGGAAGGCGTACTACCGTTTCGGTTGTCATTTCAGCCCTCGTCTAATTCGAAGCTGTTCGCCGCCATGATCCCCCAACGGCGCGGCTCCCGCAACGCCAGCTTCCTTTCCGGATCCGGTTGGGCGACGACGATCAGAACCGCGCGAGAAAGGAATCAAGGGCCGTAGTGGCCTCGGGTTCGAGCAGCGAGGGCGGGTGACCCACCCCCGGTACAATTGCACGCACCAGCGATGGAACCTCTTCGGCCATGCGATCGAACACGTCCTCGGCCAGAAAATTGGATTCGGAACCGCGGATGGCCAAGACCGGCGCCCGCCCCAGTGCCCGGAACAGGGGCCAGAGATTGACCGAACCCCGGGTGCCGGCGCGGAGCGCCTTGACGATCGACGGGTCCCAGTCGAATACGAGGCGGCCGTCGGCGCGCTCGCGGTATGTTCCCTCGGCGACGTGGCGCCAATCGGCGTCGTCGAACGCGGTGAAGTTGGGAAAAGTTTCGCCGAGACGGCGAGCGGCGGCATCCCAGTCGTCGAGCGGGCGGTCGTCTTCCATGTAGTCGAGTAGCTTGTCGATTCCACCGCTCTCGATCCGCGGTCCGATGTCGTTGAGGATGGCGCCGGCGACTACCGTCGGAGCCATTACGGCCAGGACCATCGCGAGAAGGCCGCCGAACGACGTCCCGATCATTATGGCCTCGTGCGCGTTTGCTGCCACCAACAGGTGGCGGATGTCGTCGGCGCTCACCTTGGTATGGTAATTGCGCCAATCGCGGTCGTAGTGGGACCGGCCGCGACCGCGGTAGTCGGGGCACAGCACGCGCCACCGGGACGCGTGCCGAAGCGCCAGATCGTGAAAGTCCTTGGAATTGCGGGTAATTCCCGGAAGGCAAAGGATCACCGGGCGTCTGGGCGTCCGCTGACCGTATTCGCGGTAATAGAGATCAAGGCCGTCTTGGCTCCGGTACCGGCACTCGCGAAAGGCGGTCGATGGCGTCGTCATTTCGAGCACTACCTGCGGCGGTCGCGCGCGCCGTCTTGCGTTCCACCCGCCGCACCTGAGCGGCGCGCGTCGTCCTACCTTTTGAATTCTACGTGGGTCGAGAAAGCAATCCGGTCGCCGTTCAAGCGGACTCGATAGACCTGCAAGTTTTCCATTGCGCGTTGGATGAAGTTTCGGGTCTCGGCGAAGGGGATGAGTTCGATCCAATCGACGGCGTCGACCTGTTCGTCGCGGAGATCGCCGTTGTCGCGAACCCACCGCCGGGCGCGCGCCGGACCCGCATTGTAGGCGACGAGCGCAAGAACGTATGAGCCGTCGAACTCGTCGAGGAGGTCCTGCATATAGGTCTGTCCCAGAAGCAGGTTGTACTCGGGGTCCGAGTTGAGGCGATCGTACGAGTAGCCGAGCTTCAATTCCCGCGCCGTCCACTTCGCGGTGGCCGGCAGTAGCTGCATGAGACCGCGTGCCCCCGCGGAACTCCTGGCGCCCGTGTCGAAGGCGCTTTCCTGGCGAACCATGGCGAGCACCAAAGCCTCTTCGGGAACGGCGTCGCGGACCGGCGAACGTCGCCGGGGCACGTCGATCAACGGATACCCCTCAAGCACCAGATGACGAACGTCTCGATGCGCCTGCTTCGCCACTGCGATCGCAAGATCCGGGCGGTCCCACGAGACGGCGAGCAACGCCGTCAGCGTTTGCCAACCGGGCGAATCCGAGATATCGCCGAGGCGAAGGAAGAACGCGCGCATGTGTTCTTCAGCCTCGGCCGCGCCGAGAATTCGGATGACGCGAACGAGCTCGTGATCTTCGAACGCGGCACTCTCTTGGGGCGAAGGGACGGCCCCCGACGGCAGATTGGCGGCAAGGGTTTCCGCCATCTCGGCCGCGGCGAGCTGGCCGTAGTATGTGCCGGGGTGCTGGGTGGCTGCCCGATACCAAAGCTCCGCCAGCTTGCGGTCGTTGAGCGCGGCGGCCGACCGGCCCGCCCAATACGAGGCGCGTGCGAGGCTGATGGGATAGCGCACGCTGCCGTACATGGTGATGAAATGGCCCATCGCCGGAGCCGGCTCGCCGAGGAAGCGAAGCGCGGTCCAACCGGCGAGCCATTCGGCTTCGGCGAGCGCGGCACCGTCGTCGGCGTCGAGCTTGTGGCCGGCGGCAATTCGATAGGCCTCGGATACATGCCCCTCGCGAAGGGCCGCACGGGCAAGGGCGGCTCGCTGCGTCCACCATTTGTCGGGGCGGCCCTCGTCGTGGTTCGGATGGTCGAGAAGCGTACGCGCCGAATCGTAGCGACCCTTGCGCAAACGCCAGCGCAGGCGCTCGTACACGAGGCCGGGATGATCCTTGAGTTCGTCCGGCACGCGGGCGATGGCGCTATCGACGTTTCCCGACATGGTCGCGAGCAATAGCCGCGCCTCGCCGAGGGCGCGGTGTTCCTCGTTCACTCGCCAGAGAGCCCGGCGGGCCGGCGAAAACCGGCCCTCCCACAAGAGTCGGTCAAGGCGCTGGACGTGATCGGCGTGGGTCAGCAGCTTTCGATAGCGGCGGTACACCGCGTTTTCGTCGTGCCGCGAAAAATCGCCCGCGATCCACGCTTGGCGGAGCAACTTCCGGCCGCTATCCTCGTCGCCGTCGGCCATTAAGGCGACACCGAGCCGGATCATGCCGTTCGCGGTTCGCGGTTCACGTTCGTCGAACCATGCAGGCACGTCGACGTCCGGCGCCTCGTCGGTCATTGCCTTCTCGGCGCGATCCAGCAGCAACTCGCGCAAAGGCCATTCGGGATGTTTGGCGAGAAACGCGGAGATTTCGGCAAGACGCGCGTCGGACCCGTCCTTGGTCAGCTCGATCCAACGCAGGATCGAAGGCACCAACGGTTCGCCCACCCGCGCGGCCAAGCCATGCGCCAATTTCCACTGGCCGGCATCGGCCGCCCGGAATGCGGCGGCCGCACGCTTGGCGTCCGCAGCCGAGAGCACGTCGGCGGACACCTCGCCCGTGCGGGCGACGCAGATCAAGACCACGAAGAACGCAATCGCAAGACGCCGAGCGTTCACCAACCTTCTCCTTCGACGTCGACCCAATAGGGGCGGGCATGGCAAGTCTACGGTCAGGGGCCCGCGCTCTCAAGTCGTGCGGACCGGCCGCGCCGCCGTGAATCGAAGGGGTGGCTTGCCGGGGCGCGAAAGAAGGGGGTATTTTCGATGTCTCACGCGGCCCAGAAAACGTCGAGGAGGAGGCGTCCATGTTCGAGGGATCGCTCGTCGCCCTGATCACGCCGTTTCGTAATCGCGACGTGGATGAAGACGCCTATCAGTCGTTCGTCGAGTGGAACATCACCGAAGGGACCGAGGGCGTCATCCCCTGCGGAACCACGGGCGAGTCGGCAACGCTCAGCCATGCCGAGCATATGCGCGTGGTCGAGCTTTGCCTAGAGGTGGCGAAAGGAAAGGTGCCGGTCATAGCCGGAACCGGATCGAACTCGACCGCCGAGGCGATCGAGCTTACGCGCCACGCCAAGAACGCGGGCGCCGACGCCGCGCTGGTGGTGACACCCTATTACAACAAGCCCACCCAAGAGGGATTGTTCCAACACTTCAAGGCGATCCACGACGCCGTTGATCTGCCGATCGTGCTTTACAACATCCCCGGACGAAGTGTCGTCGACATGAGCATCGAGACCATGAGCCGCCTGGCGAAGCTACCCAAAATCGTCGGCGTCAAGGATGCGACTTCGGACCTGGCGCGGCCGATAAAGACGGCCATGGCGATCGGCCCCGAATTTTGTCAGCTCTCGGGCGAGGACGCGACCGCGCTTCCTTTCCTCGCCGGCGGCGGCCACGGCTGCATCTCGGTCACAGCCAACGTGGCGCCGAAGCTTTGCGCAGAGATGCACAAGGCTTGGCGCGACGGCGACATCAAGACTGCGCAAGCGCGCCAGGACACCTTGATCCCGGTTCACGTCGCCTTGTTCTGTGAATCGAGCCCGGGGCCGGCGAAATATGGGGCCAGCCTGTTGGGAAAGTGCACGGCCGAGGTGCGGCTGCCGCTTTGGGAAATTGCGGACAAGAGCAAGGAACATGTGCGTTCGGCGATGACGACGGCGGGCCTTCTCAACTAACGAGGCCGGCTTCGTCACTCACCCATGGCCCGCAAGCGCCCGTCACCGGGCAGAATCGCCGTCCGCAACCGCAAGGCCCGGTACGCCTATGCGATCGAGGACACTTTCGAGGCGGGGATCGCGCTGGCCGGCTCGGAGGTGAAGTCGCTCCGCGACGGCAAGGCGTCGATCAACGAAGCCTACGCCACCAGCCGCGACGGCGAGCTATTCCTTCTCAACGCCCACATTCCCGAATACCTGCAGGCGGGTCGCTTCAACCACGAGCCGCGGCGCCCCCGGAAGCTCTTGATGAAGCGCCGGGAAATCAACCGGCTTACGGGTGCCGTGCAACGCGAGGGCATGACGCTGGTGCCGCTCGCGATCTATTTCAACGACCGCGGCCGCGCCAAGGTCGAGCTCGCATTGGCGCGCGGCAAGCATCACTACGACAAGCGGGCCACCGTGAAGCAGCGTGACTGGAAGATCGAGAAGGCGCGTTTGTTGCGCGATAGGGGGTAAGCGCGAAGCGCTCAGCAGGGATAGCCGAGCGCTTTCGTGGCCATGCCGTCGAACAACTCGAGCATCCGCGCGCGCCAGGCGTAGATCGGATCGTCATCCTCTAGCAGCTTGAACGGGCTCATCGTGCGCGCGAACAGAAAGGTGCTGAAAAGGATATAATCCGCATACGCCGGCGCCTCGCCGGCGATGTAGGGGCGGTTCTCCAGCACCGTGCGCACCGGTTGCAGGGCTGCACGAAAGACCGCGACGTCGCGGTCGCGATTCTTCTGCACCTCTTCCAGTGCCATCCCATACCGTTGCTCGCGGTTGGAACGGAAATATTCCCAATCGATCTTTTCGATGTGGTTGAAGATGTCGAACACGATCAGCGTCGTCAGCGTCGTCCTTGAGGTGTAGTCGGCCCAGGTGTTGATGAAGTGGGCCAGCGGCCTCGCCGCGTCGCCCCCGAACAGGGCGGGCCGGTCGGGGTAGGTGTCCTCGAGGTAGCACGCGATGTCCCAACTGTCCGAGACGACGGTCTCGCCGTCCACCAGCACCGGGACCAGCGTTTGGCCGCTAAACGCGATCAGTTCCTTGTCGCAGAAGCGGACCCCGACCCGTTCGGCGTCGTCGAAGCCCTTGTGGGCGAGGGCCAGGCGCGAGCGCCAGCAAAATGGGCTGAACCGACGGTCGTCGGCGCCGAGCAACTCGTAAAGCGTCATCGCCATCGGATCACCGCCGCGCGAACTGTGCGTCGCCGAACATGATCGACCGGGTCTTCTCGTCCATTGGCGCGCTCGATTGCCTGTCCGCCAGAACCTGTAGGCCCCGTTGAACCGCAGGGCGCGCGTCGATCGCCTCGAACCAGCGCTTGACGTTGGGAAAGTCCTTCAGATCCTGGCCCTGTTTGTCGTACGAGCGGGTCCAGGGAAACGTCGCGATATCGGCGATCGAGTAGTCGCCGGCGAGGTATTCGACCTCGGCGAGGCGTCGATCAAGTACGCCATAAAGCCGCCCGGCCTCGTTCGTATAGCGCGTGATCCCGTATTCGATGGGTTCCGGGGTATAGCCGCGGAAGTGATGGGCTTGGCCCAACATGGGGCCGATGTGGCCCATCTGGAACATCAGCCACTGGATCGCGAGAAAGCGCCGTCCAGGAGCCGAATGCATGAACCGGCCCGTCTTTTCGGCTAGATACATCAGGATTGCGCCCGATTCGAAGACCGTATAGGGGCCGCCGTCCGGTCCGTCGGGGTCGACGATCGTCGGCATCTTGTTGTTTGGGTTGAGCTTCAAGTACTCGGGGTTGAACTGGTCGCCTTGGCGAATGTCGATGGGGATGACGTTGTAGGGCAGCCCGACCTCTTCGAGCATGATGTGAATCTTGTGCCCGTTGGGGGTTGGCCACGTGTAGAGATCGATCATCGTCGTTCGCCTTTCGGGCCGTCAAAGGGTTTGCTCGCTTGCACTGTAATCCCGCGCGCGCGCCTCGTTGGCGCATACGCGTCGATCATACCATCATAACGTTGCGGCGACAGGTGGTCGGCTCAGCATGATCCGCGCGAGGACGTCGTCGAACATGGCAGCGCTCAGCCGCCCTGTCTGCGTGTTGTAGCGCGAGCAATGGTAGCTGTCGGCAAGGACTGGGCTTCCGGGCAAGCGGTGGAGCGCGCCGTGCCGAAACGGATACAGGCGTTTGCGGATGTCCAGGCACGCGAGCACCGCCGAATGTGCGAGCACGCCGAGCGCGAGGATCGTGCCGAGCTCGGGCATGCTCCGGATCTCGGCCGCCAGAAACCGACGACACGCAGCGACTTCGGCGGCCACCGGTTTGTTGCCGGGCGGTACGCAACGGACCGCGTTCGTGATCCGGCACCCGACGAGGCGAAGCCCATCGTCGGCCCGCGCGTCGTAGGTTCCGACAGCGAGGCCGTGTCGCAGCAGCGTTGCATAAAGGAGATCGCCCGCAAAATCGCCGGTGAAAGGGCGCGATGTGCGGTTCGCGCCCCGCAGTCCCGGCGCCAAGCCGACGATCAGCAGCCAGGCGCGCCGACTACCAAATGAAGCGACGGGTGCGTTGAACCAGTCGGGGTAGTCGTTGTGGTTCGCCGCCCTGAACGCGACCAAGCGCGGACAAAAATCGCAATCATGCGCCGGCGCCTCGGGCGGCCGCGGCAAAAAGCGGTCGCGTCCCACCCGGCCGCTCAGGCCATTTCGAGATCGGATTCCGATTCCGGGGAATCGACGTCGTCAGCGTCGTCCATGTCCCCACCACGCGGCGTCCGCTCGATGTCGTCTTGGATGTCCACGAGTTCGATGAAATTATCGGCCTGGCGCCGCAACTCGTCGGCCACCATGGAGGGTTGCGATCGCACCGTGCTCACGACGCTCACGCGTACGCCCTTGCGCTGCACCGCCTCCACCAGCCGGCGAAAGTCGCCGTCGCCGGAAAATAGGACGACGTGGTCCACTTTTTCGGCCATTTCCATGACGTCGATTGCAAGTTCGATGTCCATGTTGCCCTTGAGCTTGCGTCGACCCGACGAATCGGTGAATTCCTTGGCCGGCTTCGTGACCATCGTATAGCCGTTGTAGTCCAGCCAATCGACGAGCGGGCGGATCGGCGAATACTCCTGATCCTCAAGGAGCGCGGTGTAATAGAAAGCGCGGATCAGCCGGCCCTTGGCCGCGAATAGCTCGAACAATCGCTTGTAGTCGATGTCGAATCTAAGCGCCCGCGCCGCCGCGTACAGATTGGAGCCATCGATGAACAGCGCGAGGCGTTCCTGTGGGTAAAAGACCATAATCAATTCCTCAAACGATTCTCTTGCGATCAATATTCGACCGGTGCAATCCTGCGGAATCCCACTGGCGGCGGGCGCAATCGCAGTCGCCGCTGCCGTGCTGGGACGGTCGCGATATACGTAATCACCGCAATCTCCTTTCGCAAGTGCGAAATTTCCGCCCAGGCGGGCTCAACAGTTTGATTCTGATCGGTATCGGTTCCAACCTCCCGGGTCCCCGGTTCGGCACGCCGCGGGACAACTGCGAAGGTTCGCTCGTCGCCATGGCGGACAAGGGAATTCGGCTTCTGCGCCGGTCGCGCTGGTACACGAGCGCGCCTGTGCCCGCCGCAGATGTTCCCTGGTACGTCAACGGTGTCGCCGCGGTCGAGACCCCCTTCGACCCGGTCCGAATTCTCTCCGTGCTGCACCGCATCGAAGACGATTTCGGTCGCGTACGGGGGGCCGCAAACGCGCCGCGGTCGTTGGATCTTGATCTCCTTGCCTTTCACGACGACGTCAGCGACGAGAACGCGGCGGTGATCGTGCCGCACCCGCGAATGCACGAACGCGCCTTCGTGTTGATGCCTCTTTGCGAAATCGCGCCCGATTGGCGTCACCCCGTATTCGAGCGAAGCGTCGGCGATCTCATTGCCGAACTTCCCCCGGAACAGGTCGCCGTCGCCATCGATGACGGGGCGTGAGGTGGCGGTTCGGAATCGCGCGATGCGCTGAAAGCGAGGCGGATCGGCGCTGTTTTCGATTGGCAAACGGCTTGCCAATGTTGCTGTGCACAATATATGTTCATATATTCTTGGTTTGTTTTACGTGTTTCACGAATTTCGGGGAAATGCTCATGGCGCGAGTTACGGTCGAAGACTGCGTACTCAGGGTTTCCAACCGTTTCAAGCTGGTCATGCTGGCGTCGCAGAGGGCGCGGGCCGTCTCGTCCGGGGCTGCGATCACGATCGATCGCGACAAGGACAAGAATCCCGTTATCGCGCTGCGCGAGATTGCCGAGGAAACGGTGTCGGTCGACGAATTGGAGAATGCCCTCATCAAGGACCAGCAGAAGCACGTCGAAATCGACGAGCCGGAAGTGGATGAGCTGGACTTCATCGCCATCCAGCAGCAGATGACCGAGGGTGACGAGGCGTCCGCCGACGAAGAGTTCGGCAAGGCCATGCTGGCGGTCGAGGACGAGGCCCTGCCCGCCGTCGAGGACGAGGCCTTGCTGGCGAGCGGGGACGCGGCGCCGATCGAAGAAGGCGCGGAGGACGCGGACAAGGACGCCGCGGCCGGGGTTGCTTCGGATGTGGAAGCGGAGGACGAAACCGGAACCGCGTGAACGCCCCGATGGCGGTGAAGCCCGGCATTGCCGCCGCCTGAGCCCGCGGCCGCGGCCGGCGTTACGTCCGAACGGTGCCGGCCATTTGCGTAGGTGATGGAGTTGGGCGCCGTGATCAGGCAATTCGAACTCGTCGAAAAAGTTAAGGGATACGACAGGAACGCCGACGAGGACGCCCTCAACCGCGCCTATGTCTACGCCATGAAGGCCCACGGCGCCCAGAAAAGGGCCTCGGGCGACCCCTATTTCTCGCATCCGCTCGACGTCGCCGGAATCCTTACCGACTACAAGCTGGATACGGCGTCCATCGTGACGGCGCTGCTGCACGACACGATCGAGGACACGCCGGTCACGCTTTCCGACATCGAGAAGCACTTCGGCGAGGAAGTGGCGAGATTGGTCGACGGCGTTACCAAGCTTACCCAAATCGAGCTTCAGTCGGACCACGCGCAGCAAGCCGACAACTTCCGCAAGCTCTTGCTGGCCATGTCCGAGGATATCCGCGTCCTGTTGGTGAAGCTGGCCGACCGGCTGCACAACATGCGCACGCTCCGGTTCATCTCGGATCTGGAGAAACGGCGGCGCATCGCTATGGAGACAATGGAAATATTCGCTCCGCTGGCCGAGCGTATGGGCATGCAGGAGATGAAATCCGAGCTCGAGGACCTGGCCTTCGCCGAACTTAACCCCGACGCCCGCGCCTCGATCATGGCGCGGCTCGAATTCCTGCGCTCCGAGGGCGAAAACCTGGTGCCGCGGATCATCGAGCAGCTCAACGAAACGCTCGCCGAAGCTGAAGTCGTTGCCGAAATCAAGGGACGCGAGAAGAACCCGTACTCAATCTGGCGCAAGATGCAGCGCAAGAACGTCGAGTTCGAGCAGCTGTCCGATGTCATGGCGTTCCGCATCGTCGTCGACACGATCGAGGCATGCTATCGCACGCTTGGGGTCATTCACGGCTCGTATCCGGTGGTACCCGAGCGGTTCAAGGATTACATCAGCACCCCGAAGGTGAACGGGTACCGCTCGTTGCACACGGGCGTGATCGGACCCGAGCTGCAACGGATCGAGGTCCAGATCCGGACGCGCGAGTTGCACGAGATCGCCGAGTTCGGAATCGCCGCCCACTGGCAGTACAAACATGGCGCGAAGAATACCGACGGCCGCCAGTACTGCTGGCTGCGCGAGCTCCTGGACATCATGGAGCACGCCACCGAGCCGGAGGAGTTCCTGGAACACACCAAGCTCGAGATGTTCCAGGACCAGGTGTTCTGCTTTACGCCCAAGGGTGACCTGATCAGCCTTCCCCAAGGAGCGAACCCGGTCGACTTCGCCTACAAGGTCCATTCGGAAGTCGGCAACACCTGCGTCGGGGCCAAGATAAACGGGAGAATCATGCCGTTGCGCACGGTCCTCCACAATGGCGATCAGGTCCAGATCATCACGTCGAAGGCGCAAACACCTTCGCCCACATGGGAACGCTTCGTCGTAACCGGCAAGGCCCGGGCGTGTATCCGCCGCTTCATTCACCTCAAGGAACGCGGACAATACCTGGAACTCGGTCGCGCCATCCTCCAGCGCACCTTCAAGGACGAGGATATCGACTTCACGGCCAAGTCGGTCAAAGGGGTGCTGAAGACGTTCAACGCGAGCAACCTCGACGATCTCTGCATCGGGGTGGGCGCCGGCCACCATACCGGGCGCGAGGTGCTGGAGGCGGCTGTCCCGGGCGTGAAAAAGGCGCACCTCACCGCCAAGGTGGTTCCACTCAGCGGCGCGCGCCGGAAACGGCGCGAGACCGGCAGCACGCCAATCCCCATCATCGGGCTGATTCCCGGAATGGCCGTGCATTATGCGGGCTGCTGCCATCCGCTTCCGGGCGATCGCATCGTCGGGATCGTCGCCAGCGGCAAGGGCGTCAACATCCACACGATCGACTGCGAGAGCCTGAAAAGCCATGCCGAGTCTCCGGAACGCTGGCTCGACGTCTCGTGGGACGTGAAGTCCGAAGCGGCCGATTCGCACGTCGCGCGCATCACGCTCACGTGCCTGAACGAGCCGGGGAGCCTCGGCAATCTCTCGACTATTATCGCCCGCAACGACGGCAACATCTCGAACCTCAAGATCACCAGCCGCTCGTCCGACTTCTTCGACATGTTGCTCGATATCGAGGTGCGCGACGTGAAGCATCTGACAGACATCATCGCCGCCTTACGTGCGACGCGCGTCATCAATGCGGTCGAGCGGGCACGTGGCTGACGTCCTGTCCGCCGTGATCGTCTCGCGGTCTCGACGCCGCGCGTAAGAGGGATGGTTTTCGGACGCCGGAATAAGCAGACATGGAGCTTGCGGTTCCGCGAGTTTCTGTGGCCCAGGATCGGTTGGCGGCGCTCGACCGAATACATGAGCCACCGGATCGCCCGGTTGCGCGCCACCCCACACGAGGTCGCAGCCGGGTTTGCATGCGGCGCCGCCATCTCGTTCACGCCCTTCGTAGGCACCCACCTCGTGTTTTCCGCGGCGCTGGCATGGTTGATCCGGGGAAACGTTCTGGCGTCTGCCATCGGGACCTTGGTCGGAAACCCGTGGACGTTTCCCTTTATCTGGATCTGGGTCTTCGAGTTGGGCCAGTGGATGGGATTCAACGGCAACATCGCGACCGACAAAGTGGACTTCATCACGTTTTTTGGCGCTATGCTGAAAGCGGCGCTGCGGTTCGACGTTCGTTTCATGCTTGAGTCCGCGTGGCCGGTGCTGGGGCCGATGCTGGCCGGCAGCGTCCCGACGGCGGTTGCGATCTGGTTGGCGACCTATCTCCCGATCCGGTTCTTGGTGGCGAGCTACCGGAAC
>JASLLV010000057.1 GCA_030746935.1 Rhodospirillales bacterium | reverse complement strand
CCCACACTTTCTTCTCAGCCATATGCATCGCCGCTTTCGTCATCTTCTATCTCAATCAATGAGTCCTGAGCCTAAAGCGCGCGCCGGCGCGACCCGCATTTTAGGAGGCCCGTCCATGACCGAGCATCGCGGAAGCTACACGGTGACCGTCACCCCCTTCGACGAGGAGACCCAGGCCTACGACGAGAAGGCCATGCGCAGCTTCGTCGACTGGCAGATCGAGGAAGGCGTACCGGGACTGATCATTCTCGGCTCCATGGGCGAGTTTCTGCTGATCAACGAGGAAGAACGCACCCACATCGTCGAATCCACCATCGACCAGGCGGCGGGCCGGATCCCGATCTTCGTCGGCACCATGGATGCGCACACCGACAACGCGGTGCGATACTCGAAGGAGGCCGAGGCGCTGGGCGCCGAAGGCTTGATGATCACGCCGCCCTACTACTACACGCCGACCGAAGACGAGATCTTCGATTATTACAAGGCGATCTCGGAAGCCGTCTCGATCCCCATCATGCTCTACAACCAGCCGTTCCTGTGTAACGTGGACATGTCGGCGGCGTTCGTGGCCAAGCTCACAAAAGCCTTCGAGAACATCCGCTACATCAAGGAGGCGACTGGCCACGCCGACCGGGTCTACGACATCGTGCGCTTGACCGACGGCGTCATGAACTGCTTCGCCGGCAACCGGGTATACGAATGCTTCCTGTTCGGCGCCACGGGCTACGTCTCGCCGCCCGGCAACTACGCGCCGCGCCCCGCGGTCGCCATGTGGGAGATGCTCGAGCGCGGCGAGATGGAGACCGCGAAAAAGATCTCGGACGGGTTCGTGGACTTCTTCGAGGCCATCTTCGAGGGCTGCGATCCGTACGGCTATCTCTCGGATTCGCACGCGCTCTGCCGGCTGGCGGGCCATCCCATGGGCGACGTGCGGCCGCCGCATACGCCCCACAAGGCGCTCGGCGAATCGGCCGTAAAGAGGGTCGCCGGGCTGAAGCGGATGCTCGACGAGGTCGAGGCCCTGGTCCCGAGCCGCGCCGCCGCCCAGTAATCCGCGAACGCCTAGAGCGGATTCACGCGGTCGGTGGATCACCGCAGGTGATTCCTCTCGACCGTGATCTGGTCTAGCGCCTGCTCACAAGGTGCGGGTGCCGCCGCCGTCGATCACGGTCATGGTGCCCTGCACATGGCGGGCCGCTGGGGAGACGAGAAAGGCCACGGCGTCGGCCACGTCGTCTACGGTTGCGAAGCGGCGTACCCCGTCGGCGGCGAGTTTCTTGGCCCGGACCTCATCGACGGTGATCCCCTCGAGCGCCGCCTGCTCGTTCACGTAGCGATCGTGCAACTCGGTCGCGACGACGCCGGGCAGCACCACGTTCACGTTGACGTCGTCGATGAGACCCTGGTTCGCGAGCGCCTTGGAGAAGTTGATGACGGCCGCGTTGACCGCCGACGAGATGAAGATGTGCGGGGCCGGGGTGATGCCGCGGGTACCGGCGATGTTGACCACGGACCCGCAGGCGTCGGTCAGCAGCGGCCAGAGCGCGCGGGACATGCGCATCATGGCGAAGAATTTGTTGGCGAAGGCGTAGCGCCAGTCCTCGTCGGTCAGCGAGAAGAAGTCGCCGATCCGCCCCGCGCCGGCATTGTTGACGAGAATGTCGAGGCGGCCGAACGCGCCCCTGGCGGCGGCAGACGCGGCGTCGGTGCCTTCGCGGGTGGCCAAGTCGGCGACCGCGATCTCGACGCGGCGGCCCGTATCTTCGCCGATGTCGGCGGCCGCCTGCTCGAGGTCGCGCTCGGTGCGCGCGACCAGCATCAGCGCGCAGCCTTCGTCCGCGAGCCTTTGCGCGATCGCACGGCCGATGCCGCGGCTTCCCCCCGTTATCAGCGCGATCTTGCCTTCGAGTCCCAACTCCATCTGCCGCCTCCACCCCGCACCTGACACGCGCCGACTGCGGGTGCTAGTTTAGCCGCCCGCCCGACCGACGCTCAAACAATCGAGGGATCGAACCATGTCTCGCATGAAAGGGAAAGTCGCGATCATCACTGGCGCCGGTTCCGGGATCGGGCGCGCCGGAGCCGAGATCTTCGCCCGCGAAGGCGCCAAGGTGGCAGTCGTCGAGGTGGACGCTGAAGGCGGCAAGACGACGGTGGACACCATCCGCGCGGCGGGCGGCGAGGCGCGCTTCATCGCCACCGACGTCACCGACGAGGCCGCCGTCGAACGCGCCGTCGCCGAAACGCTCGAGGCATACGGCCGACTGGACGTCCTATACAACAACGCCGGCGGCATGACGCCGGATGACGGCTCGATCACCGACATGCCCATCGACGGCTTCTGGTCGGCGCTGAAACGGAACCTGTTCGGGACGTTCCTCTGCTGCCGCTTCGCCATTCCCCACATCGTCGCCGCGGGCGGCGGCTCGGTCATCAACACCGGATCCATTTACGCCATCCAAGGACACCCCCGCAGCGTCGGCTACTCCACGTCCAAGGGCGGCGTCATCGCGCTCACGCGCGCGCTGGCCGCCGAGTACGGCACGGCGAACGTCCGCGTCAACTGTATCTCGCCCGGCATGGTGCGCACACCACGGGTGGAAATGCTGATCCGCGACAAGCCTGGGGTCGCCAAGAACATTGTCCGTTACCTTCTCGGAACCGTCGAGACCGAGGAGATCGGGAATCTCGCGCTCTTCCTGGCGTCTGATGAATCGCGGCATCTATCGGGCGTCAACATCCCCTTCGACAGCGCCGGGCGCTCGGCCCCGTCGGCGTATCAGTGACGGCGCGTAGCGCCGCGCTTGATCGGCACCGATCGAACACCCGCGCGCCTGAGCGCGGCCACGAAAGGTTAGAGGCCCATGGCCGATGAGGGGAAGACTCGTTGGGGGATCGTCGCGCTGTGCGTCGCCGCGGGACTGGTGGCTGCGGCGCACGTGGGCAAGGCGCCGCCGGCGTTGCCGGCGCTCCGCGCCGAGCTCGGCCTCGATCTGGTTCTCGCCGGTTGGATCGTCTCCATATTCGGCATCACCGGAATGACGCTGGGGATCGTCGCCGGATCGGTGGCCGACCGGGTCGGCCACCGGCGCTTGTTGCTGGTCGGCCTCGGCGCACTGGCAGTAGGCAGTGCCGTCGGCGGTCTCACGAGTAGCGGCACGATCCTGCTCACGAGCCGCTTCTTCGAAGGGCTGGGACTGTTATCGGTGGGGGTCTCGGCGCCGGCAATGATCGCGGCAGCCGCGCCGGGGCGCGATCGCCGCCTGGCGCTCGGAATCTGGGGTAGCTTCATGCCCGCCGGCATGGCGGCGATGATGCTGATCTCGCCCGTATTCCTTTCCACCGTGGGCTGGCGCGGGCTGTGGCAGGCGGCGGCGATCCTAAGCGTCGCCTGGATCGTGGTCATGCGCCGCGGCACGCCGCCGCCGCCCAAGCGAACGGACGCCGAGGCCCCGCCGCCGCTGCTCCACAACGTCGTCAGCACGATCTCGCGGCCCGGCCCGTGGCTGATGTCGATCTGCTTCGCGCTTTACACCATTCAGTGGGTTTCATTGATGGTCTGGCTGCCCACGTTCTTGATCGAGCAACGGGGAACCGGGATCGGCGCCGCGGCGGCGATGACCGCGCTCGTCGTCGTCGTCAACGTCGTCGGCAACGTCGGCGCGGGCTGGATGTTGCGCCACAACGCCCCACGCTGGCTGCTGCTCGTCGTCGCCGGCACAACCATGGGGCTTGCGGGCCTTGGGATCTTTTCGTCGGGGGTTCCCGACGGGATACGCTATCTGCTGTGCCTCGTCTTTTCGGGCGTCGGCGGAATGCTGCCGACCTCGCTCCTTTCCGGGGTCCCGGTCTTCGCGCCATCGCCGCGCCAATACGCGACCGGAAACGGCTTCCTCACCCAGGGCGCCAATGCCGGCCAAGTCATCGGCCCGCCGGCGGTCGCCGCCATGGTGGCCACAACGGGACTTTGGGAATCGGCGTCTTGGTTGATGGCCGGAACCGCCGGCGCGATCGTCGTCGTCGCGCTAGCGATCGGCGCCGTCGAAAGCAGACTGCCAGCGGCCGAACCGGCCCGATGAAGACGGACTCCGCGATGGTTCCGTGCCATCCGAGCGCCGGATTCGTCGGTACGCGCCCTTGAGGCTACCGCTGTGGCCAACCAAGATGCGTTATGTGGGGGATCGCGGTATAGTGAATCGGACGAGCCATTGAGCGGCATGAGAGATGGTCGACACATCAGCTTCAGTTGATGGCACTTCAGGTGGTGTCGTGACGCTGCCCGAAGGGTTTTCGCTTGGCGACGCCCAGTTCCAGGTCTCGGGCTTCAATCTGATCGTGATCGCGTCGGATGGCGCGGAGTTCGTGATCCGCGGTTTCTTCTTCGGCGGGCAGCCGCCGAGCTTTCTCAGCGCCGACGGTACGCAGCTTTCGGGTGAGTTTATCAAGAAGATCGCGGGGCCGTAGCACCCCCCTAGTGCGGCCCCGGCCGCCTCAAGCGCGCCATTCCGTAGGTGGCCCGGCGCGGATGTGGGCCGATGCGATACCACGCGATTGGATAGTGCTCTAGTCGACGGCGATGGGGATGCCGGGCTCGGACTTGGACGTGCGGATCGAAAGGGCGGACTTGACGTGGCTCACGTTCGGCGCGACCGTCAGCCGCGTGGTCAGGAAGCGCTGGTAGGCGTCCCAATCCCCGGCCACGACCTTCAAAAGGAAATCGGTCTCGCCCGCGAGCATGTGGCACTCGCGCACCTCGGGCCAGCTTCGCACCAGGGCCTCGAAGGCCTCGAGGTCGGGTTCCGCCTGGCTCGACAGGCCTACCTGGGCGAATACGGTGACGTTGAATCCCAGCGCCTTGGGCTCGATATCGGCGTGGTAGCCGCGGATGATCGCCTCGGCCTCCAGCATCCGCACCCGGCGCAGACACGGCGGCGCCGAGATACCGGCGCGGCACGCCAGCTTCACGTTGGTGATGCGCCCTTCCGCCTGAAGGTCGTAGAGGATGCGGCGATCGATGGCGTCCAGCTTGACCCGGCGCATGGCTTGGGTACTCCCGTCGGCGCGGCGGCAACGTTGTGCCGCCGCGTGGGAAATCATATTACAATCCGAAATAATATTTCAACGCACCCGACACTCGGGGCGTCGGTCCGCTTGCGCCCGCCCGCTACGATCCATATCTTGGGGGCCCGCGTCGCGGGCAAAGTCTCGACAACGGCCCTTACGCGAAGAAGGTCGCGCACCAATGCCAGAACGCCATCATTCCAGGGTTCTCATCATCGGTTCCGGCGCCGCCGGTTACACGGCCGCGATCTATGCCGCGCGCGCGAATCTCGCACCGATTCTGGTCAAGGGCTTGCAACCGGGAGGCCAGCTCACCATCACCACGGACGTGGAGAACTACCCTGGCTTCGCCGAGGCGGTCCAGGGCCCCTGGCTGATGGAGCAGATGCTGGCCCAGGTCGAGAACGTCGGCACCCAGATCTTCGACGACACCATCGTGAAGGCCGATCTCGGCGTCCGCCCGTTCGAATCGACGGGCGATTCCGGAGAGATCTATACGGGCGACACCCTGGTGATCGCCACCGGGGCCTCGGCCCGCTGGCTGGGACTCGAAAGTGAGGAGCGCTTCTTGGGCCAGGGCGTCTCGGCCTGCGCCACCTGTGACGGATTCTTCTTTCGCGACAAGAACGTGGTCGTCGTCGGCGGCGGCAACACGGCCGTCGAGGAAGCCCTGTTTCTGACCAATTTCGCGACCAAGGTGACGCTGATTCACCGCCGCGACGCGCTTCGCGCCGAAAAGATCATGCAAGACAGGTTGTTCCGAAACGAAAAGATCGAGATCCGCTGGGACACCGTCGCCGACGAGATTTTGGGTAATGGCCCAACGCCCGGGGTTACCGGCGTCCGGGTCAAGAACGTCAAGACCGCAGCACTTTCCGAGATCCCGGCCGACGGCGTCTTCATTGCCATCGGACACCTTCCCAACACCGATTTGTTCGCTGGCCAGCTCGAGATGGACGCGGAAGGCTACATCGTGACCAGTCCGGATTCGACCGCGACCAGCGTCCCCGGGGTGTTCGCGGCCGGCGACGTCCAGGACAAGGTCTTCCGTCAGGCCGTCACCGCTGCCGGCACGGGCTGCATGGGGGCGTTGGAGGCCGAGAAGTTTCTCGCCGAGGCCGCCGAAACGGCCCAGGCGGCGCAATAGGCGACGGGCCGGCGGTCTTCGCCGCGAGCGACGGTGGTCGCTCGGTCCGGGATCCGCAATCGCATGGACTGGGACAAGCTTCGAATCTTCAACGCGGTCGCCCAGGCGGGTAGCCTGACCCACGCGGCCGAGGCGCTGAACCTCAGCCAATCGGCGGTGAGCCGCCAGATCAGCGGCCTCGAAGAAAGCCTCAACGTCGCCCTATTCCACCGTCACGCGCGCGGCCTGATCCTGACCGAGCAGGGCGAGCTTCTGTTCCACACGACCGCGGACGTTTTCCAAGAGTTGACGTTGGTCGAGAGCCGACTCCGCGAAGCGAAGGAGCGCCCGCAAGGCCCACTCACGGTGACGACGACGGTCGCCTTCGGTTCGGTCTGGCTGACGTCGCGGATCAAGGAGTTCATCGAGTACTACCCCGACATCTCCTTAAGCCTGGTCCTCGACGATGGCGAGATGGACATCTCCATGCGCGAGGCGGACGTGGCCATCCGCATGTGGCCGCCGCGCCAGCCGAACCTGGTTCAGCGCCACCTGATGAACGTCCGCTATCACATTTACGCGGCACCCGAGTATCTGCATAAGCACGGCGTGCCCGAGACGGCCGCCGAGTTGGACCGTCACGCGCTCATCGTCTACGGCGAAGGCGCGACCCCACCAGTGGCGCGTGCCAACTGGCTCTTGGAAGCAGATCTGCCACCCGGGCGGAGGCGCAAGGCGGCGCTCAGGGTAAACAACGTCTACGGGATCTTCCGCGCCGTCCAGAGCGGGCTCGGAATCGGCGCGTTGCCTGAATACATGAGCCGCGAGGTGGGCAACCTAGTCGAGGTTCTACCGCAAATGCGCGGCCCCACCTTCGACACCTATTTCGTCTACCCTGAGGAACTACGCGATTCCAAGCGCATCAGCGTCTTTCGCGACTTCCTTCTGCGCAAGGTGGCCGAGGCAGGATTCTCGCACGGGCCGTCGAAGGTCGCCTGACGAGGCGCTTGCGGCATGAACCCGGTATGCGTTTTTTGCATGCCGGAAGTGTCGTACTGTTTGTAGTCGCATCCGCCCGGACGCCCTATATATGATTGATCGGATTCGGGTGTTGTTGCATGGCAATTTGCGACAACTCGACCCGAATAAACGGGTTCCGGGCACGCAACCGGAGCCTGTGGTCCCGACGGCCGGCAACGGGCGGGGACCACACGTCTCCCAGACGTAAAGCCTCCCTGTTTAACTTGCCGGGGATCGCCTGATCGCCCGGCATCTTTTTTTCTGCGGGCGTGATCGCGGTGGCCGTTAGGGCACCTGATCGACGCTCGATCGGACGGCCATTGGGGAGGCGACGAGCGTCGCGTTAGGCAATCCCGAAACCAGCGGGCCCGATGGGTGTTTGATGCCGGCATCGCGCCCCGACGCGCAGCATCCGGAACTCCTCTCAGGAATTGTGGAACCTTGCGTTCGGGGATTAGAGTGACTCCCGGTTCAAACGTCGGACGGAGTTGGTGCGTCATGACCATCGGTCAACACAGACTGGCCTACGAAGTGATCGAGGGGTGGGAGCGGCTGCCCGAGGGCTGGTCCTTCGTCGAGGTGGCCGGAGTCGCCGTCGATTCGAGCGACCGGGTCTACGTATTCAACCGCGGAGACCATCCGCTCATCATCTTCGGCAAGGAGGGCAAATTCCTCGATTCCTGGGGCGAGGGGCTGTTCACCAACGCGCACGGCATCTTCATCGATCGCAACGACCACGTTTACTGCGCCGACAACTTCGACCACACGGTACGCAAGTTCACCACCGACGGTACCCTGCTGATGACTCTCGGCGACGTCAATCAACCGGCAGATACCGGGTTCAAGGTGGGGGTGTCCCCGGTCCAACACGCGGGCGGTCCCTTCAACCAGGTGACCAACGTAGCGGTTGCGGCCAACGGCGACATGTTCATCTCCGACGGCTATGGCAACGCCCGGGTCCACCGCTTCTCGGCCGGCGGCGAGCTGCTCGCTTCGTGGGGCGAGCCCGGGGATGGGCCGGGTCAATTCAATCTGCCCCACAGCATCGTCGTGGACCGCTCGGGCCGCGTCATAGTGGCGGACCGCGAAAACTCCCGTATCCAGTTCTTCGACCAGGACGGAAACTACCTGGACAGCTGGAACTGGGTGAACCGCCCCGACGATCTGTTCCTCGACGATGACGAGAATCTCTACATCGCCGAATTGGGCTGGACGGTCCCGTACCGTGAATCGACCGGGCCCCATTTCCAATTCATGAAGCACCCACCCATGGGCCACGCCCCCATCGCCCGGGTGAGCGTCTGCGACTTGGACGGGAACATCCAGGCCCAGTTCGGTGGCTGGGAGCCCTTGTTGCCAGGCAATTTCATCGTCCCGCACGGCATCTGGGCCGATTCGCACGGCGATCTGTACGTGGGCGAAGTGGTAAAGGCGGCCGGCGCCATCGACCATTTCGCACCGCTTCCCTGCCACGCCTTCCAGAAATTCCGCCGCGCCGGGTGATAGGAAGGAGCCTTCCGAGCAGTTGGAGCGGCGTGTTTTGGCTGCCGGCAATGGGCTGGTCGAGTTCCTGACGCCACCTTGGTCTGAGTTTATGCGCGCACGAGGTAGGCGAGCCACAGGGGCGCGCGCGATGGACTTGGGTTTGTCGGCGCCACGGGCTACGGTTACAGGGCGCCACGACCTTCGGAGGATGAAATTGCCATGGCCTTTCTGTTCGGAAGCCGGAGCCACGACGCCGGCAAGTGGGTCGACGAGCTGAAGCGGGGGCTGCCGGAGATGGAGTTTCGGCTGTGGCCCGACGGCGTCGGCGATCCCGCCGACATCGAGTTCACGCTGGTCACGGGCGGCAAACCGGGGATGTACAAGGACTTCCCGAACCTGAAGGCGATCTTTTCCTTCGGCGCCGGCGTCGACCACCTGATGCGCGATCCCGATGTGCCCAAGGATGTTCCCATCGGCCGCGGCGTCAACGCCAGCCTGGTGCAGAACATGACGCATTACGTCGTGCACTGGGTTTTGCACTTCCACCGTGGCTATCACCGCTACCGCGAGTTTCAGGGCCAGGCGAAGTGGCAGGCCTTGGACTTCGTTTATCCCAGCGTCCGGCGCGTGGGAATTCTCGGGCTTGGCGCGCTCGGGACCGACGCCGCTCGAAGCACCGCAGCACTCGGGTTCCCGACCGCCGGCTGGAGCCGCGACACCAAATCCGTCAAAAACGTCGAGAGCTTCCACGGCGCCGATCAGCTGAAGCCGTTTCTGGCGCGCACCGATGTCCTCGTCTGCCTTCTGCCGCTGACACCCGAAACCACCGACATCATCAACGCCGAGAACTTAGCGGCGCTGCCCGAGGGCGCGTTCCTAATCAACCCCGGCCGCGGCTCTCACGCGGTCGAGGACGATGTTCGCGCCGCCCTCGATTCAGGTCACATCGAGGCCGCGGCGCTCGACGTGTTCCGCACCGAGCCGCTGCCGCCCGACGATCCCTTGTGGGCGCACCCCCGGGTGTACGCGACGCCCCATGTCGCGAGCCGCAACGAGGTCGATGTCGCGGCCGCACACCACGCCGAGAACGTGCGCCGCGTGCTCGCCGGGGAATTGCCGCGCCCGCTTGTGGACCGGGCGCGGGGTTACTAGACCAGATCGTGGTCGCTCGGAATCGCGTGGTCGCGATCCGCCGCCACGTGAATCTGGTCTGCGCAGTTGAGATCGAGCGGATCACGAGGAAAGCATGGATCTGGGGCTTGAAGGAAAAGTCGCGCTGGTGAGCGGCGGCAATCGTGGGATCGGCCTTGCGATCGCGGGACGGCTCGCGGCCGAAGGGTGCGATCTGATGCTGGTGGCCCGCGACGAGGATGCGCTTCACGAGGCGGCGCGAACGATTGCTGCCGAAACCGCGCGCCGGGTGGAGATTTTCGCGGCCGATCTAGGCACGCGCGCGGGCGTCGACGCCGCCGCGGCGGCGATCGAGAAGGCTTACGGGCGCATCGACATCCTGATCAACAACGCCGGCGCACCGGTCACTGGCGACTTTCTCGAACTCGACGATTCGGCATGGCAAGAGGCGTTCGCGGTCAAGGTCTTCGGCTGCGTGCGCCTGTCCCGGGCGTTGTGGCCGATGCTGAAGGAGAGCCACGGCGCGGTGATCAACATGAGCGGCACCAAGAACTACCTGCCGAACTCCGGCGGCGCCATCGGTGGCGCGATGAATGCCGCGGTCACCAACTTCTCCAAGGCGCTGGCGAACCAGGGGCTGATCGACGACGTCAACGTGAACACCATCCATCCCGGGATCATCCTCGGCGCGCTCGACGACCGAAACGTGGCCGCCCAGGCCAAGCTTCGCGCGATGAGCGCGGAAGAGATCAAGGCGACGCGCTTGGCCGCGCTGGGCGCCCGGCGCTTCGGCGAGGCGGACGACGTGGCCCAAGTGGTCGCCTTCCTGGTCTCGCCTGTCGCCCGCCACATCCAGGGCACGGACACGGTGATCGACGGCGGCAACCGGCGAATGATCTGAGCCGCCTATGCGCGGCCGATCCAAAGGGGCGGAGAAAACAAGATGGACACCGACGTCCTGATCGGCGGCGGCGGCATCGTCGGATGCTCGCTCGCCTACTTCCTCGCCCGCGAGGGAACCGACACGCTCGTGATCGACCGCTTCGATCTAAACACCCAGGCGTCGGGCACCAACGCCGGCTCGCTTCACGTGCAGATGATGTCGTTTTTCGCCATGGAAGGGGATTGGGAGCGCTACGCGCGCCTGGAAGCGAAGTTACCGCTTTATTTGGCAGGTGGCCGCATGTGGCGCGAGCTCGAACGCGAACTGGGGTTCGAAGTCGAAGTGAAGTCCGGCGGCGGGCTGATGGTGGCCGAAACCGACGACCAGCTTCGCTTCCTGGAAAAGAAGGTCGCGGGCGAGCGGCGCCTCGGCCTCACCTCCGGGGTCGTCACTGGAGCCGAGCTCAAGAACCTCGCACCCTATCTTTCGGACGCCGTGATCGGCGCCGATTTCTGTCCCGACGAAGGCAAGGTCAATCCCTTGATCGCGACACCGGCGATCGCGCGCGCCGCCGCGAACGCGGATGCTGTGTTCCGGCGCGGCACCGCGCTTCTCGGCCTCACGCGCGAGAAGCAAGGCTTCGCCGCGACCACGAGTGGCGGGCCCATCCGTTGCCGCCGCGTCGCCAACGCCGCCGGACCCGACATGGGCGCCGTAGCGGCGATGGTGGGGCTCGCGTATCCGACCGAAAGCCTGGTGCTTCACATGAACGCGACCGAGCCCGCTGCACCTTTCTTGCCGCACCTGGTCCAGCACGCGAACGAGCGCCTGACTTTGAAGCAGGTGGCGAACGGCAACCTTCTCGTGGGCGGCGGATGGCCCGCCGTGGTCGATCCAGCCACGGGCCAACCCAGCGTCGTCAGGACCTCGGTCGAAGGGAACCTCTGGGTCGCCCAGCACTTGGTACCCGAGATGGCGCATTTGCGCCTGATCCGGACCTGGGCCGGGGTGATGGAGTTCAGCGACGTGGTGAACCCGATCTATGGCGAGGCGCCCGAGGTGCCGGGCTTCTTCAACGCCCAGGCCTCGGCCGGCTACACGGCCGGCCCCTTCTGCGCCCATGTGCTCGCCGACGTTATGGGCGGGCGCAATGAAGACGGCGACGCGGTCAGGATCGCCCTCGCCCAAAACGCGGATTGAGGGCAGCCTAGTTCAGCTCCCTCCCCAGCCATGAAGAAATCGGAGGCGTCGCCGCGGGTGGGCGCCGCCTAACTCGTCAGCGACGGCGGGATCGCGCCCGAAAGCGCGTCGCCGTAGGACTGGGCGATCAGCCGCGACGGAATGCGGAAGCGTCCCATTACGTCCTCTAAGCGCTCGCGCTCGGTGACCACCTCGGCGTCGGCGCCGCACACAAGCACGGTTGCCGGGCGGCACTGGGCATTGAAGTTGGCGGACGTGGATTCGGCGTAGCAGCCGGTATCGAGAAGCGCGACGGTGTCGCCGCGCACCAGCTCCGGCATCTCGCGCGCATGGCCGAGCACGTCGTGGGTACAGATGGGCCCGACGATGTCGACGGTCTCGGTCGCCGGCGCGCTTGCCTTGTTGGCGGCAACGATGTGGTAGTGGTGGGGAATGCTGATCCACGGAACGTGGTTGCCCGAGAGATCGACGTTGACCCACTTGTGGTTCTTCTTGGCCCAGGTCTTGACGGCGCCGACGCGCCCGACCGCGATGCCGGCCATGCCCGAGATCGACCGGCCCGGCTCGATCTTGAGGGTCGGAAGTCCAAGACCGTGCTTGGCGCATTCGTCCTTGACCGCGCTCGCCACTTCGGCGCCGTAGTTCTCGAACGAGGACACGGTTTCGTCGTCGACACCACCGAGCGCGCCGGTCTTCTCCTTGCGCCCGAAGGTCCAGCCGCCGCCCAAATCGATCGCCGGCGGCGTCCAGCCGGTGTCGTCGCGAAGGTGCGCGCACCACTGAACCATCTCGCGCGCCATCTCGGCGAAATCCTTGGCCTGGTTGTCGAGGCGGCTTAAGTGGAAGTGCAGCTCGACCGGGTGCAGGTTGTTCATCTGGCTGCGGATGCGCTTTACCAGCTCGACCGTCTGCTCGTACGGCATACCCCACTTTTCGCCCCAGACGATCTCGGCCATGCTGCCCGAATGCACGCCGCGGCCGAACCGGTCTTCGAGCGCGGGCAGTTCGAGCTTGGCGCGGATGCCGACCTCGATGTCGCGCCCCAATCGGTTCGCGGTTTCGTGGATTACGTCCACCTCGTCCATGGCGTCGATGTTGATGCATACCCCGTTGGTGACCGCGAGCTCGATCTCGTCCGCTTCCTTGTTGGAGCCGTTGAGGACCAGCGCCTTGGGATCGGTGCCCGCGAGAAGTGCGATGTACATCTCGTTGTGGCCGAAGCAGTCGCCGCCGGCGCCCTCTTGATTCATGATGTGGCGCATGGCGAGGCCGTTATTGCTCTTGTTCGCGAACAAGATCTTTACGTCCGGGTAATGGGCCTGAAAGGCGTCGCGAAAGCGCCGGTAGTTGTGACGGAACTGGTTCTCGCTGAAGACGTGGAGCGGCGTTCCGAATTCGTCCGCAAGCGCATCCACGTCGCAGCCGTCGCACCACAGATTGCCGTTGTCGCCGATCCCGAAGAATTCCGAGAATTGGTACGAGTACTTCGGATAATCGAGCACGACGGGCCCGCGCTTGGACAGATCAGGCATCTATCGACTCCCTGGCTGGTCGGGTTGATCGGGGCGACCCGACAACCGCGAACCGTATCAGTTTGAGCGCTATCCGGCCAGATTGAACAAGTTGATGGCGGCGAATCGGCTCATCCGGGCAGGCGCGGCGCAAAGCGCGATGCGGTGCCATAGTGCCGCAACGAACCCGGGAAGCCGATCCGCCCCAACGAAGACCCGGTCCTATTGCGTCGTGGCGTCGTGGCGCCCCTTTGCCGATGCCCCGCATCGCCATGCGAGGCGCGCCTAGCGACGGCGCAAAATGCCTCCGGTCAAATGGTTCAATCTGGCCGCATAGCGCTCTGGGCGAAAGCGCGGTCAATCGCGCGGTCCGTCGGTGGGCGCGGCCGGGCGCGTCGAGCCGGGTGTGCGTTCGCGAACGGCTAAGTAGAATGCGGAGGCGAAGATGACGGCGCCGCCGATCCAGGTCCAAAGGCTCGGCACCTCGGCGAACAGCGCATAGCCGATCGCCGCAGCCCAGATCAACTTGAGGAAGTCGAGAGGCAGCACCGCGGTGGTGTCGGCTTCCCGGAAGGCCTGGGCGAGCGCAAGCTGACCCAGAGTGCCTGACACGCCGACCGCGAGCAGCCAGGCGAGAGCGCGCGCGTCCGGCGTCTCCCAAATGAACACCGCGAAGAGAAACGAAAACGGCGTCATGAAGACGCCCGTGTAAAGGGTCACGGTCAGGCTGGAATCGATCCGCGTCAACGTCTTGATCACGACCATGATCGCGCCCCAGAAGGCGGCCGAGCCGAGGACCAGCAGCGGGCCTGCGTCGAGCGCGATCATGCCCGGGCGCACGATGATCAGGGCGCCCGCGAAGCCGACGATCAAGGCCGAGACGCGGCGGATGCGGATCGCCTCGCCTAGGAGCACGACCGCCATCACGGCGGTGAACAAGGGTGCCGTGAAATGCAGCGCGGCGACCGTCGCCAGCGGCGTGAAGCCGAGCGCCGTGAACAAGAACAGCGTCTGGACCAGCTGCAGGGCTCCGCGCAGCGCGTGCAGGCCCGGACGTCGGGTCACCAGCGGCGCCAGCCCGTATCGGAAGAAGACCGGGATCAGCACTACGAACCCGAACACCGAGCGGAAGAAAGTGACCACGAAGGGATGTACGTCGGCGGTGATGTGGCGAATGCCGGCGTTGGTCAAAGTGGCGAACAGCGTCGCCAACACCATGAACACGAAAGCGCGCATCGCCGAAGGCGGAGCGGCGACCGTTGACCGAACCATCGTCCGAACGAAGGGCGGGATTCTCGGCATGGGGGATAGGCTTCGAAAGCTGCTCTTGCGCACCTCCCCCTGGGCGAATTCGGCCCGACCGCCTGGGGGATGACCGGTTCAGGCCGTGCGCGTCTGTCCCGAGGCGAGCTCGGCCACCGTTTCGCCGAGTGCGGCGAGGAATCCGGGCATCGCGCGGTCGTGGCGCGGCACCACCATGACGTGGAGCGAGCGCGGGTCACGGATTCGCCCCGCCAGCCAGCCCTTGACGGCGAGCGCGTCGGCGAGCGCAAAGACGTCGAAGCCGGTGGCGGCGAAGGTGACGACACAAAATTCCGGCGGCGCCGTGAGGTGAAGCGCAGGCATCGTCTCGATACCGGCAACCAACGCGTCGCGGGCGGCGATGATGCGCTTCGCCTCCGCCAAGTATCCCTTGGTCCCGAGGTGCTTCATCACCGCCCACGCGGCGGCGACGGGGGCGCCGGGCCTAGACGCGGTAAACGCGTTCAATCCGTACGTTCCGCCGGGCCAGTCGTCGAAATCGAGCGACTGGTAGGCGGCGTACTCGGCGTTGCGATACAGGATCACCGACGATGTCTTCGGCGTATAGCCGTACTTGTGCATGTCGGCCGAGAGCGAAGTTACGCCGGGAAGCGAGAAGTCGAAGTCGGGGACCGACTGGCCGAGCTTCTTGAAGAAGGGCGCAAGAAAGCCGCCGACGCAGGCGTCCACGTGCAGCCAGAGGTTCCGCTCACGGGCCAGCGCATCGAGCTCGATCACGGGGTCGAAGACGCCGTGGCACCAGGTTGGCGCCGAGGCGACGATCATGATCGTCGAGTCCGTGACCGCTTGCGCCATGGCGGCGACGTCGGCGCGCAAATCGTCTGCGAGGGCGACCCGCACCTCGTTCAGCCCCAGGTATCGGGCGGCCTTGGCGAAGGACGGATAGGCCGAGCGCGCGACCAGGATTTCGGGAGTGCCCGTGACCGGCCGATTGGCGGCCGCCCAGTCGCGGGCCGCCTTGACCGCCATAAAGCAGCTCTCGGTGCCGGCGGGCATCACCGTGCCGACCACGCCCTCGCCGCCGCGCATCAAATCGGTGGTCGCGCGGACGAGTTCGTCCTCGAATCTTGCCAGGCTGGGATAGGCGCCCTGGGCGACGCCGTTCGACGAGAAGTACTTGAGATAAGCCTTCTTCCCCACCTCGGTCAGCGCGTCGTCTGCGTGGACGACGAAGGCGAGGCCCTTGTCGTGGTCGATGTCGTTCGCGCGCGCCCCATCGAGTTCGGCCTCAAGGCTCGCCCAGTCCATCCCATTTTCGCCCAACAGCTCTTCGGTCATCCGTCTCCTCCCGATATTCGCCGTGGTCTCGCGCTCGATCCTCAGGGGATGATACGCCGTTTGCGCAACTCGTCGAATCGGCGGAT
>JASLLV010000056.1 GCA_030746935.1 Rhodospirillales bacterium | reverse complement strand
AGGCCCAGAACTTCATGGCCGCCCTATGCCTCGCAGCCATCGTCTGCTATTGGATTTGAATGAGTCTGGACCCTAGAAGATCAAGATTTTCCAATGTACGAAAGAGAGCGGCTTTGAGATAGATCAATGGCCGCGTCACCGCATGAGCGCCGCTGCCCCGGACCATCGGGAAGTGGAAGGCCGCAACGGCGCTTTCGCGATTGGCCGATGGTGGGATAAGTTGATCGTCGAGAGGCACCCGAGCCTGCGGAAGGGACCGGGCGCGAGACGAAAACGGAAATCAGGGGGGTCGACGTGAGCCAAGGGCAACAAGGCGCGCCGGCGACGGCGGACGTCTGCGATGCGATGGAAGACGACGCGACGGTCTGCGAGGTCGCGTTCCGGGACTACGGCGCGCATGCGGTTTTTTCCGGGACCATCGTCACCGTCGCCACCTTCGAAGACAATCTGAACCTGCGCGAAGTGCTGGCCGGCGACGGCGCCGGCAAGGTCTTGGTGGTGGACGGCGGCGCATCGATTCGCCGCGCGCTTGTCGGCGGCAACGTCGCCCAGCTCGCAGCCGAAAAGGGCTGGGCCGGGCTGGTCATCAACGGTTGCGTCCGCGACGCCCACGAGATCGCCGACGCCCAACTCGGCGTCAAGGCGATCGGCACCAACCCCAAGCGGCCGTGCAAGAACGGCATCGGCACGGTGGGCGAGGCGGTCGTCTTCGGCAATGTGAAATTCCGCCCCGGAGAGTACGTGTACGCCGACGGCGACGCCGTCGTCGTCACGGCGCGGCCCTTCAAGGGCTAAGACCGGCGCCGGCGGCGCGCCAACCCATCCACCGATATGGTCATGGCCGGACCCCGTTCCGGCCATCCACGTCTTCATGGCCCCGGCCGCCATGGTGAAGCCTTGGATGCCCGCAACAGGTGCGGGCATGACGGTGGAGGCACTCGACAAAAGCCCGCGCCCCGGAGAGGTCGAGAGGTGCGGCGCGCTTAGACTCGCGATCCGTCGTCGAGGTGGAAGCCTTCGGGGAACGGATCGGCGGGGTCGAGCCCAAACTGATAGACGCCGATCACGAAGCCCCGCCCGGCGACCGAGGGGACCACGGCCGGGATGCCGCCAACGCTTGTGATCTCGGTGATCTCGGCCTCGAAGCGGGTCTCGATGATCGAGTGGTTCTCGAACACGTCCTCGGGCGCGAGCTCGCCGCGCGCATGCAGAACCGCGACCCTGGCCGACGTCGCGGTGCCGGTGGGGCAGCGGTCGATGTGGTCGGGCGGCGCGACGCAGGCATTGCGCGCGACCTTGCGCCCCGGTTCGGCCTCTTCCACCGGCGTCCCGATCGCGACCACGGATACCGTGTTGATCTCGGGGTTCTCGGGATGCACGGCCTCGATCTGCTCGGCCGCCGCCGCGATGATGCGGCCCCCGGCTTCCGCGATCTCGCGCGCCTCGTCGGGCTTGATCGCGAAGCCCAGCGCGCTCGCGTCCGCCATGGCGTAAACCATGCCGCCGTATGCGACGTCGACGGTTAGCGTGCCGAGCCCTTCGACCTCGAGCGGATGGTCGAGATGCCAGACGAAGCAGGGCACGTTCGCGAACTTGATCCGCTCGCATCGCCCGTTCCGGCAAGTCGCGGTAATGCGCACAAGCCCGCCGGGCGCCTCCATCGTGAACCGGGTCTCGGGCTCGGTCATGGGGATCATCCCGGTCTCGAGCAGCACCGTCGCCGTGCAGATGGTGTTGGAGCCCGACATCGGTGGATATTCGTTGGCTTCGATGATGATGAAGCCGACATCGGCGTCCGCGTGCGTCGGCGGGACCACCAGGTTGGCACAAGTGGTGCCGGTTCCGCGTGGTTCGTTCAGGAGGAACTTGCGCAGCCAGTCGGCCTCGTTTTCGAGGTATCGCGCCTTGGCGAACATGGTCTCGCCCGGCGGCGGCAAGACGCCGCCGACCACGACCCGGCCCACCTCGCCCTCGGCGTGGGCGTCGACGACGGTGATCATTCTGTTCCAGTGCATCCGCCTTCCCCTTCTCCGCGCCCAAGGTCGCACTATGGCAGCCCTTGGCCGCCTTCGCCAAGGGGTGCGCGCGCGATCCTGATCTTCGGGCTCTCGGCGGTTGCGCGCCTCGCGCATTGCCCCATACTCACCCTCAAGGGGCCATTCGCGAGGGGGCATGCACGCCCGATGACCGGCGAGATCCTTACGGGCGCGAATGACGCGCTTTTGGTCGTCGACGTCCAGTACGACTTTTGTCCCGGCGGCGCGCTCGCGGTCGCCGACGGCGTCGAGGTGGTGGCGGTGATCAACGCGCTTGCCAGCCGCTTCGATCACGTCGTCATGACCCAGGATTGGCACCCCAAGGGGCACACCTCGTTCGCGAGCGCCCATCCCGGCCACAGCCCCTTCGAGACGATCGAGATGCCGTACGGCGACCAGACGCTCTGGCCCGACCACTGCGTCCAGGGAACCCGCGGCGCCGAGTTCCACGCCGGCCTCGGGCTTCCCAACTGCAAGATGATCGTCCGCAAGGGATTCCGCGCGGAGATCGATTCCTATTCGGCATTCCGCGAGAACGACCGCCAGACCGCCACCGGGCTCGCCGGCTATTTGCGTGAACGCGGCCTGGCACGGGTGTTCTTGGCGGGCCTCGCGACCGATTTCTGCGTCCATTTCTCGGCGGTGGACGCACGCGCCGAGGGGTTCGGGGCATGCGTGATCGACGACGCCTGCCGGGCCATCGATTTGGACGGCTCGCTCGCAGTCGCGCGCGAGAACATGCGTGCGGCGGGCGTGGGGTTCGTGGCCGCGGCCGATCTCGGCGCCGCAGCCTGACGCAGGCACCCCTGGACGTGCCCCTTCGCCACTTCCGCAGCGAAACCGACGCCGACGGCATCCTTTGGCTTTCGATCGACAAGCAGGGCAGCGGCGCAAATACGCTTTCGGACGACGTGGTGGGCGAGCTCGAGTCCGTCCTCGACGCCCTCGAAGCCCATCCGCCGCGGGCGCTGGTAATTCGTTCGGCGAAGGACAAGGGCTTCGTCGCCGGCGCCGATATCGCCGAGTTCGTCGGTTTGGGCGAGGCCGACGGATGCGCGAAAGTGCGTCGCGTGCAGCGCGCCTTCGACCGTATCGAGGCGTTACCGCTCAATACCGCGAGCTTGGTTCACGGCTATTGCCTGGGGGGCGGGCTCGAGGTCGCGCTCGCTACCCGCGCCCGGATCGCCCGAGACGATGCCACCTTCGGCGCGCCCGAGGTCACTCTTGGGCTTCATCCGGGCTTCGGCGGCACCGCGCGCCTGACACGGCTGATCGCGGCGCCGCGGGCAATGGAGCTGATGCTGAGCGGTCGCACCATCGACGCCCGCCAGGCCCAGCGGCTCGGGCTTGTCGATGCCGTGGCCGACGCGAACGGCATCGAAGCCCTGGCGGGGCGGGCGGTTCTCGGTGAAACCCGCGGGCGGCCCCCGCGGCCGTGGCTTTCGCTCTACAACGCAGGCCCTGCCCGCCGCCTTCTCGGCGCCTCGATGCGCCGCCGGCTCGGCAAAAGCGTGCCCTTCGCCGAAAACCCCGCACCCTACGCCCTAATCGATCTATGGGTGAGGTTCGGAGGCGCGCGCGCCCAGATGATCGAGGCCGAGGCCGCCTCGTTCGCGCGTCTCGTCGCGGGCGAGGTGGCGCAAGCGCGCGTTCGGACCTTCTTCGAACGCGGCAAGCGGAATTCGGACCGCACCCGAACCGAGAGCTGAGGACAGGCAGGCGCAAGGGCCGATTTCGCTTAATCGGATGAGGCGCTAGCCCCCGCGCCGGCGGTGGGCGGCGTCGGCGAGCACGCACAAAAGCTCGAACATCATGGTCGCGCCAACGAGCGCCGTGTTGCCGGACGGATCGAACGGCGGTGCGACCTCGACCACGTCGGCGCCGACGAGGTCGAGGCCGGCGAGACCGCGGATCATGCGCTGCGCTTCGTGGGTGGTAAAGCCGCCGACCTCGGGCGTGCCGGTGCCCGGTGCGTAGACGGGATCGAGCCCGTCCACGTCGAAGCTGACGTATGTGGGCCCGTCGCCGACGATGCGGCGCGCCTCGGCGACGACCGCGTCAAGGCCCAAGTCGTAGAACTCCTCGATCCGGACCACCCGCATCCCCTGTTCGAGTGCAAAGTCCAACTCGCCTTCGTCGTAGAGCGAGCCGCGGATGCCGATCTGGATCGTGCGCCGGGGGTCGATGAGGTGCTCTTCGACCGCACGCCTGAACGGTGTGCCGTGGGTGTAGCGATAGCCGCCGAAGTAGGTGTCCCAGGTGTCGCTATGGGCGTCGAAGTGGACGAGCCCGACCGGCCCCCCGGTCGCCAACGCGCGCAAGATCGGAAGCGTGACCAGATGGTCGCCGCCGGCGCTCAGCGGCACCGCGCCCGCGGCGATGATCCTTGCGAAAAAGCCCTGGACTCGCGTGAGCGAGTCCATGACGTCCACCGGGTTCACCGGCGCGTCGCCCACGTCGGCGACACGGCAGAGCGCGAATGGCGCGATGCCGTTGGCGGGGTTGATCCGGCGGATCAGGCTCGAGGCGTTGCGGATCTCGCGCGGACCATGCCGGGCGCCGGGCCGGTTGGTGGTGCCGCCGTCCCAGGGAACGCCCGAGAGCGCGATGTCGAGCGCGTCGGCATCGTCCACCAGCGGCAGCCGCATGAAAGTGGCGATGCCCGCGAAACGCGGCAAGGCATCGAGATTGGGCGGCTGCACCGAATCGGTTTCCTCGCTCATGCTCCCTCCCGCGGCTTGGACGATTTCAGCCGCCCCCTCGGGCGGCTCTGGCGATGTCAGCCGCCTTTGCCGTTCCGGTCAAGCGGCGATCGTCGATTGCCCATGTGAGCTGAGACGCGCACGAACCATTCGGTCGGCCACGAGGTTGGTTGGCGCGTCCTCGACGCGCGCGCGCCCGAAGACCTCCCGGGCGGTATCGTAAATACCCGCCACCCGCTCGAGCACGCGGGCGGGGTCGTAGTCCGGTCCCTCGCAAGCCACGTCGATCAGTCCGCCCGCGTTGATGACGTAGTCGGGAGCGTAGAGGATGCCCTTTTCCTTGAGCGCGGCGCCGTGGCGCGGCTTATCAAGCTGGTTGTTGGCGGCACCGGCGACGACCGAAGCTCGGATCTGGCGCAGTGTACGGTCGTTGATGATCGCGCCCGCCGCGCAGGGCGCGAAGACGTCTGCTGCGATGGCGTGAATATACTCCGGCGAGACGGCGCGGGCACCGAGCTCGTCGGCCGCGCGCTCGACGCGTGTCGGATCGATGTCCGCGACCCAGAGCCGGGCGCCGGCCTCGGTGAGATAGCGCGCAAGACGGGCGCCGACATTGCCAAGACCCTGGATCGCGACTCCGACGCCGTCCAAATCGTCGCGGCCCAATCGCTGCGCCACCGCCGCCCGGATTCCCGCAAACACGCCGAAAGCGGTCACCGGCAGCGGATTGCCGGACGCATCGGCGATACCGTGGGCGAAGCGGGTCTCCTCTCTCAGCACGTTCATGTCGGTAACCGTGGTGCCCATGTCGTCGGCCGTGTGGTAGCGCCCGTTCAAGGATTCGATGAATCGGCCCATGGCGCTAAGCAGTGCGTCCGTCTTTCGGGTTCGTGGATCGCCGATGATCACCGCTTTGCCGCCCCCGAAGGGAAGCTCCGCCATCGCCGCCTTGTAGGTCATGCCTTTCGAGAGCCGAAGCGCGTCGTCGAGCGCGGCGGCGTCGCTCGCATACGCGCGCATCCGCATGCCCCCGAAAGCGGGGCCGAGGACGCTGCTGTGGATCGCGACGATGGCGTTGAGACCCGTAGCGGGATCGGCGTGGAAGACGACGTCTTCGTGGCCGTCGAATTCGGCGCTGTCGAATACGGTCATCGCGGGCGCTTTCGTTGGTTCAAGCCGCGAGCGGCCACGGCGTGCCCGCCCATCCGCCTCCCTCCGATAGAAATGGGGATCCGGTGGTCCGGTGTTCAACCGGGCTCGCGCGCATTTGACGGGCCGGTCACATTCGGATCTTCACTGCCGTCGCCACGCACGGATCGAACGCTTCGGCCCGTCGGTTCGCAATAACGTGGCGCGGGCTCGCGCTGAACGCTGGATGCTTCGCCGGCGAGGCTGTATGAACGCGGCGATGAAGCGGTCGGCCTCCATCGGACTCTTCGCGGGCTTGTGTGCGCTAGCGCTGGTGTTCGCCTGGCAGGGGATCCGACCGGTGGCGGGCCGTCTCGGCGAAGCGGGCTGGAGCTTGTTGTGGGTGTGCGTCTTCGCACCACCCGTCCAGCTCGTCGGCGCCGAGGCATGGCGGCGGCTTTTCCCGCCCGATACGCGACCCGGCGTGTGGCAGACGCTAGCGGCCTCGTGGATGGGCTCGGCGGTAAATACGCTGCTTCCCGTCGCGACCATCGGTGGCGAGGTGGTGAAAGCGCGCCTCGTCACCATTTGGCACGGTAGCTTCTTGGACGCCGCATCGACGGCCGTCGTCGACAAGACCGTGCAAGGGATCCTGGTCCTGTTCTGGACCCTCGCCGGTGTCGTTCTGTTCTCGGTTCTCGTCCCCGACCCGGCGGTGCTGGCGGGCGCGGCGGGAATCGCTGCGGCCTTGGCGCTTGGCATCGGCGGCTTTGTCGCGCTCCAACTCGGCGGCGGCGTGACGTTCCTCGCCCGCCGGGCGGCACGGTGGCAATCGCTGTCCGTTCGCATCGCGGCCATGCACGAAGGAATCCGCGACGTCTACCGAAGGCCCGGAAGCGTGGTCGCGTCCTGCGCGTACCGCGTGCTCGCGGACGTCGTCCCCATCGGCGAGATTCTACTCGCCGCCCATCTCATGGGCCATCCGCTCGGGATCTTCGAGGCCGCCGTGATCCGAGGCCTGACCTCGGCGATGCGCGGTCTCGCGTTCATGGTGCCGGGCGCGCTTGGCGTCCAGGAAGGCGGCTACGTGGCGATGGGCGCGCTTCTCGGAGAGCCGCCCGAACTCATGGTCGCGCTCTCGCTCGCGTCGCGTGTCCGCGAGATTCTGCCGAACGTGCCGTTTCTGATCGCCTGGCAGCGGATGGAGGGGATCACGCTGATACGCCGGGGCCGCCGGGCCAAGCCGTCGCGCGGCTCTAGCGATTGAGGCGCGGGTTCAAAACGTCTCGCAGCTGATCGCCCATCAGGTTGATGGCACCGATGACGATCAAGAGCGCGATTCCCGGATAGACGCTGATCCAGTAGTGGCCCCCGAACATGTACTCGCGGCCGTTGGCGATCAGGAGCCCCAGCGACGGCTCGGTCGGCGGCAGCCCGACGCCGAGGAACGAGAGCGAGGCCTCGAGCGCTATCGAGTGCGCCACCTGCACGGTCCCGATTACGATCAAGGGCGGCAGGCAGTTCGGCAACAAGTGCTTGAGAATGATGCGGAACCGCCCCAGGGCCAGGCATTCGGCCGATTCGACGTATTCGCGGCGCCTTTCCACCAGCGCCGTGCCCCGGACCGTGCGCGCATAATAGGCCCACTGGACGACGATGAGCGCGAAGATGACCTTGTCCACGCCCTGGCCAAGCGCGGCCAACAACACGAGCGCGATCAGGATCGTCGGGAAGCCGAGTTGCAAATCCACGACGCGCATGATGAAGGCGTCGACGCGCCCGCCGGCGTACGCCGAGATCAGGCCGACGAACATGCCGATCACGAATGCCGCCAAGCCGCTCGCCACACCGACGAAGATGCTGATGCGGAGCCCGAAGAAGATGGCGCTCAGCATATCGCGGCCCTGGCCGTCGGTGCCGAGCACGTAGGTATAACCGACCAAGGCCTCGGATCCCGGCGGAAGCAGGTTGTCGAGGATGTCGATCTGCATCAGATCGTGCGGGTTCTGGGGCGTTATCCAGTTCGCGAACAGCGCGATGAAAACGATTGCGACGAAGCCGAAGAACGCCGCCACGGCCACCTTGCTCTCGGAGTACTCCATGACGAAGCGGCGGAACGGCGTTTCCACGCGCGCGGGAACGTCCTCGACGGTCTCGACGGCCTCGACGGTGGCAGTCATGACGGCGCCCTCTGCAAGCGTACGCGCGGATCAAGGAATGAGTAGGTGATATCGACCGTGAGATTGATGACGATAAAGAAGAAGACGATCAGCATCAGGTAGGCGACGATGAGGGGCCGGTCGAGAAGGTTGATCGAATCGATCAGCAACTTGCCCATGCCGGGCCAGGCGAAGATCGTCTCGGTGATCACGGCGAACGCCAGCAGGCCCCCGAATTCGAGCCCCAGCACGGTGATCACCGGGATCATGATGTTCTTGAGGAGATGGACGAAGATGACCCGGTGCCAATGCAGGCCCTTGGCGTGGGCGAACTTGATGTAATCGACGAACAGCACCTCGCGCACGCCCGCGCGCACCAGCCGGATCAGCAGCGCCATGAAGAAGAGCGAAAGGTTGACCCCCGGCAAGATCATGTGCCTGAAGCCGTCGACGGTGAGGAAGCTGAACTCGAGGCCCAGGAACTCGCGCGTGTCACCCCGGCCCGTCGTCGGCAGCCAGCCGAGCTGGAGCGCGAAGATCAGGATCAGCATGAGCCCGACCCAGAACGACGGCAGGCTGAAGCCGAGGATCGAGCCCCCCATGATGAGCCGGCCGGCGATCGATTTGGGCCTGAGACCTGCCCACATGCCAAGCGGAATGCCGACGGTCACGGTCAACAGCATGGCGAAGATGGCGAGCTCGATCGTTGCCGGGAGCCGCGCCATGATCGCTTCCAGCGACGGCACGCCCAGGCGGAACGAGTTTCCGAGCTCTCCCTTGAGGGCGCTTCCCAGGAACACGAGGTATTGCTCGAAGATCGGGCGGTCGAGGCCCAGCGATTCGACGATTCGCTGTCGGCAGGCCTGGTTGCACAAATCCGACGCATACATCTCGACGGGATCGCCTATCACGTTGACCCCGAAGAAGACGATCAACGTCATCACCCAGATGACGATCACCGACTGCATCAGACGGCGGATGATGAATGCGGTCACGTCAAGCCGTCACGGTCCGTCGCGTCGGACCGGCCAAGGAGTTTCGGAAAACGGACGGGGCGCCCCTCGCCTGATCGGGAGAGACGCCCCGCGTAGTGATTGCCCGGAATGCGATCGCGAAGACCTAGCCGGCCTTGTCGATGTTCCAGCCGTAAGTCCGCTCGTTGGTTTGCGGCGTCATTTTGAGGCCCTTGCGCAGGCCCCAGAAGTTGACCTGGAAGTGGATCGGGATCACCGCGTAGTCGCGTAGCGCAATCTCGGCCGCTTCGCGGAGATGGACGAGACGCTTCTCGTCGTCGAGCTCCTTCTCGGCCATGGAGATCAGCACGTCGACCCGAAGATTCGAGTACCGGCCGGAGTTGGAGTAGCCGTGACCCGCCAGATCGTTGTAGGTGCGCACCAAACCATCCAAGGAATAGAGCGCCTCGCCCGTGCCGGTGCCCCAACCGACCAGCGTCACCGAAAAGCTCGGCATCTGGAAATAGGGTTGGCTGTTGGGGCCGCCGCTGCGCTGCTTGGTGAAGAATATGTTGCGCGGCATGGTCGAGACCGCGGTCTTGATGCCGACCCGCGTCCACATCTGGGCGACCGTCTCGGCGATCTTGGCGTCGTTGATGTAACGGTCGTTTGGTCCGTGCAGCGTTATCTTGAAGCCGTCCGGGTAGCCCGCGGCGGCCAGCAGCTTCTTCGATTCCTCCGGATCGTACGGATCGGTCTCGATGCCTTCGTGGTGGCCGAAGAACCCCTTGGGCACGACGTTGCCCGTCGGGATCGACGCGCCGCCCATGACGCGGTCGCGAATCGCGTCGCGGTTGATGGCGACCGACATCGCCCGGCGCACCCGCCAATCCAGTAGCGGGTTCGGGAACATGGGCTTGTCGTCGTTGGTCGTCACGTAAGGTTCGATATCGCGGCGGTGCATGCGGAAGTAAATGACGCGATCCGACGAGCCCTCGGCGACCACGATCTTGCCATCTTTTTTCAGCCGCGCCACGTCGGCGGTCGGAAGATAGTCGACCACATCCACGTCGCCGGCGAGAACCGCCGCGAGCCGTGACGAACCCTCGGTGATCGGCTTGAAGGTGATCTTGTCCCACTTCGGCGCCCAGGTTTTCGCATCGCCCCAGTAGTTGGGGTTCTTCTCGATGATCGTACGGTCGCCCGACTTGAACTCGACGAACTTGTACGGCCCGGTGCCGATCGCGGCCTTGCCGTTGTTGAAGTCGACCGACGGCTCGGCGCCGCTTGCCGCGTGCTCGGCCAGGATCGCGAACCCGCCCATGTCGGGACGGAGCGTCGGATAGGGACCATCGGTCGTGACGTGGACCGTGTGGCTGTCGACCTTCTTGAACTGCTTGTTGCCGCGCCCGATCGCGTGGAACGGCGCCGACGGCGCGCCGGGAACCTTGTCGATCAGGCGTTGGTACGTGAAAAGCACGTCGTCGGCGTCGAAGTCGGCGCCGTCGTGCCACTTGACGCCCTGACGGAGCTTCACCTCCCAGGTGTCGTCGGCGATGGGCTCGACCGAGACCGCGAGTTGCGGCACCGGCTGCGAGAATTCGTTCATGTGGACGAGCCGCTGGAAGTAGTGCTGCTCGACCTGTTTGTCGCCGGAGAGCGAGTTCCAGTGCGGATCGATCGACTGGGGTTCGGTGCGCACCCCGATGACGAGCTCGTCGGATAGCGCAGCCGCGCTCCAACCAAGCGCGAGCACGCCAAGGGCACAGGGGACTAAACGCTTCATGGCAGGGACTCCCAGGATTGCAATTGCGACACCGACGCTTGATCGCCGGTACGATAGAACACGTCGTCGCCCACTTGACGGGGCTATGGCGTCTGCGTCCGATTTCGAACGCGCACCCATTTGCCGGTTGCGCCGCACGATCGCGGCGATTCCGTGTCTCGTTGGTAGCGACGATATAATCTTCGCAGGCTTAGGGTTGTCAAGGTATAAAGCCGTAGCAAGAGCCCGCACCAAGGGCCTTCGCGCCCGTCCCTGGGGAGGCCGCCATCATGCGGATACCGCCGCCGGGCCGCCAGCCGTGGCGGCCGAACGCCACGGGGCTCAGCCACGCGGTCGCGGCCGGCCACCAGCTCTCGGCCCAGGCCGGCCTGCAAATCCTCGAAGCCGGCGGCAACGCGGTGGATGCCGGCGTCGCAGCCTGTCTCGTGACTTGCGTTGTCGAAAGCCAGATGACCGGCATCGCCGGCATCGCGCCGATGGTCTTTCGCATGGCCGAGACCGGCGAGACGCTGGCTTCAAGCGGCATCGGCTTCTGGCCGCAGGCCGCATCGTGCGCGTATTTCCAGAACAAGCACGGTGGGCGAATTCCGGCTGGTTTCGAAGAGGCCATCGTCCCCGGCGCGCTGGGCTCGCTGGTCGCCGCGCTCGCGCGCTTCGGAACAATGTCGTTTGCCGACGTGGCCCATTCGGCGGCGCGGTTCGCGCGCGATGGCTTCCCCATGTACGCGCTGATGGCGCGCCACATCGCCGAGCGCAAGGACATCCTGCACCCTTCGAGCGTCGCCGTCGCCATGCCGGGCGGCAAGCCGCCCGAGGCCGGCGATCGCTTCGTCCAGGCCGACTTGGGGCGCACGTTCGACTTCCTGATCGCGGAAGAGCGGACCCGGGCCAAGGACGGGCGCGAAGCCGGGCTTAGGGGCGTGCGCGACGCCTTCTACGAAGGCGACGTGGCGGCCCACATAATCGCATATCACAAGGAAAACGGCGGTCTGCTCACGGCCGAGGACATGGCGGCCTTCGAAGCGGACTTCAGCCCGGCGGCCGAGGTCACCTGGCGCGACGTCCGTATTGCCACAGGGTCTACGGCCGGACTCCACACCCTCATGCTGTTCAACCTCTTGGACGGCGTCGCGCTCGAATCGCTCGGCCACAACACCGCCGCCTACATCCACACCCTGACCGAGTCGGTCAAGATAGCCATGGCCGACCGCGAGGCCGATATCGGCGATCCCGCCGTCGTCGACGTGCCCGTCGAGTCAATTTTGGACAAGGCGTTCGCGGCCAAACGCCGCGCCCATATCGACGCCGCCAAGGCCTATCCCGGCTTTCCACCGTCGGCGGCTGAGCTCGGCGAGGGGCCGCCGATTCCACATGATCCGACCCAGGCCGGGGCCACGACCGAGGGCGGCGGTGCAGCCCACGCGACCTCGCGGTCGCCCGGCGATCTTGCCACCTCGATCGTTTGCGTGATCGACGCGGCCGGCAACATCTTCACCGGCATGCCGAGCGGAAGCTTCCTGGATGCACCGCTGGTGCCGGGGACGGGAATCGCGGTCTCGGCATACGGCAAGCTCTCGACCGCAGATCCAAGCCACCCTAACTGCGTTGCGCCCGGCAAACGACCACGCTGCATCCTGCCGGCCATCGCGACCCGCGACGACGGCCTGGTGATGCCCTTCGGCTCGCCGGGCTCCGACGTGATCCCGCAGGCGACGCTGCAGGTCTTCCTCAACATCTTCGCCTTCGGCATGGACCCGCAGTCCGCGGTCGAGGCGCCCCGGTTCGCGTCGTACAGCTTCCCCCAGCCGTTCGAGCCGCACGAGATCCTCGACCGCGTCCTCCGCATCGAAGGAAGGCTCGGCGACGACGTCTGGCACGGGCTGAACGCGCTTGGCCACAAGACGGAGTGGTGGCCGAAGCGCGATTGGCTCGCGGCGTCGGTTTGCTGCATCCTCAAGGATCCGGACACCGGCTTCATGTACGCGGGCGCGGACCCGCGCCGCCAAGCCTGGGCCGTCGGTTTCTAGGCCAGGGCGGGACCGAAGGGGGACACGCGCCATGACCACGAGCGATTTCCGCGCCCACCGCCCGACCGTCACCGGCACCCGGCACATGGTGGCCGCGGGGCACTACCTTGCCGCCCACGTCGGGTTCTCAGTCCTCGAGGCCGGCGGCAATGCCGTTGACGCAGGCGTCGCCACCGGCATCACCGAAGGCGTTGTCGAAAGCCACTTTCACGCGTTCTCCGGCGTCTCCCCGATCCTCGTCTACCAAGCCGGGTCGGGCGAAGTGGCGACCATCGACGGCATCGGGACATGGCCCAAGGCGGCGTCGTGCCAATACTTCCAAGACCGCTTCGAGGGCAAGATCCCGCAAGGGGACCAGAGCGCGATCGTGCCGGCGCCGCCTGACGCCTGGATCACCGCGCTTAGGCGGTGGGGGACCATGTCGTTCGGCGAAGTGGCCGGGCGCGCCATCGCCTTCGCCCGCGACGGCTTCCCTATGTATCCCCACATGAAGATGCTAATCGAGGACCGGGTCGATCTGATCCGCGGGTGGCCGGGGAATTCCGCCGTCTTTCTTCCCGACGGGCGCGTGCCCGCGGTCGGCGAGCTGTTCCGCCAGCCGGCGCTCGCGGCGACGCTCCAGCATATGGCCGACGAAGAGAAGGCGGCCGCGGCCAAGGGCGGGCGCGACGCCGGACTTAGGGCGGCGCGGGACGCATTCTACAAGGGTGACATCGCTCGCGCGTTCGCGGCCTACATGAAAGAACGCCACGGCCTCCTCACCTACGACGACATGGCCGGCTTCGAGGCGACCGTCGAGCCCGCCGTCAAGGGCCACTATCGCGATTTCGAGCTTTACGGCTGCGGACCGTGGACCGGGGCGCCGATGCTGTCGCAGGCGCTCGGCATCCTCGACGGCCTCGACTTGGAAGGCATGGGCCACAACTCGCCCGCCTACATCCACGCGCTGACCGAGGCGATCAAGATCGCGGCCGCCGACCGCCACGGCTATTACGGCGATCCCCGCTTCGTGGACGTGCCGATCGACGCGCTGCTGTCGCCCGATTACGCCGCCGAGCGCCGCCGCCTGATCGACCCCGGCCAGGCGCTGCCCGACATGCCCGCGCCCGGCCGCATCGAAGGTGTTCCGTGGCCGGCGACGGCGCCGGGCCTCGACGGGTTTCCCGCCGACGCCGGCAAGGCGCGCGCCGGCGCGCTGGCGACCACGTTTTTCTGCGTCGTCGATTCGCAATCCAACGTCTTCGCCTCGACCCCGAGCTCGGGTGCCGTCAGCGCCCCGATCGTTCCGGAGCTGGGATTGCCGGTGTCGACCTTCGGCGTCCATTCGTCGACCGACCCCGAACACCCACATGCGGTCGCCCCCGGCAAGCGGCCCAACTGCGGCTGCATGCCGACGCTCGCGATTCGGCCGGGGCGCGATCTCATGCCCTTCGGCTCGCCCGGCTCGGGCGTCATCCCCCAGGCGATGATGCAGGTGTTCTTCAACATCAATCTGTTCGGCATGGCGCCGCAGGAAGCGGTCGAAGTGCCGCGATTCGCCTCATACAGCTTCCCGGCCGGCGAGACGCGCGAGACCCACCCCGGGCTTCTCCGGCTCGAGCCACCCATCGCGCAAGATGTGGCCGCCGCGCTTTCCGAGATCGGCCATCGCGTCGAATGGTTCGGAGAACGCCACTGGCTGGTGGGATCGGTGTCCGCAATCCACAAGAACTTGGAGACCGGCGTGATGGCGGGCGGGGCGGACCCCCGCCGCCAAGCGTACGCCGTCGGCCTGTGAACCGGCGACGGAACCGAGCAAACAACCCCATGAGGAGATCGCCATGAACGACGCCCCAAACCCCGTCCCGCCGTCGCTTCGCCCCACGGTCATGGGGACCCGCCACGTGATCGCCGCGGGCAACTATCTTTCGACCCACGCCGGATTCATGATCCTCGAGGCCGGCGGCAACGCCGTCGACGCCGGTGTCGCGGCGGGGCTGGTCTCGAACGTGGTCGAGCCGCACATGACCGGCTTCCACGGCATCACCACGATCATGGTCTATTCCAAGGACGCGGACGCGGTCTCCACGGTCGCCGGACTCGGGTGGTGGGGCGAGAAGTCGACACCCGAATGGTACGAGCAGAACACCGGCGGCAAGATCGCGCTGGGCGGCATCTACGAGGCCATCGTACCGGGCGCGCCCGACGGCTGGATGACGGCGCTGGAGCGTTTCGGGACCATGTCTTTCGGCGACGTCGCCGAGACCGCCATCCGCTTGGCCCGCGAGGGCTTTCCGGTCCATCCCCACATGGCGATGCGGATCGCCGAGGCCGTCGAAAAGACGCGGAAATGGCCGGGCTGCGAGGCGATCTTCCTTCCCGGCGGCAAGGTGCCTGCCATCGGCGACGTCTTCTTTCAAAGAGATCTCGCCGCAACGCTCCAGTACCTGGCCGACGAAGAAAAGGCGGCAGCCGCCAAAGGCGGACGCGAGGCCGGATTCAAGGCCGCCCGCGACGCCTTCTACCGCGGCGACGTGGCCGAGACCATGGCCCGCTTCCACGCGGAAAACGGCGGGCTCATCACGCGAGACGACTTCGCGGCATACGCGTGCACGGTCGAACCGCCACTGAAGATCGAATGGGGTGGCCTCGACGTTTACGGGCTGGGTCCGTGGAGCTCGGGCGCCATGGGCCTCGAGATCCTCAACATGCTCGATGCGGGCGAGCTCAAGGCCATGGGCCACAACTCGGCCGACTACATCCACACCCTGACCGAGGCGACCAAGCTCGCGGGCGCCGATCGCGAGGCCTATTTCGGCGATCCCCGGTTCGTCGACGTGCCGGTCGATCGCATCATCTCCAAGGAATACGCCGCCGAACGCCGCAAGCAGATCCGCAAGGATGAGGCTTGGCCCGACATCCCGCCGCCGGGCGATCTGGGGGGCGGGATCGATGCGCCGTGGACCGGGGTGCCACCCCAGTGCAACGCCGAGTCGGAAGCCGATCCCCAGCGCAACACCTCGTTCGTCGGCGTGATGGACCGCTTCGGCAACGCGTTCAGCTCGACCTTCACCGACGGGGCGCTGGGCGCCCCGGTGGTTCCGGGAACCGGGCTCAGCGTCTCGCACTCGGGCCGGGGGTTCTGGATCGATCCGCGCTATCCGGCCCAGGTCGGCCCGCGCAAGCGCCCCCGGACCGGTTGCTGTCCGATGATGGCGATCAGGAAGGGCCATGAGATCATGGCCTGGGGAACGCCGGGCTCGGACGTGATCCCCCAGGCCCAGACCCAGGTGTTCCTGAACAACCAGCTCTGGGGCTTGGAGCCGCAAGAGGCGGTCGAGGCGCCGCGGTTCGCGTCCTACAGCTTCCCCCAGTCCTACTGGCCGCACAGCCACGAGCCGGGCGTGCTTCGCGTTGAGGACACGATTCCCCAAGACGTGGGCGACGAGCTTGGGCGCCGCGGCCCCAAGGTGGTGTGGTGG
>JASLLV010000055.1 GCA_030746935.1 Rhodospirillales bacterium | reverse complement strand
TCTCATGACCCAAAACCTCCTCTGTCAGGTTCCAGGTCATTGAATCACCTAATGGTTAATGAGTGCTGACCCTAGGGCAGCGGCTTTTCATCGCGCGCCGCGACCGCGTCGGCCGGGACCTTCACGACCTCGGCCGGTGGCGGGGCGGCGGCGGGGTCGAGCCGCAACACGGTTCCGTTGAGGACCGCATGGCCCGTGAGCTCGCGGATGAAGGCCCAGTGCGAGATCACCAATAGACCCGTCCAGTCGCCGGCTTCGACGAGGGCTTCGCGGAACTGCTCGCAGCGGACCGCGAGCGCCGTTTCGCTTTCCTCGAACGGCGGCCACCAAACGTCGTCGAGATGGTCGAGATCGAGATGCGGCCAGCACTCGCGAAGGCGTGCGCTTGGCGTCCCGACATCGCACGAAAACGCGGCCCGTTCGCCGACGCCGGCGTCGACGGCAATGGCTAGCCCGAGCGTGTCTGCGACGATCGCGGCCGTCTCAAGCGCCCGGATGTAGGGGCTCGAGACGATGCGCCGGACCCCGGCAGAACTGAGGAACGCCGCCACCTCGCGCGCTTGTTCGGCGCCGCGCGCGGTCAAACCGGGATCGGCGATGCCGGGATCGTCGCCGGTTTGGCTTTTTGCCGCGTTGAAGAGCGATTCGGTGTGGCGCATCAGGAGCACGAGGCGGCATCCTCTTGCTGTATTCGCTTCACCAGTTGGCGCACCGGCGCTGTTCGGCGCGGTAGTTCTCGGCCGTATCCAGCGTCGCGTGCGCGCGGTCGAGGGCGCGGTTCATATCGCGAAAGAGCGGCGCCAACTGATTGTGGAGCCTGTCCTTGAACCGTTCCGCACCGGTGCCGGGCGCGCTCGTGACCAGCGGCGCCTGGGCCCGGCTCGTGCGTTCCAGCGCGTCGCGGACCCGGGGCCCGTATTGCATGAGGCCGTCCCTGAAAATGGCGACGTGGTGGTTCTCGTGATCCAGGACCTGTTCGTATTCGCAGGTCCCGCGGCGGTACCGGCGCGCCACATACACGTCGAGGCTGCGGTAACCGAGTGTCGCGTCCACCCGGGCAAGCTCGGTGCAGAAACGTGCCTTCGAAAGCGGGCGCGCGCGAACCTCGATCCGGAAGTCGAGCTCCAGATCGGCCAGCGTCAGGCCTACGGGGTTCCCCCCGTGCCAGCGGCCGCTCCCGCCTGATTTGAGAAAAAGGCGGCGAAGGTCGTTCTGGCTGTGGGATCCGTCGTAGGCGAGCTCGCCACGAACGCTTTTGAGCGTCACCTCGGGTGCGCCAATCGTGGACCGGCACGGCTCAGCTGCGTCGGGCGCCTGCGGGCTCGCCACAAGCGTCGCCACAAATACGGCCAATGCGACCGCGAAAGGGCGCCATACGCCGGCGCCCGATTCTGGCCGGACCAAGGTGATGATCATGGCCGAACTATACGCGCTTGCGCGCCTCCGGGCCAATTCGCCGACGTGTCCGTCCGGAATGTCTTGGTTGCCGGGGCCGCCGGATGCGGTTTCACGCGCCAAAAAAAAGGGAACGCTGTCGCGGCCCCAAGTGTGCTCTCAAGGGAAGGGAGGATAACTGCGCGGATCATCGTCTCATTTTGATCGTCGCGCAGTGACGGCCGTCACACACCCAAATTATTTTTTCGCCGTCGGAAGGGCGCGCGCCGCACCTGAGAGGCGCGCGCGCGGCTGGATCGTGGTAGTCTGGGCGGATTATGACGACCGGCGACCCCAAGCGAACACCCCCCGCAAAGCCGCCCTGGCGCGACGTGATCTGGCGCCAACCCGACGGCGATCCGGTCGCCTGCGACGAAAAGCTCGAGGTACTGGACGAGAACCTCGACGAGATCCGCCAAGCTTGCCAGGACGCGCTTGAGGATGCGGTGCTCATGGGCTGCGACGACGCCCAGTTCCGCTCCGTGCTCGCGTCCCTGATCCATTCCATCGAGAACCCCTACGCCAAGGGCCCGGCCAAGGACGGCGAGGGGGCTTGAGCGCGCGTCGGCACGCGGCCGCGTTTCGGGGGTCCCCGATCTCCACCCTTGATCCGCCGGAAGGTTGCGGTAAAACCCGGTGACGAAACGATCGCCGGGCCGCGATCCTGGTGGTAGTGCTGCGCGGCCGCGGATCGACCCCTGGGGCTATGCGAGGAGACCGCTGAAATGACCGCCGCTCCGCCCGATACGGCTGCGGCCAGGACCGAGGCGGCCGCCGGCGCCGGCCATGCCGCCATGGCTAACGCAATCCGCTTTCTCGCCGCCGATGCGGTCGAAAAGGCGAAGTCAGGCCACCCGGGAATGCCCATGGGCATGGCGGACGCGGCCACCGTCCTGTTTGCGCAGTTCCTGAAGTTCGACGCGGGCGCGCCGGACTGGGCCGACCGCGACCGCTTCGTGCTCTCGGCCGGGCACGGCTCGATGCTGCTCTACGCGCTCCTTTATCTCACCGGCTACGAAGACTTGACGCTGGCCGAGATCAAGCGCTTCCGTCAGCTCGGATCGAAGACGGCGGGCCATCCCGAATACGGCCACGCCGCCGGGATCGAGACCACCACCGGCCCCCTCGGCCAGGGGCTCGCCAACGCCGTCGGCATGGCGATTGCCGAGCGTGCCTTGAACGCGCGGTTCGGCGACGCCCTGGTCGACCATTTCACGTACGTCATCGCCGGCGACGGCTGCTTGATGGAGGGCATCAGCCACGAGGCGATCTCGCTCGCGGGCCACCTCGGGCTCGGTAAATTGATTGTCCTTTTCGACGACAACCAGGTCAGCATCGACGGCCCGACGGCGCTCGCCGTATCCGACGACCAAGGCCGGCGCTTCGCCGCCAGCGGCTGGGACACCTGGGCCGTCGACGGACATGATCCGGATGCCGTCGGTGCCGCCATCGGGGCGGCGCGCGCGAGCGAGCGGCCGTCGCTGATCACGTGCCGCACCGTCATCGGCTTGGGCGCGCCCACCAAGGCCGGAACCGCGGCCGCCCACGGCGCGCCCCTGGGCGCGGACGAGATCGCGGCCGCGCGCGAGGCGCTTTCGTGGCCCCATCCACCATTCGAGATCCCGGAAGGCGTGCTCGCCTCCTGGCGCGCGGCCGGCGCACGTGGCGCCGAGGACCGCAAGGCCTGGGAGAAGCGCCTCGCCGGCGCCGAGCCGGCTACGAGGGACGACTTCGTTCGCGGCCAAGCCGGTGCGTTGCCCGACGGCTGGGAGCCGGCCTTGGCCTCCCACATCGAACACATGGCCGCGGATCAGCCCAAGTGGGCGACACGGCAGTGCTCGGGCGCCGCGCTCGAGGTGCTGGCGGCCGCGATCCCCGAGTTGGTCGGCGGTTCGGCGGATCTCACCGGATCCAACAACACGAAGGTCGCGGCGACCGAGCCGCTGGATGCGGGCGACTTCTCCGGGCGCTATCTCTATTACGGGGTGCGCGAGCACGCCATGGCCGCGGCCATGAGCGGTATGGCGCTCCATAAGGGCCTGATTCCCTATAGCGGCACATTCCTCACCTTTGCAGACTACATGCGCCCGGCGATCCGGCTCGCGGCCCTGATGGGCCTGCGCGTCGTCTACGTGCTGACCCACGATTCGATCGGGCTTGGCGAGGACGGCCCGACCCATCAGCCGGTCGAGACGCTGGCCTCGCTCCGCGCCATGCCCAACCTCAGCCTCTTCCGTCCGGCCGACGCGATCGAGACCGCCGAATGCTGGGCGCTCGCGCTCGCCAACGCGGACGGGCCGGCGGCGATGGTGCTCAGCCGCCAGGCGGTGCCGGCGGTGCGTACAGACGCGGGCGAGAACGCTTGCGCGCGCGGCGGCTACGTTCTCGCCGAGGCCGCCGGCGCAGACCGCGAGATCAGCCTGCTCGCGACCGGGACCGAGGTCTCCGTGGCCCTGGCGGCGCGCGATATCCTGGCCACGGATGGCATCCGCGCCGCCGTCGTCTCGATTCCGTGCTGGGAGCTGTTCGATGCCCAGGATCCCGACTACCGCGCGAGCGTGCTCGGACCGGGGTGCCCACGCGTCGCCGTCGAGGCCGCGGTCTCGTTCGGCTGGGAGCGGTATCTGGGCGAAAGCGGCGCTTTCGTCGGCATGTCCGGCTTCGGGGCCTCGGCGCCGGGCCCGGATCTTTATGAGCACTTCGCCATCACCGCCGAGGCTGTTTCCGACGCCGCCAAGGCCCTGCTCAAGCGCGCGTAGTCGGAATGAGGGGGCGATGCGCGCGACGAGCGCGGGCCGCCGCACGGTGAGGCCCGGTCCGGTGATGTCGCCAAGCAACGCGCGGGACCGGGATGGCCGCGTCCGATGCCCCTTATGTTTGCCGTCTCCGATGTGGCATGATCGCTTCGCAGGATCCCCGTCCGGGCCGATCGACGATCGAAGGAGCACGACCCATGAACGAAGCGCAACTCGCATCCGTCGCCCAGTCCCTGGTCGCCGATGGGCGCGGCATCCTCGCCGCGGACGAGAGCACCGGTACAATCACCCGGCGGTTCGAGACGATCGAGGTCGAATCGACCGAGGACAACCGGCGCGCCTACCGCGAACTCCTCTTCACCACCGCCGAGCTTGGAAATTACATCTCGGGCGCCATCCTCTATGACGAGACCATCCGCCAGTCGGCCGCCGACGGCCGGCCGCTCACCAAGGTTCTCAAGGACCAAAACATCCACCCCGGAATCAAAGTGGACACCGGCGCCAAGCCGCTCGCCGGCACCGAGGGCGAGACCGTGACCGAGGGGCTCGACGGGCTCGCGGACCGCGTCGCCGAATACGTCTCGCTGGGCGCCACCTTCGCCAAGTGGCGGGCCGTCATCACCATCGGACGCCACATCCCCAGCGCGTACTGCATCCACGTCAACGCGCACGCGCTCGCGCGCTACGCGCGCCTGTGCCAGGAAGGGGGGTTGGTCCCGATCGTCGAGCCCGAGGTGCTGATGGACGGTGCCCACGACCTCGACCGCTGCGACCGGGTGACCCATGACACGCTAGAGGCGGTCTTCGACGAGCTCCACCGCCAGCGGGTGGCGCTCGAGGGCATGTTGTTGAAGCCGAACATGGTGATCTCGGGGACCAAGGCGGAAGTCCGCGCCGGGGTAGACGAGGTCGCCGAGCGCACGGTCCGATGCCTCCGGCGGACGGTGCCGGCCGCGGTTCCGGGGATCGTGTTCCTGTCCGGGGGCCAGAGCGAGGTCGAGGCGACCGCGCACCTGAACGCCATGAACGCGAACCACGGTCCCAACCCGTGGAAGCTCAGCTTCTCGTATGGGCGCGCGCTCCAGGATGGCGCCCTGAAGGGGTGGCGGGGCGAGGCCGGAAATACGGGTGCGGCGCAAGGCGTGCTCCAACGCCGCGCCCTTCTCAACAGCGCCGCCGCGCTCGGCACTTATTCCGGCGAGGCGGCCTGAGCGGCCCGCGCGTCGGGACCGTCGGGACCGGGTGTTGAGCGCCGACGTCAAAATCGCGCCCTCGATCTTGGCGGCCGACTTGGCGCGGCTGGGCGACGAGGTTCGCGCCATCGACGCGGCCGGCTGCGATTATGTCCACGTCGACGTGATGGACGGGCATTTCGTGCCCAACCTCACCTTCGGGCCCGGAATCGTCCGCGCCATTCGCAGCCATACGGCCAAGCCCTTGGACGTGCACCTGATGATCGCACCCGTCGATCCGCTGATCGCGGATTTCGCGGAAGCCGGCGCCGATATCATCACCGTCCACGTCGAGGCTGGCCCGCATCTTGACCGCAGCCTCCAGCTGATCCGGTCCTTGGGCCGGAAGGCCGGCGTCTCGTTGAACCCGGGGACCCCGGAAACGGTGATCGCGCCCGTGCTGGATGCGATCGATCTCGTCTTGGTGATGACCGTGAACCCGGGATTCGGAGGCCAGGCGTTCATTGCCTCGCAAACCCAAAAGATTCAACGCTTGAGCGAGATGATCGGCGACCGTGCGATCGAGCTCGAAGTCGACGGCGGCATCAATCGGACCACCGCGCCCGAGGTGGTGGCGGCCGGTGCGGGCGTCCTGGTCGCCGGAAGCGCCGTCTTCGACGGCGGCGACTACCGCGCCAACATCGAAGGCCTGCGCGCGACCGAAGGGTAAGGCGCCAGCCTGCACGACCGCCCGAAGCGTGCCGTCCCGTGGGCGGACGGCGCAAGGCCACGTGCGTGAATATCGATCTGGCCGGATAGCGCTCTAAGTGATGGCGTCGATCTGCTCGTCGGTGAGCGAGCCCGGCACGATGGTGATCGGCACCCGGACCCGCTCCGTCATCTTGCCGATGAGCTGCGAGACGATGGGGCCGGGGCCTTCGGTACCGGTTGCGGCGCCGAGGACCAGTGACGATATCTGGATTTCCTCGTCGATGAGCTTGATCAGCTCTTCGGTGATCTTGCCCTCGCGGATGTAGAGCGCCGGCACCTCGCCGGTCTGCGCCTGCACCTCGGCGGCCACGGTGTGCATCCTTTTTTCGGCCTCGGCGCGGCGTTCTTCGCTCATTAATTCGCCAACCGCCGCCCAGTGCTCGAAATCCGCCGGTTCGACGACGTAGAGCAGCGCGACACGCCCGCCCGAGCTCTGTGCGCGCCGGCAGGCGAAGCGGATCGCCTGGCCCAGCTCTTCGCTCTCGTCGACGATACACAGGAACGAGTGACGCGGGCCTTCGGCGGGTGGACGATTCGAAACCTCGGCCATTCTCGCTCACCCTCTTCGGAAAAAGACGCTGCCCAGCCATCCTGCCACCACCGCGAGAACGATGGCAAGAATGCCATAGACGGCCGAGTACCGGTGCGCGAAGTCGTAGACGCGGGCCTCGAACCCCACCTTTCGGACCTCGAGCACGGTCGTCTGGGCCTTGGTGACGGTGCCGTCGTCGACCAGGAAGACGTGGACGGCGTAGGAGCCGACGGGGACGTTCGCCGGGAAGCGGATTTGGGTGCGGAACAGGCGCTCGCCCACGAATTTTACCGATTCGACCGTTTCCGAGTACAGTTTCTCGCGCATTTTGATGCGCACCAAGGCGTCGCGGAAAGTGTTCGCTTGCGGGTCCGGCGCGAGACCGCCCTCTGGAACCAGCGTCAGCTTGTCGGCGCCGATCTGGTAGTCGAGCCGTTGCAGATCGGTCAGGATCGTGTCCAAGGGGCGGCTGGCGGCAACTGTGTAGAACGCTGGCACGTTGTAGAAGGTGACGCCCTTGCGGTTCACCCAGACACCGGCGACGTTTTCCTTGCGCCGGACCAGCTGCGACTGTGTCGGGCCGCGCACCACCACCACCACGTCGCCTTCGCCCTGGGTGGCCCCGAACAGCAGCAGATTGGCGCCCGAGAACCCGGTGGTGATGGCGACGCCCTCCTCGGACAGATCGACCGCCAGTTCCTGGCCGGCGACCATCGGCGCCCAGCCGAGCGAGGCCGTGATCGCGACGATGCCGGCCAGCCGCCTCATTCCACTCTCAGCACGGTTCCGAGCGAATAGAAGTCCACCGGCGTCACGATCAGATCGAACGCGAGTTTGCCGCCGACCGCGAGCACCAGCAGGGCCAGAAGGCCGCGAAAATACACGGCCCGCAAGCGCGTGCCCGCGCGCGCGCCGAACTGGGCGCCGATCACCGCGCCCACCACCAAAAGCATCGCCAGCACGACGTCCACGGTCTGGTTGGTGACCGCCTGCATGAACGTCACGTTCGCGGTAACGAAGGCGATCTGAAAGAGCGACGTGCCTGCCACGACCGAGGTCGGCATGCCGAGAAGATAGATCATCGCCGGCACCATGACGAAACCGCCACCAACGCCCATGATCGCCGCCAAGATGCCGACCAGGAAGCCGACCGAAAGGGGCAGAAGAACGCTGATGTAAAGGCGCGAGCGCCGGAACCGCATCTTGAACGGCAGGCCGTGAACCCAGTAGTGGTGATGCCGCTTGGGCGGCGTCCGGCGCGGGTTTCGCGTCATCGCCCGGATGCTCTCGATCAGCATCAACGCGGCGATGATCCCGAGGAAGACGACGAACGCCAGTCGAACCACCAAATCGAGCTGGCCGATCTCACGCAGAATGGTGAACAGCCAGACGCCGAACGCCGATCCCACGACGCCGCCGACGACGAGCACGATCCCCATCTTGACGTCTACATTGCCGCGCCGCCAATGGGCGATGACGCCGGAAACCGACGCGGCAACGATCTGGTTGGCTTCGGTAGCCACGGCGACGGGCGGCGTGATCCCCATTAGGATCAGAATCGGCGTCATAAGGAAGCCGCCGCCGACGCCGAACAACCCCGACAGAAAGCCGACCGCGCCGCCCATCCCGAGAATGATCAGAGCATTCACGGACATTTCGGCGATCGGCAGGTAAAGATACATCGTACTCAGTTCTCGAAACGCGCGTCCGGCGGGATCCCCGGCCGACGCGTGAATTGGTCGGTTCGTCCGGACACCGGCGCAGGCGGTCTATGGGCGCCGGGCGGGTGGCTCGGTGGCGCGTCGCGCATCCCGCGGCCCGTTGCGTCGTCCACGAATCGGAACCCGAAAAGCGGGGATAGACGAAAGGAGTAGCGCGAAATATCTTTTTAACACAATCATTTAGCACTTTTAGAAGGATCGCGGTACGATGTCAACACGCGGCTCGTCCGGGCGCGCCGCGAACGGAATTTCGGATCCGAGGAAAAAAAAGGCGATGAAAACCGGCGCGTCAAACCGCAATATCCCCACATGAGGAATTCGCGACGCCGAGGTCTGTGTGGGGGGATGCGGTGCGGGGTCTTTCCGTGCGCGACCGCCGGGACACGCGCGGCGCCCTCGCGGATCGGTCTTGTGCCGTGAGCGAAAAACCCGCGGCACCGACCAAACCGCGACGGGGGCGTGCGACGGACGGACCCTCGCTCTCGACGGAGTCGTGGGCGCGCCGGTTCGTCGAGTTCGCGCCGGACCTGGTCTGCCTGTGCCGGGGCGAGCGGATCGCATACGTGAACGCGGCCGCGAAACGGTTTCTCGGGCTGCGGTCGGCCAAGTCGGCCGTGGGTCGCAAGCTCGTCAAGTTCGTTCATCCCGATCATCGCGAAATCGCGGCCGATTTGATGCGCGGCGCGCTGGCGGACGGGGCAAGCGTCACGCTGAAGTTCGTTCCCCGCGAAGGTCGCGAGCTCGCCGCCGAAGTCTCCGCGGTAAGCGTCGGAAACGGATCGCACGCGAGCGTTATCATTCATGCGCGAGACGTCTCGGTGCAGCTCAAATCGGTTGAAGCGATTCTCGAGCGCGAGAACCGCCTGCGCGGGATCATGGATACGGTGGCCGACGGGATCATCACCGTGAACGCAAAGGGCAAGGTGCTCTCGTTCAATCCGGCCGCCGAGGAGATATTCGGATTCCCGGCTCCCGAGATCGTCGGCGAGAACGTCGCGACCCTGTTGGCCGTGCGAGAACGGGGTGGCGAAGTCGGTGCGATCAAACGTTACCTCGGTGCAAGGCGGAAAAAGGCAACGGCCACCGTTCGCGGGATCGACCGCGGGCGCCGCAATGACGGAACCGAGATCGCGCTCGACGTGGCGATCAACGAACTTGGTGGTGCCCGCGATCGCGTGATCACGGTGGTCGTTCGCGACATCAGCGAGCAGCTGTCGCTGGAAGAGGAACTTCGGCGCAAGCGCGACGAACTCGCGGGCCGGGTCGACGAGCGAACCCGGGCGCTATCCCTGGAAATCGCGGAACGACATCGCGCCGAAGAAGAGCTGCGCCTCGCCGCCGCGGTCATCGAGGCGACGAATGAGGCGGTTCTGATTACCGACCACGACTTCAACGTGAAGTCGGTCAATCCCGCGTTCACCGAGATCACGGGCTACCGGCCGCGCGAGGTGATCGGAAAGGCGCCGCCGTTTCTGCGCGCCTTGAAAAGCGATCGCCGGGCGTACAAGGGGATGCGCGAGGCGCTGACGGATCACGGCCACTGGGAAGGGGAGATTTGGAACAAGCGCAAAAGCGGAGAAGACTATGCCGAACGCTTGGCGATCTCGGCCATTGCCGCTGACGAGCGCGGCGCCCGTCCGTACGCGGTCCTGATCGGCGATATCACGAAGCGAAAGCAGGACGAGGAGAAAATCCGCCGTCAAGCCAACTACGACAGCCTTACGGGCCTTCCGAATCGGACGCTTTTTCTCGACCGCCTGAACCAGTCTCTGGCAATGATGGCCCGCGAAGAAAGAAAGCTCGGTCTGATGTTCATCGACCTTGACGGCTTCAAGCTCGTCAACGATACGCTCGGCCACGATATCGGGGATTTGCTATTGCAGGAGGCCGCAATTCGCCTGGGCGCGTGCATCCGTAGCGGTGACACGATCGCGCGCCTGGGCGGCGACGAATTCACGGTCATCATGCCCGACCTCTTGGATGCCCGGAATGCGCCCATGGTCGCCCAGCGCATCATCGATTCGCTCGCCAAGCCGTTCTTGCTCGAGGGACAGGAAGCGTTCGTCACGGGCAGCATCGGGATCACCATCTATCCCGACGACGGGTCGGACTCGATGGACTTGTTGCGCAACGCCGATGCGGCCATGTACCTCGCCAAGGATCGCGGAAAGAACAATTACCAGTTCTTCACCTCCGATCTGAACGACGAGGTGCGCGAGCGCATGGTCCTCAAGAACGCCCTGATTCGGGCCCGCGAGAGGGACGAGTTCGCGCTCTTCTTCCAGCCCAAGATCGATATCCCGAGCGACGAGATCATTGGCGTCGAAGCGCTGATGCGCTGGCACAGCGGCTCCGGCACGGAGGTCCCGCCCAACCGTTTGGTTCCGATCCTCGAGGAGGCGGGGATGATCATGGAGGTCGGGGAATGGGTGATCCAGACCGCGTGCCGGCAGTACGCCGCGTGGCGCGATGCCGGGCTGCCGGCGCCCAGGATCGCAGTTAATCTCTCGGGCCGGCAGCTCAGGGAACCGAGCTTCGTCTCAATGGTCGAAAGCGTTCTGGCCGACGCCGGGCTGGGGCCGGACTGTCTCGAGATCGAGGTGACCGAGTTCATGCTGATGTCGGAATCGACCAACAGCGATGTCGCCCTTCACGCCCTTCACGATATGGGGGTGCGGATCTCGCTCGACGATTTTGGCACCGGATACTCGTCGCTCGTCTATCTCAAGCGTTTCTCCATCGACACGATCAAGATCGACCGCTCGTTCATTTCCGAGATCACGACGTCTGCCGACGACGTCGAGATCGTCAAGGCGATCATCACCATGGGCCACAGCCTCAACCGCCGGGTCACCGCCGAAGGCGTGGAGACGGCCGAGCAGTTGGCAATCCTTCGCGAGTACGGTTGCGACGAATTCCAGGGCTATCTGGTCTGTCCGCCGCTGCCGGCCGACAAGATCGCCCCGATCATCGCACGAAAAAAGATCACGTACGGCTGACGGCGTGCGCTTTTCAGGTGCGGGCTGGTGCCGAGCAATCGGATAAAGCGCTAGTCCTTCGCCCGGATCTTGGCGACGTTCGTGACCGAGATCACGTCGTCGATCCCTTCCGCGATTCCGGTCGCTTTGTCGTTCTCCTCGGCAGTCAGCGCGCGGCCGAACAAGAACACGTGGCCGCCGACCGAGCGCCAGCGGAAATTGGTGACGTTGACGCCGCGCGCGTCCAGCAGGAGGCCGTTGATCTTGGTTTCGATCACCGTGTCGTCGACGAAGTTTTCGACGGCGCCTTTCTCTTTCTCGACGGGTTGGACGACCATGATCTGATTGTGGACGGTCTTGACGTCCTCGATGGCGGCGGTGATCGCGCCGGCCTGTTCCTTCTGGGCCTCGTTCTCGACGGTACCGGTCAGCATCACGTCCTGCTCGTAGACGTCGGAGCTGATGGAGATGACGTCGCTTCCCATCTCGTCGATGACCTGGGCGGTGATCTTGGTCTTGATTTCGAGGTCCTTGGCGATGTCTTCGGCGCTTCGGTCCTCGACCGCGGCCTCGAGGCGCCCTTGATGATCGAAAGGGGGTTGATGAAGTCGAGGGCCGGGGCAGGCGTGGCGGCGCCGATCAGGACCAGGGCGAGGCCGACGCGGAAAATTGTCGGAAGAAGGGCATCGAACGAGACTCCACCTTTGTTACCGAAGAAGGAGGTTCCCCTTGGTCGAGGTGTCTGAATGACCGCGTCCGCCGAGCCCCCGATCGGGCGTCACGGTACCACTTTCCATCCGGCGGAAGAGGGGTGATGGGTGTTGCGTCGCCCGACGGCCCCGCGAGCCTTTGCGGCATCGGCGTTCGATCTCGGGTCCTTGCGTCAGCGGTCTTCCTCCATCCACCGGCGAACGACGCTTAGCGCTTCGTCGGGGTGCCTTTCGACGATCTTCTTCATCTTCCTGTGGGCCGATCCGTCGATCCGGCCCTCGATCCCCTCGATGGAGGTAAAGTCCCCTTCGGCGGCGTCGCCGGCCAGCTCGGGCGGGCGGGCATCCTGACCGTCCGCAACCCGGTGCGGGGATCGGATCGGCACCGCCGACGCACTTTGACGCGTATTCACCGTCGTCGTTCGCGCCTTGGCGACGCCCACGGTGGACGCGCCGGCGCCCGCGCGCCAGACCAGGGGCACGACCACCGTCGCGACCACCAACAGAGTCACACCCAAAATCGCGAAGATCTCGAACATGGCCGTATTCCGTTGTGCGCGCGCCGTCTTGCGTGCCGCGCGCCGCCACCCGGCCCGACCGGCACACCGAAGACATTCAGCGATCGGTGAAAATGTTTGTGGAATCGAAGCCCGGCGTCAAGGGCCGGAGAGGACGGCGGTGGCCGATTTTCCGATCGGGGCGTCGGCCGCGTTAAACCCGCTTTAACCTGGACCGGGGCATGATGGTTCGACGTGAGAGCGAAAGCATCGGGAGCCAGTCATGGAATCGAATGTGGGACGGATCGGCAAAGTTGTCTGGACGGGGATCCTTTTGGCCGCGCTGTCGTTACCGACGGCGGCCAGCGCCGCGGCGAACGAGCAAGCTACCACTTACGTGGACCCGCAATCGAGGGTCACCATCGGGGTACCGCCGGGCGCGGAACTCGTGGACGTCGGTAACGGGCTCGAGTTCAACATTCGCTCGCGCACGGGATACGCCATCAATGTGCAGGCGGCCGCAGCGAACTCGGACATGGGCCTCGACGAGATGGTTCGGCGCTTCGAGAACGAACACCTCGGTCCGTCGAAGGCGGTGAGCGGGAAGCTGAGCGAACGGTTTTCGACCATCGGCGGCCTTTCGGCCTACGACGCCATCTACGAAGGCACGCGCACGCGCATGCGCGTCGTCATCGCGCGCGGGGCCGAGACCGACTACGCGTTCCTCTTCTTCGCGCCGCCCCGGAGTTTCGTCAAACTCGAGGGCGAGTTCGATGCCGTCCTGGCGACGTTCCAGCCCTCGGAGCGCGAATTGATCGAGACGGCGAGCCCGGCCCGCGAGCCCGCGGCTGCGGGCGCCCTGGAAATCCGAAGCGCCTCGGCCGACGGCGGGCGTCGTTTCATCGCCGACGCACTCGGTTACGCGATCGATTATCCGCAACACTGGACGGTCGATCGGCCGTCGGAGTTCGTGGTCGTTTTCGGCGGCGAAGAAGGCACCGAGCAGTACTACAACACCGTGACCATCCAAAACATTGCGCCCGATGCTGCCGACGATGCGCGCCAGGCCGCGGCCGCGGTGCTGTCCGAATTGAAGTCCGCGTTCTCCGTCCACGGCGACAGTGTCGAGTTCCTGGACGAAGGGCAATACGTGTACGAACGGGGCGGCGTGCGGCTGACCGGGCATCAATTTCTCGTCACCTATTCCCGCGGCGACTACCGCTTCAAGCAATGGACGATCGTCATGCCCAGGACTGCCGAGGCGGTGGCGCACGTCTGGTCCTATGCTTCGCCCGAGACGCAGTTTACGGCTGCCCAGCGGATCGCGCGGCTGATGCTCGACTCATGGGTCTTGAACCTCGGCGGCGAGCGCGTTTCGCAGGCCGTGCTCGACTAGAGAATCGTCCACGTTCGTAGAATCGTCCCGGCCACCCACGACATCGTAAGATTGGGGTGGCCGGGCCGGTACGCGGGCTGGTCCCGCCCAATCGCATAGCGCGCTAAGAACGTTGGCCGCCCGGCGATTTGTCGCCCCCCGGCTTCGCGGCGTTTCCGGGATCGCGGGCGTCCGAGGTGCACCACTCGACCCGAAGCCGATGGGCGCGGCGAATGACCCGTTTGGTTTCCGACCAGATATCGAGCCGGTCCACGTCGCCCAAGCGCATCCACGCGACCGCGTCGACGTCGCCCCCGGCCACCGCGTCGCCCGTTGCCGATTCGGCGAGCACGTCCACGAGCGTGTAGTGGTACCGGACCCGTCCTTCATCGTCGCGTCGGATCATATCGACAACGTCGGCCAGGCCGAGGACTTCGACCACGAGCCCCGTTTCCTCGATGACTTCTCGGCGGGCTGCCTCGAAGACGGTCTCGCCGACTTCCTGGGCGCCGCCCGGAAGGCTCCAGCCGCCCTGGTTCGGCGGCCTCCCGCGGCGTACGAGAAGCACGCTGTCGCCGCGCCACACCACCACGCCGACGCCGACGAACGGCCGGCTGGGATATTCGCGCTCGCCCGTCACGATCGCTCCTCGGTTTGTGGCGAATCCGCCGAAACGGGCGCCACGGCGCCGCCGCTACGTACCCACAACGTGCCCGTCGGTCGGCCTGGGTTCCCTACGTTTAAGCGGTGATTTTTAGCGTCTTCGGTCGTAGAATAGTTGTATGCGCCGGGACCAGAGGCGCAAATGCGGACATAGGATCTTATTTTCGCCGACGTTGCGTGCTCGGCAAGGCATTGGAATCGGTGCTTGATCATGGCCAATCAGGTCCTTGAACGAAAAACGTGCCAAGCGGGGGACAGGATTTTCCGCGAGGGCGACCCCGGCAACCAAGCCCACGTGGTCCAGACCGGTGAGGTCGAGCTGATCAAAGCCGTGGACGAAAAAGAGGTCGTCATCGGAACCGTCGGCCAGGGCGGCATTTTCGGCGAGATGGCGCTCATCGACGACTCGCCGCGCATGGCGTTGGCACGCTCCAAAACCGGAGGCACGTTGATCGTCGTCTCGCGCAAGCTGTTCGAGGAGAAGATGGCGAAGGCGGACCCGTTCTTGCGAGGGTTGCTCAAGATCTTCGCCGAGAACATCCGCAGATTGAGTTCCGAGGCTTCGAGCAAGGCGTCTGGACCCGACGGTGCGACCGACGGTGCGACCGACGACACGGGCGGCGAAGCGGGCGGCGAAGCGGGCTGAACCTTTCACTCGCGCCGGAATTCGGCCCTGCGGTTTCAACACGTTCGGGGAAGGGATGCGGCCGTCATACGACGTTCACTGCGATGGGGTGCGCTGGGGCGCTTTTGTTTAATGTTTGCGCGATACCGTATGATGTGGACGACATTTTCGTCGGTCGGCACCTTTGCGGCCGGATCACCCCGGCCCGAAAGGAACGGAGTTCATGAACGACGATAGCGCCGACCGTCCGGCGGGACCGCAGGACGACAACGACCCCGGCCCATCGGAAACGGGTTCGGAAAAGCCGAGCCGAAATCGGTTCGGCGCGCGCCTGCGCACCTATTTCTTCGCCGGTATCCTCGTGACGGCGCCCATTTCGATCACGTTCTACCTTGCGTGGTTGCTGATCAGTTTCGTCGACCGCAGGATCACGCCGCTGATCCCGGAGCAATATAACCCGGAGAGTTACCTGCCGTTCGCCCTTCCGGGTCTCGGTGTCGTCATCATGGTCGTCGGCCTGACCCTGATCGGCGCCGTTACGGCCGGGTTCGTCGGGCGTTTGTGGATGAGGATCAGCGAGCGGCTTCTCAGCGGCATGCCCGTAATCCGCAATATTTACGCTACGGTCAAACAGATCATCGAGACCATCGTCGCCCAGAAGTCGCAGGCGTTCCGCGAGGCCGTGCTCGTCGAATACCCCCGGCGCGGAATCTGGGCCATCGGGTTCATGACCGGCAAGACCGAGGGCGAGGTTCAGAACCTGACCAAGGAAACGGTTACCAACGTGTTCCTGCCGACCACGCCCAACCCGACCTCGGGGTTTCTCCTTTTCGTTCCCACGAAGGACCTGGTGCCGCTTTCAATGACGGTCGAGGAAGCGATCAAGATGGTGATCTCGGGCGGCATCGTCACGCCGGCCGACCAGCGGCCGAAGTCCGTGCGCGACGTTCCCGTGGTATCGGCGGCGACATTCGAGGAGTTGGATATCCTGCGCGAGCAGGACGGCGTACCGGTGCTTGCCACCAAAAAGGACTAGGCTCAGGACTCATTGATTGAGATAGAAGATGACGAAAGCGGCGATGCATATGGCTGAGAAGAAAGTGTGG
>JASLLV010000054.1 GCA_030746935.1 Rhodospirillales bacterium | reverse complement strand
CGAACATGGAATTTCAATGATCGCGCAAAAGGACTGTTCGTTCTTGCGCGGCGTCACCGAGCAGCAATTCTGCATCGAATATCCGAATCAAGGAACGGCCGTTGCCGCCGCCGACGGCGCCGCGACGGTGCCGCTCGAGGACCGCGGTGGTCCGGCGCCGCTCGCGCCGCAGCGCGCAAACGATATTGCGGACCTGGCCGCGTTCGAGACCGCGGCCGGCGCCACGACCCTCAAACCCGCCACCGATACCGACAGCGCGAGCGTCACCGCGCTCGCGGCGATCAAGGCTGCGAAGGCCGGCTCGTCACCGATGATCAGCCTTGGCGAAGCCGTGCGCGCCAAGATCGTGGATCCCGACCAGTCGTCCCCGCCGATCGTATTTGCGAGCGTGTCACCTTCGATTCCGATGCCGCCGCCGGTGCCGATTCGTAGGCGGATGGAAACGCGCGCCGAGGCGCCCGCACCGCCCTTTGGCGAGCGTGCGCGAATCGCCAATGGGCCGCGCGAGAAATCGGTGCCGGGCGTCTACTACGTGGTGGGTAGCTTCGTTCAGTCCGCAAACGCGGCGAAACTCGCACAACGCCACGCCGCCATGGACCCGGCGGTCATTGCCGCCAATCTCGATGGCCGCCAAGTCTATCGGGTGATCATCGGTCCTTTCGCCGGGAATGAGCGCAAAGGCGCGAAGCGCCGGCTCTCCGGTGCAGAAATTTACGATGCGTGGGCCATCAATCTCGATCCCGCGAGCTGGACATTGGTGCGACAGCTGATGCCGAAACCGCAAGAAATTGCGGGATCGGTGTTTGCTGTGGACCCGAACGCGACTTACTGACCGACAGCGGCGACGGGGCGCGCGCGGCTTAGGCGACCATTTGCGTCGGCGCGTCCATCTCGCGGAACAGGTTCACGATCCGAAGGGTGCGATCGAGCAGTTGCCGGTCGTTCGGATTGTACGTCCGTTCGAAGGCGAACCGTTCCTCCCACCAAGCAACGAAATCGCGCGGCCGGTCGGGATCGGCCTTCTCGCCGGTCAAGGCGCCGATCGTTCGATCGAAGTCGGGATGGAGTTCGGACTGAAACGCGAGCATCGCGTATTCGTCCCAGTCGATAAAGCCGAGAACGTAGAGTTCCAGGCTCAGCTCCGCCATGTTTCGCGGCGTGAAGTGCCGGACGTTGAATCTGCGAGTGAACTCGCCCAGGTCTGCTTGCGCCTCGCCCGGCGTCTCGGGTTCGTCGGCCATGGATGCGGGCGTCGGCCCTGATACTGGTACGAGCGCCGAACGCGAACCGTTTCGCTGCTTCGTCCTTTCTGCGGATGACTCGTCCTTCCGTGCCGTAAACGCGTTCATCGGTAAATGACCTCCTGATGCTGCCTCAATCGCGGCTGGCGCCGGTTGGCGAGCTGCGTTCGCTTCTCCCTAGTCCCTCCCGGTCCGCACCGGCGAACAAAGGGCACCCCGGCCGCGCAACGCGGCAACGGGGCACCAGTTGGGGGGGAGGTCGAATTCGAGCGTCTCGCAAACTGCGCCGACGAAACCGACGAACCGGGAGCCGAGAGCCGAGACGGACAGATGCCGGCTTCGAGCGTTCCTCGCGACATTCGTGAGGCATTTCTGGCGCGAGACCTTGTCTGGGCCGGGATGCCGTTCATGCTGTCGCGCTCCGGTCATGGGAATCGCACGACGATTGACACGCAAGAGCCGTGCCAATTAGGAACGATTGTGTTTCAAACGATTAGACTGGCCCGATGCGGCGAAACCTTGCCCAGCGGGCGGAATTTTCCCGCATTGAGGTTTTCCGGCGCCCCGTCTTTCGCGATATGATCGAGGAGGTGCCGGCGCGTTATTCGGCCTGCCGCTGCGGTGCGGGATGCAGGCCCGAGAACGGGACTTGAAAGGCGATGGCGAAACGCCACTGGGCCGTTGTTTCCTTGCTGTGCGCATGGGTCGCGATCCCAGCCGCGCCCGCATCGTCCGGCGGTCTGGTCGCGCACCGGGCCCTTTACCGGATCACGTTGGCGGCGGCGGCCGCCATCTCTGGCGTCGTCGATGCCCAAGGCTCGATGTTCTATCGCTTCGCGGACGCGTGCGACGGTTGGACGGCAGAGAACCGGACCCTCATTCGCTTTCATTACCTCGAAGAGGACGACTCGAACACGGGGTTCACTTTTTCGAGCTGGGAATCCAAGGACGGACTGCGCTTCCGTTTCCGCGCGCGCCACGAGCGTGACGGCGAGGTCGTGGAAAGGCTGAAGGGCGAGGCCGGCGTGGGGGGTATCGGCGGCGAGGGGACGGCCCACTTCGACCAACCGCAGGAACTCGACCTTCCCCTACCGGCCGGCACGTCGTTCCCCACGGCCCACATGCAAGAGCTGATCGAAGCGGCGCGGCGGGGCGAAATTGCGTTGAACCGCTTGATGTTCGACAGCTCGGGGCCGGACTATCCGTTCGAGGTCAACGCCGTAATCAGTGGCCCGGTGACCAAGACGCGATCGCCGGTCACGAGCCCCGACGATTCGCCGCGATGGATGGCGCACCTTGCTTTCTTTCCGCTGCTCGGCCGCGGAGCGGAACCGGATTTCGAAGTGGATATCCTGTTCCGCGCCGACGGCATCGCCGATTTCGTGCGTCAGGATTTGGGCGACATCACATTGGAGTTCACGCTCGACGAAGTCGAACTGCTATCCGAAGCCGCGTGTTGACTTGTTGACGGTGCGCCGCCGGGATTGTGACCGCGACCGCCTCTCCCTATTCTTGGCCCGAATTATTTAACCCCGGCCGTTCTCACGCCAAGGCGGCTTCTTCCGGAATGGTCGGCGGGCGGCCCGCTTGGGAGGTATCGGATGTCGACTCTTGCGTTTCGGGCGCTCTCCGGATCCCTCGGCGGCGAGGTGAGCGGTCTCGATCTTTCGAAGCCCATCGACGACCAGACCTTCGACGCGATCAAGTCGTTCTGGCTCGAGCGCGTCGTCTTCGTTGCGCGTGGTCTCGACGACTTGACGCCCGAGCAACTGGTGGCGTTCACCCGCCGATTCGGCGAGCCCCACGTGTTCCACGTCTCGCGCTACACCATGCCCGGGAACCCCGAGGTCTATGTCATCTCGAACGTGGTCGAAAACGGTAAGCCACTCGGCGCGACCGGCGCCGGAACCTGGTGGCACACCGACGAGATGTATCTGGAAAAACCGGCCCATTGCACGTTGCTTTACGGCAAAGAGGTTCCGCCAGAAGGTGGTGACACCATCTTCGCCGACATGTACGCAGCTTATGCGGCATTGCCCGAGGCCATGCGCGACCGAATTGATCGGCTGCAGGTGGTGGTAACCCGGGTCAAGACCTACGAAAGCTACTATCCCCATCGCCCGCCGCTGAGCGAGGACGAGAAGGCGGCGCTACCCGACGTGGTCCATCCGCTCGTGCGCGTGCACCCCGAGACCGGCCGCAAGGCGCTTTTCTGCGGCGGCGGCGAGGCGGCGTGGAACATCGTCGGACTGCCCTTGTTCGAAGGCCAAGCGTTGTTGCGCACGCTCCGCGATTTCGCGACGTTGCCGCGCTTCGTTTACGCGCACGAATGGCGGCCCGGCGATCTGCTCGTGTGGGACAACCGCTGCGCGCTGCACGCGGCAACCTTGTACGACACCGAATTGCACCGGCGTATCATGTACCGCACCACGGTCCACGGCGAGGCCCCCATCGCGCCCGCCCAAGCCGCCGCATAGTGCTCTAACACATTCGACCGGCGCGCCGGTTAAGCGTTTGGAAAGCATTTCTCGACCATCATGCCCCCCGCAATGAGGCCCGCGTTCGAAAATCGCTGAGCACTCCGAAGACGGGTGCGATGTCGCGCAAAAGGGTAGGGGGCATGGGTCGGTTCGACGAAGCCGCGTTCAACGGTTCGAATTGCCTGGTGTTCCGCGGGTTCGACGAATCTTTCGTCTCGCCCGCCAAGATCGCGCTGGTGCTTGGTGTTTCGCCCGCAACGTTGGATGCCTGGCGCAAGGGCCGAACGCCGATCCCGGCGGCGAAGCTAGCCTTTCTCACGTTGCTCCTTGCCGACCGCCTCGACCAGCTCGACGATATGGGCACCGATGAGGAATTGGATATCCGTCCCGTCATTCACAAAGACCGCGACCATTGGGTCGTTCTCAAGCTCGCCATCGCGCACCGCTGCCTCCGGGCCCAAGAGGCCTATGTCGCGAAGCTTCCGCCTGCTGCGCTGCGCGAGGGCGAAATGCTTTTCCGCGCCGTCTGGGGCAATCATCACGCACGGCGCGGAAACGGCGCGCCGGCGCTGGCGCAACTGGGATGGTTTGCGTCATGAGCACGGCGACGGAAGGCCGGCGCTGGGGCAATCTGGGCGTCACACGCGAGGGTCTGGACGCGGCCCTCGCCATAAAACAGTACTACGGTACGGGCCAGCCGATCTGCGTGCCGGGAGAACAGAACAGCATCCTCATTCCCGAGCACTTGCTCAATCACAACCTGAATCTCAAGGAACTGGAAGACCCGCTGGCCCTGGCGATGGTCGCCGCGCGCGACCCCGGATCACCGATGGCCATGGCGGCGGCCGCGCGCCTCAGCCCCAAGGCGCGCAAACCCCTCCTGGTGACGGGCGTCTTCGATCTGCTTGCCGAGGCGTCACGCCATCACGAGGTTCGCAGCTCGGTCGAATTGGTGAGCGCCAACGCCTTCAGCCCGCCGGCGATCGCCGAGGTGCGAAGGAGAACGTCGAAAGTCATCGTCGAGACCCGCAAGCGGTATACCGTTGCCTTGCGCGAAAACCTGAACTGCTTGCTCGACGGCACGATCACTCCGCGCCACTTCGTCGGAGAGTTCTTTCACCTGACGGAAGCGGGCAACCTCAGGAACGATATTCGCAAGAAGCTTGTCGTCAGCCTATTGCTGTCGGAATCGATCCGCCCGAGCATCAAGTTCTTGCTGCTCGAGAACTTCGAGCGCATGCCGAAGCCCGTGCGCATGACCATCATCGCCGCGGTCCTCGACGCCAAACCCACACATCACGTGCAGCTGATCAAAGAAGAGCTACGCTGGATCCTGTCTCAACACGGCGACATTCCGGCCGCGGCGCATTGAGATAGCGATCGCGGCATAAGACCGCGGATCAATTCGTCTCAGATCCTGAACGCGGACGCTCGACGGCGCCGCCAAGCTTCACCCAGGCGTCGACGCCGCCGCCGAGGTGGCGGACATTTTCGATCCCGGCCTCCAACATCGCCTGCATCGCCAGGGCCGAACGCTCGCCGAAAGCGCAATAGAGCAGCAGGCTCTTGGCGGTGTCGGCGGCGAGGGCGCGTAGAAGGTTTCCCGGCTTGAGGTGCTCGTCCAGTTCGGTATAGGGCACCTGCACCGCGCCCGGGATGACGCCGTCGCGCATCCGTTCGCCGCCCTCGCGAAGGTCGACGAAGATCACGTCCGCTCGCCCAAGCGTGTCCATAGCATCCGCCGCCGTCAACGTGCGCTCCTTGACCGCCGCCTCGTCGGGCGCGTAACCGACGACCAGGTTCGCCGGGACCGCGACGTCCATCTGCTTGGGGTTGGGAAGGTTGAGGTTGTTCATGATCTCGGCGTACTCGTCGGCCGAGGCGACCTGAAGTCGGGGGTTGAACGCCCGTTCCTCGCCGATGGTACTGACCGTGTCGCCTTTGTAGTCGTGCCCGGGATAGACCAGCGTTTCGTCGGGAAGCTTGAGCAGCTTGTTGAACAGCGAATCGTAAGCGTCGTGCGGGTCGCCGTGCTGGAAATCGGTGCGGCCGGTGCCCCGGATAAACAGCGTGTCGCCGGTAAACACGCGATCGCCGGCGAAGAAACTGTATGAATCGTCCGTGTGCCCCGGCGTGTAGATGACATCGAGGGCGATGGATTCGATCTCGATCCTGTCGCCCTCGTCGACGCGCATGGAAACGACATCGACTTGGCTCTTGCGCCCCATCACGGTGATGCAGCGGGTCCGGTCCCGAAGGGCCCCGAGCCCGGTGATGTGGTCGGCGTGGACGTGGGTGTCCACGGCCTTTACGAGCTTAAGCTCCAGTTCCTTCAGCAACCGAAGATAGTGGTCGATCGAACCGAGGACAGAGTCGATGATCAGCGCCTCGCCGCCGCGGCGGCTGCCGAGCAGATAGGTATAGGTGCAAGAAACGGGTTCGAAAATCTGGCGGAAGATCATGATGATTCCGGTTGTCGTTTCGGTCCGGTCGGTGATGGGTCGATTGGACGATCAGGTGCTGGCCGGCCGGTCCCAGAAGTCGCCGGCGACTTTGCCGCCTTGCGGCGAACAGTAGATTCGGTAGAGCGTGTCGATGACCGCACTCGCGTGGCCGCCGTTCAGCGAGTAGTAAATGGTTTGGGCCGCGCGCCGCGTCTTGACGAGATCGTCCCGGCGCAGCCGCGCCAAGTGTTGAGACAGCGCCGACTGGCCGAGACCCGTGATCTCCTCGAGCTCGCCCACGCGTTTTTCGCCGTGCACCAGATGGCACAACACCGTCAATCGGTGCCGGTTGCTCATCGCCTTGAGCAAGTTGCTCGCTTCGGCGGCGTTCGCCCTCAAACGATCCGTGTCCATCCCCTAATGGCCTTTCTTCGGCCAAGCGATGACTCGCGCCTTCGGTCGCGAAAACTCTAACCACACCCATTTGTTCGAGCCAGTCAAAAATCGGTGTTCGTCTGCCGACGCCGCGGGTGCGAGCGATGCGAGGACGCGCCTTGCCCGTCGCCTGATTTGAAGCGATGCTGGGCGTTCCGGCGAAGAACGCCGGTGTTTCGCTTGCAGGAGCCGCCCGTGGCGTCGATTGCGCTCGATCTCAAGGGTCTCGTCTGTCCGTTGCCCGTGCTTCGGGCCAACAAGGCGATCAAGGCGCTCGCGCCCGGCGACCTGCTCGAGATCGCCGTTACCGATCCCGCGGCGCCGGCCGATTTCCGCGCCTATTGCGAGACCACCGGGCACGAGCTTCTCGATTGCCGCGAGGACGCGGACGTGTTCGCCATCGTGCTCAGGAAACGCCCCTGATCGCGCTCAAGCGCGCTTCTGGTCCGGCGCCAGGCGCGCGGGCATAAGAGTGGCCGCCTCGAAGCCCAGATCCGTAAGCTCCGCCGGTATGGTCCGGCCCGAGACGTGGGCCGCCGCCAGCCGTGCCATGGCCGGCGCCGTCATGATCCCGTAGCCGCCCTGACCGGCCAGCCAAAAGAACCCCTCGGCGTCTGAATCGGGGCCGACCGCGGGCAACTTGTCGGCGAAGAAACTCCGAAGTCCCGCCCATTTGTGGCTCAGGGCCCGCACCCGCAAAGTGGTCGCGCGTTCGATCCGGTCGACGGCGTGCGCCACGTCGAGCTCATCGGGCTGGACGTCCGAAGGCGGCACCGGCGTCTGATCCGCGGGTGAGCCGAGAAGGCGCCCCGTTTCGGGCTTGATGTAGAACTGTTCTTCTGAGTCGATGGTCATGGGCCAAGCATCGCTCGCGGAGCCTGCCGGGGGGTCGAAGGCGATGACCGTGCGCCTGAGCGCCACGAGCCCGAGCGGGCGCGCACTCGCGCGTTCCGCCACTTCGTCGGCCCAGGCGCCGGCCGCGTTGACTACCCGTTCGGCGGAATAGGTCCCGGCCGAAGTCTCCACCCGCCATTCGGTCCCGGTCCGTTCCAGGGCTTGAACGCGGGCGCCGGTGATCAGCGCGGCGCCGCCCGCCTGAGCACCGCGCAGATACCCTTGGTGGACGGCGTTGACGTCGAGGTCCATCGCGTCCGGTTCGTGGACGCAGCAATGCACGTACGCCGGATCCAATACCGGGTTGAGCTCGCGTGCCCGGGGGCCGTCGACGAGTTCGAGGCGACGGGCGAGCGCGTGGGTGTCTTCGTAAAGGCGCTCGGCCACGGCTTTCTGGTCCTCGCGCGCGAGGAACAAGACGCCGCGCGGCGTCATCAGCGGATGGTCGGCGAACCCGGCCGGAGGCGAGTCGAAGAACGAGCGGCTGGCCTTGCTCAGCGTCCGCACGACCCGATGGCCATAACATTCGGAATAAAGGGCGACCGAGCGGCCGGTGCTGTGATAGCCGGGCGTGTCCTCGGCCTCGAGCAGCGCGACGCGGGGACGCGAAGAGCCGGCTCCCGCAACGAGCTCGTATGCGAGCGAGGCGCCGGCGATGCCGGCCCCGATTACGAGGACATCGTACTTCATGGAGGTCTCCGCCAGTGGCGCCGAAAGGGGCACGTCGTCCGATTCTTCCGCAATGGCCTCGTTCTCGCAAGGTTTTCGCCGAATCGCTTAATTCTCGCCTCCGCGCACGCTTTGTGGCGCCGCCCGGAAGATTAGCCGAGAATGGCGTCCTCGTTTCGTATCGTGGATTCCGCCCCGGCCCGACCATGGCGACTTTGCTGTTCACCCATCCCATATGCCTCGCGCACGATCCGGGGCCCTTTCACCCGGAACGGCCCGAGCGCTTGCAGGCCGTCCTCGCGGCGCTCGAGGCCGAGGAATTCCGGGGGCTGTCGCGGCACGAGGCGCCGCGCGCCGAGCGCGCCCAGATCGAACGGGTTCACGCGCCGGCCTACGTCGACGCCGTCTTCGCCTCGGTGCCCGAACGCGGCCAGGTCCATCTCGATCCCGATACCGCCGTGTCTTCGGCGTCGGGCGAAGCCGCGCTGCGTGCTGCGGGCGCGGTCTGCGCGGCGGTCGACGCGGTGGCGGCGGGGGAGGCGAAGAACGCGTTTTGCGCCGTGCGCCCGCCCGGCCACCACGCCGAAGCCTCGCGCGCCATTGGTTTTTGCCTGTTCAACAATGTCGCCGTCGGCGCCGAGCACGCCCGCGCGGTTCACGGTTTGGCACGGGTCGCGGTGATCGATTTCGACGTCCACCATGGGAACGGCACGCAACACTCCTTCGAGCGCGATCCGGGATTGTTCTACGCTTCCAGCCACCAGTCGCCCTTCTATCCGGGAACCGGCAGCGAAGGCGAGCGGGGCGTCGACAACGTCGTTAATGTGGAGCTTGCGCCGGGGGTGGGAAGCGAGGCGTTTCGAAACGCCTATGAGACGCGCATTCTTCCGGCGCTGGCCGCATTTGCGCCCGAGCTCGTCATCATCTCCGCTGGCTTCGACGCCCATGTTCGCGACCCCCTGGCCCAGCTTCGCGTCGAGACGGACGATTTCGAATGGGTCACGAAGGCGGTGCTCGACGCCGCCGGGGTGAGCGCCGAAGGACGCTGCGTGGCGTCCCTGGAAGGCGGTTACGACTTGGACGCACTCGCCGAATGCGTGACGGTTCACGTGCGTGCGCTCGTCGAACGCTGAGAACGGCGCGCCGTTCCGAACCCAGACGCCCGCGTTTGCTCCGTAGCGGTGCTATGACAGTGCCGGTTCCACCTGATACACTCGCGCCGCCAGCCCAGGAAAGTCCATGGCCCAGGTCCGGATTCCCCCCGAAATCGAGAAACTGAGTTTCGAGGACGCGTTGTCGGAACTCGAGAAGATCGTCCGCCGGCTCGAAGAGGGAAAGGGCAAGCTCGACGACGCGATCAAAGCTTACGAGCGCGGTTCACTTCTCAAGCGCCACTGCGAGGCCAAATTGCAGGAAGCGCAGGCCCGGGTCGAAAAGATCGTGCTCGGGCCGGACGGCGCTACCGACGTCGAGCCGCTGGACGTGGACTGAGGGACGCGGCGGTGCCCGTTTTCGAGGAATCGCTGGCCGAGTCCGCCCAGGCCGTCAACGAATTGCTCGAACGCCTCTTGCCCCTCGAGGACCTTCCCGAGGCGCGGCTCCTCGAAGCCATGCGCTACGCGACTTTGGCCGGCGGAAAGCGCATCCGTCCCTCCCTCGTCCTTGCCGGAGCGCAACTGTTCAACGTCGCCGAAAGTTGCGCCCTTCGGGTCGGCGCGGCGGTCGAGTTGGTCCACTGCTACTCGTTGGTCCACGACGACTTGCCTGCCATGGACGACGATGAACTCAGGCGCGGCCGGCCGACGTGCCACGTCGCCTTCGACGAGGCGACCGCGATCCTCGCCGGCGACGCGTTGTTGACCAAGGCGTTCGAGATCCTGGCCGACAGCGAAACCCACTCCGATCCGGCGGTGCGTTCCGAGCTCGTCTTCGAGCTGGCGCGCGCCTCCGGCGCCGAGGGAATGGCCGGCGGCCAGATGCTGGACCTCGTCGCCGAGCGCCATACGCTCGACATGCCTGAGGTTACGCGGCTGCAAAGGCTCAAGACCGGAATGTTGATCGGGTTTTCGTGCGAGGCCGGAGCGATCATGGGTAAGGCGCCGAAGCCGATCCGCCTCGCGCTCCACGCTTACGCCCATGACCTCGGTCTCGCCTTCCAGATCGCCGACGATCTTCTCGACGCCGAGGGCGACGAATCCGAGATGGGCAAGAAGACGCGCAAGGACGATGCGGCGGGCAAGGCCACCTTCGTGTCGCTGATGGGGTTGGAGCGCGCCCGCGCGCAGGCGCGCCTCCTCGTCGACCAGGCGATACAACACCTTGAAATATTCGGCGAAAAAGCCGAACCTTTGCGCCACCTCGCGCGGTTCACCATCGAACGACGCGCTTGAGGTGGATCAGGCGGGAACCAAAAACGGCAAATCCGCCGCCGGGGAAGGGAGACGACGAGCGTTGCCAAAGAAGTCTTTGACGCCCCTGCTGGACAGGGTGAACTTTCCCGTGGACACGCGTGACTTTTCGATCAAGCAGCTGCGCCAGCTTTCGGACGAGCTGCGGGCGGAAACTGTCCGGGTGGTTTCGACGACGAGTGGCCATTTGGGCGCCAGCCTCGGCGTCGTGGAGCTGACCGTCGCGTTGCACCACGTCTTCAAGACGCCCCAAGATTTGTTGGTCTGGGACGTCGGCCACCAGGCGTATCCGCACAAGATCCTGACCGGGCGTCGCGACCGCATCCTGACGCTTCGTCAGGGTGGCGGCCTGTCGGGGTTCACGAAGCGATCGGAAAGCGTCTACGACCCCTTCGGCACCGCCCACAGCTCGACGTCCATCTCGGCCGCACTTGGAATGGCCGTCGCCCGCGATTTCGACGGCGGCGATCACCAAGTGATCGCGGTGATCGGCGACGGCGCCATGAGCGCCGGAATGGCCTACGAGGCGATGAACAACGCGGGCTCGATGGATTCGCGCCTACTCGTGATCCTCAACGACAACGACATGTCCATCGCGCCCGCGGTCGGCGCCATGAGCGCCTATCTCTCGCGTCTGATCTCGTCGCGCCCTTACCGCTCGCTCCGCCACTTCGCGCGCGAAGTGGCGAAAAGGTTTCCCCGGCCGCTCGAGCAAGCGGCGAAGCGCGCCGAGGAATACGCGCGCGGGATGGTGACAGGGGGCACGCTGTTCGAGGAATTGGGCTTCTATTACGTGGGGCCTATGGACGGCCACAACCTCGACCATCTGGTGCCCGTGCTCAAGAACATCCGCGAGGACCGCGAGACCGGCCCCATCCTGCTGCACGTGGTGACCCACAAGGGCCACGGCTATCCGCCGGCCGAGGAATCGGCGGACAAGTTCCACGCGGTCGCCAAGTTCGACGTGGTAAACGGTAAGCAGTTCAAGCCCGAAGCGCGGGCGCCGGCCTACACCGCGGTGTTCGCCAAGGGGCTGATCGCGGAAGCCGAACACGACGACAAGATCGTCGCCCTGACGGCGGCGATGCCCGACGGCACCGGGCTCAACAAGTTCGCCGATCGCTTCCCCGAGCGCTGCTTCGACGTCGGCATCGCCGAACAGCACGGCGTGACCTTTGCCGCCGGCTTGGCTACCCAGGGCTACAAGCCATTCGCGGCCATCTACTCGACGTTTCTGCAGCGCGCCTACGACCAGGTTGTCCACGATGTCGCGATTCAGGAGCTGCCCGTCCGGTTCGCGATCGACCGCGCCGGCATGGTGGGCGCCGACGGGGCGACCCACATGGGCTCGTACGACGTCACCTATCTTGCCACGCTTCCCGGATTCGTCGTCATGGCGGCGGCGGACGAGGTGGAGCTGATGCACATGGTGGCAACCGCGGCGACCATCGACGACCGGCCGTCGGCATTTCGTTATCCGCGCAGAGAGGCCACCGGGCTCGAGATGCCGGATCGCGGAACGCCGCTCGAGATCGGTAGGGGACGGATGTTGCGCGAGGGAACGCGGGTCGCCATCCTTTCGTTCGGCGCGCGCCTGCACGAAGCCTTGGCGGCCGCCGATTCGCTCGACGGGCACGGACTGTCGACGAGTGTCGCCGACGCCCGTTTCGCCAAGCCGCTCGACGAAGCTTTGATTCGGACGCTCGCCGCTGAGCACGAAGTCCTGATCACGCTCGAAGATGGCGCGATCGGCGGGTTCGCGAGCCACGTGCTCAACTTCCTCGCGATCCAGGGGCTTCTCGACGACGGCCTCAAGGTCCGGCCCATGTTCTTCCCCGACTTCTTCTTCGATCACGACAAGTCAGAGGTTCAGTACGAACGCGCCGGCCTGACCGCGCCCAACATCGTCGTCACCGCGCTCGCGGCGCTCGGGCGCACCGACGAGGCCCGCGATTCGAAGAGCGCCTGAGGCGGGGGGCACCGCTTCCGGGGCGCGGTTGGGGGACGACGATGACCGTACGGTTGTGCGTCGCCGGCGCCACCGGATGGGTGGGCCGAGCTCTCGTTCCCGCCATCCTCGACGCCGATGATCTGACGCTCACGGGTGCGGTAGCGCGCGAAAGCGCGGGCCGTGATCTCGGGGCCGCGCTCGGCCGCGAGGACCTCGGCCTCGTGATATCGCCGAGCGTTGCCGACGCGCTCGCCGCGCCCGCCGATGTGCTGATCGACTACACCGCGCCCGCGTCGATCAAGGAACACGTGCTCGCGGCCATCGAACGCGGCGTCAGCGTCGTGGTGGGAACGTCGGGGCTGACTGCGGCCGACTACGACGAGATCGATACTCAAGCCCGCGAGAGAGGCGTCGGCGTTGTGGGGTCCGGCAATTTCACGTTGACGGCCTCGCTTCTGCAGCACTTCGCCACCATCGCCGCGGCCCACGTGCCGCAATGGGAGGTGCTCGACTACGCCCGGGCGGAGAAGCCGGACGTTCCCAGCGGCACCGCGCGCGAACTCGCCGAGCGGCTGGGCTCGGTGCGAAAGCCGCGTTCCGGCGTCGCGCTCGACGCCCTCAGGGGCCCCAAGGAGACGCGCGGAGCCGAGATCGCGGGCGTGCACGTTCATTCGGTACGTCTTCCCGGCTATGTCCTCGCGGTCGAGGCTATTTTCGGGCTCGCCGGCGAACGGCTGACTATCCGTCACGACGGCGGCGAAAGCGCCCAGCCGTACGTTGCGGGAACGCTCTTGGCGGCGCGCAAGGCGCCGCATCTGAAAGGCGTTGTCCGGGGCCTCGACCGGCTCCTTTTCGATGCCTGAAGATCGGCCATCGCGGTCCCGACCGAATCCGGCCCCATGAGCGCCAAGCGACGGCTCGATCAGTTACTGGTCGAGCGCGGCCTCGCCGACAACCCCTCGCGTGCCCGGGCGCTCGTGATGGCGGGCGTCGTCTTTGTGGCCGGAGCGCGCGCCGCAAAGCCTGGAAGCCAGTTGGCCGCGGACGCCGAAATCACGGTCAGGACCAAGGAGTATCCGTGGGCGTCGCGCGGCGGTCTCAAGCTCGCGCACGCGCTCGAACACTTCGCTCTCAGCCCCGCGGGCCGAATCGCGCTGGACGTGGGCGCCTCGACCGGCGGGTTTACCGACGTGCTGATCGCGCACGGCGCGACCAAGGTTTACGCGGTGGACGTGGGCCGCGCCCAGCTCGACTGGCGCTTGCGCCAGGACAGCCGCGTGGTCGTTCTCGAAGGCGTCAACGCGCGCTTCCTTACGCGCGCCGAGGTTCCCGAGGCGGTCGGATTCATCACTTGCGACGCGAGCTTCATCGGCCTCGAGACGGTGCTGCCGGCACCGATGGCGCTTTCAGCCCCCGAAGCCGCATTGATCGCCCTGATCAAGCCCCAGTTCGAGGTGGGCCGCGCAAACGTCGGAAAGGGCGGCGTCGTGCGCGATCCGGCGCTGCACGCCGGCGCGTGCGAAAGGATCCAATCGTGGCTCGCGACCCGTCCCGGCTGGCGGGTCCTCGGCGTGGTCGAAAGCCCCATCAAGGGGCCGAAGGGGAACACGGAGTTCCTGATCGCGGCCACGCGGGGCTGAGGCCGGGACGGCCCTTCTTGCGCGCGCCCCCAACCGCGGGCAAAATCCGACCGTTGCGTGCGTTCCCGGGGATTGAGCTCGGGCGCGTACGCTATTCCTTGCGGGTTCGTCCATCGGACATTTGAGAACCGGAAAGCGCGTGGACACCGAAACGGACGTCTTGGTGGTCGGCGGCGGCATCATGGGGTGCGCTACGGCCTATTACCTCGCGCGCGAGGGTACGGACGTGTTGTTGGTCGAGCGCGGCGATCTCAACACAGAAGCCTCGGGCACCAACGCGGGAAGCCTGCACGTTCAGCTTCCGTCTTCGCTGTTCCAAGAAGAGAGCGAGGCGATGATCGAGGCCCGCGCCCAGACAACGCCATTGCGCCTGGAAGCGGTCCGGAATTGGCGGGAACTGGCCGACGAACTCGACGACGACATCGAGCTCGCGGTCACGGGCGGCCTAATGGCCGCGGTTACGGAGGCGCAATTGCGCTTCCTGGAGATGAAGATGGTGCGCGAGCGCCGATACGGGGCGACGGTCGAACTCGTCACCGGATCCGCGCTATTCACGCTCGCACCCTATCTCTCCGAACACGTCATCGGCGCCGAATACTGCCCGTTGGAAGGCAGGATCAATCCGACACTGGCGACGCCGGCGCTGTGGCGGGCGGCGGTGCGCGCCGGCGCACGCCTTTGGCGCGGTACCGAGCTTCTGGCGCTCGAGCGAGCGTCGGGGACCTACATCGCTGCCACCAGCCGTACGCGGATCCGTTGTTCTCGCGTCGTCAATGCAGCCGGTCCCTGGTCCGGCGCGATTGCCCAAATGGCGGGTTTCTCGATTCCCGTGGAGGGAGCGATCCTGCACATGAACGTGACCGAGCCGGCGGCGCCGTTCCTCACCCACCTGGTCCAACACGCGGGCGCGCGCCTGACGGCGAAGCAGGCGACCAACGGCAACTTGCTCATCGGCGGCGGCTGGCCGGCGCGGGGCGAATCGGCGCTCGGGCACATCGACGTGGGGCGCGAAAGCATGGAGCGCAACCTGGGCATCGCCCAGAGCGTGATCCCCGACGTCGCCCGACTTCGGCTCATCCGGTGCTGGGCGGGTCGCAACATCGTCGGCGACAACCTGCCGATTCTTGGCCCGGTTCCGGGCGTTCCCAATTTTTTCAACGCCGTGACCGGGACCGGTTACACGGGTGGACCGGTCTCGGCCCGGCTGCTCGCAGAGGTGATGGCGGGCCGGGAACCCTCGTTCGACATCCAGCCCTATTCGGTAGAGCGGTTCGCCCGCGCGGCCGCCGCCGGCTGAAATCGCGTGCCAGGCACGCCGAACCCGGCGAAGGGACGGGGCATCGCAACCGGAACCGTGCGCGGGGTCGCGTTCTTCGCGGTCTCGGCGCTCGCCAGCACCTTGATGAGCGCCGGCGTCAAGCACCTTTCCGCCGACCTCCATCCTTTCGAAATCGGCTTCTTTCGCTCGGTGTTCGGGCTTCTCGCTCTAACGCCGGTCTTCCTGCGCTACGGCCTCGCGCCGCTCAGGACGAACCGGCTGCGGCTCCATTTGCTACGCGGCGGCTTCAACGTGTTCGGGGGACTGAGCTTCATGCTCGGGCTCAGCCTGGTACCGCTCGCCAAGCTGACGGCGCTCAACTTCACCGGGCCCTTGTTCGCGAGCGCGCTGGCGATCCTCGTTCTCGGCGAAGCCCTGCGGATGCGCCGCGCCGCCGCCCTCGTGCTCGGCTTCGCGGGCGCGCTGGTCATCATTCGGCCCGGCTTGATCGCGGTGGACGCGGGCTCGCTGATCGTGGTTTTCGCCTCTCTTTGCTGGGGCTCGGCGATGATCATGGTCAAGGTCCTGTCGAGGACCGAATCCAGCCTGACCATCACGCTCTACGTCGCGATCATCGTCATGCCGTTCGCGTTGCTGGCGGCAATTCCCTTTTGGCGGACGCCGAGCCTCGAAGAGCTCGCCTGGCTTGCAGGCATCGGCGCGATGCATTCGACCGCCCAGTTCTTCATGGCCCAGGCCTTCAAGGAGGCGGACGCCACCGCCGTTCTGCCGGTGGACTTCTCGCGCCTGATTTGGGCGGCCCTGGTCGGATACTTCATCTTCGCCGAGGTGCCCGACGTCTGGACCTGGACGGGCGGCGTCATGATCTTCGCGGCCGTGCTGAATATCGCGTCCCGCGAAAAGGAAGTGGCCGGTGGTGACAAAGGCGGGGCGGGCGCGAGAAGCTAGTGTTCCGCTCGAAACAAAGGATTCCCAACAGGCGGATTTGATGCGAATCTGGCGGTATGGGCAAGAAAG
>JASLLV010000053.1 GCA_030746935.1 Rhodospirillales bacterium | reverse complement strand
CCCACACTTTCTTCTCAGCCATATGCATCGCCGCTTTCGTCATCTTCTATCTCAATCAATGAGTCCTGAGCCTAGTTCAGCGCCCCCAAGGCCCGCTGGATCCGCCGGCAAGCCTCTTCGAGGGTCTCGGTCGCCGTCGCGTAGGAAATGCGGAAATAGGGCGACAACCCAAAGGCGGCGCCCTGGACCGCGGCGACGCCCTCGGCCTCGAGCAGATACGTCACCAGGTCCTCGTCGGTCTCGATTTTCTTTCCCTCGGGTGTCGAGCGGCCGATGACGCCCGCGCACGAAGGAAAGACGTAGAACGCGCCTTCGGGGCGGGCGCAGCGAAGCCCGTCGGCCTGGTTGAGCATCGAGACCACGAGGTCGCGGCGCTCTTTGAAGACGGCGTTGTTGTGCTCGAGGAAGTCGAGCGGCCCGTCGAGGGCGGCGATGGTCGCGGCCTGGGTGATGGAGCTGGTGTGGGTGAAGCTCTGCCCCTGAATCTTGTTGATGGCGCCGATCAGCGCGGCCGGCCCGCCCCCGTAACCCAAGCGCCAGCCGGTCATGCAATAGGCCTTGGAGACGCCGTTGATGGTGAGCGTGCGGTCATGCAGGCGGGGCTCGACCTGGGCCGGGGTTACGAAGATGAAGTCGTCGTAGGCGATGTGTTCGTATATGTCGTCGCTCATCACCCACACGTGGTCGTGGCGCACGAGCACGTCGGTGATCGCCTTCATCTCGTCGCGGCTGTAGCCGGCCCCGGTCGGGTTCGAGGGCGAGTTCAGGATCAACCACTTGGTTCGCGGCCCGATCGCCGCCTCGAGTGCGTCCGCCTTCAGCTTGAACCCGTCCTCGGCCTTACACTCGACGATCACGGGCTTGCCTTCGGCGAGGACGGTGATGTCCGGATACGACACCCAGTAGGGCGCCGGGATGATCACCTCGTCACCCGGTTCGACCGTTGCCATCAGGGCGTTGTAGATGACGCTTTTGCCCCCGCAGCCCACCGTGATCTGGTCGCGCGAATACGTGATCTCGTTCTCGCGCGCGAACTTGCGTGCGATCGCGTCGCGCAGCTCGGGCGTGCCGTTGACCGGCGTGTAGCGGGTCTCGCCCCGGTCCATCGCGGCCTTGGCGGCCTCGCGAATGTGGGCCGGCGTGTCGAAGTCCGGCTCGCCGGCGCCAAGCGCGATCACGTCCCGACCCTCGGCCGTGAGATCGCGCGCCTTTTGGGTGAGGGCGATGGTGGGGCTCGGCTTGATGCGGTTGAGGCGGGCGGCAGTTAGGGACATGGCGGAAATACCCTCCGGTTGACGTTCGCGCAAAGCGCGCGCGCCTGTGCGATCCGTGCCAACCCTATGCCGACGGTGCGACCGGCGCAACGCGCGAAAAGGGGGCTTCCAAGCTCTGGCCATCGTCCCATCCTTGCGGCACACTGGCCCGACGATGACGCATGCATCCCTTCTGTTCGTGCCTGAAAAGCGCCCGCCGGTGGATTCGGGCGAGCGCTTCAAGCTCACGTCCGAGTTCCAGCCCGCCGGCGACCAGCCCGAAGCCATTACCGAGCTCGAGGCCGGCATCCGGGACGGCGAGGGCGACCAGGTGCTCTTGGGCGTCACCGGGTCCGGCAAGACCTTCACCATTGCCCACGTGATCGAGCGCATCCAGCGCCCGACCCTGGTGCTGGCGCCCAACAAGACCCTCGCCGCCCAGCTCTACGGCGAGATGAAGACCTTCTTTCCCGATAACGCGGTCGAGTATTTCGTCTCCTATTACGACTACTACCAGCCCGAGGCCTACGTGCCGCGCACCGACACCTACATCGAGAAGGACGCCTCGGTGAACGAGCAGATCGACCGCATGCGCCATTCCGCGACCCGGGCGCTCTTGGAGCGCTCCGACGTGGTGATCGTCGCTTCGGTCAGCTGCATTTACGGCATCGGCGCGGTCGAGACCTATGCGCAGATGGTGATCTCGCTCAGGACCGGGGAGGCGATCGAGCGCGCGGACTTGCTGGCGCGTCTGGTCGCGCTTCAGTACCGCCGCAACGACGCCAGCTTCGTGCGCGGCGCCTTCCGGGTGCGGGGCGACGTGGTCGAGGTCTTCCCGTCTCACTGCGCGGACCGGGCCTGGCGGATCAGCCTCTTCGGCGACGTGATCGAGGCGATGTGGGAGTTCGATCCCTTGACCGGCGAGCGGATCGGCACTCTCGAGAGCATCACCCTCTATCCCAACAGCCACTACGTCACTCCGCGCCCGACGCTGCTCCAGGCGATCCCCGGAATCAAGAAGGAGCTCGCCCTGCGCTTGGACGAGTTCACGGCACAAGGGAAGCTGCTCGAGGCGCAGCGGCTTCAGGAGCGCACCACATTCGATCTCGAGATGATGGAGACCACGGGCTTTTGCAGCGGCATCGAGAATTATTCGCGGTATCTCACCGGGCGCAAGCCCGGCGAACCGCCGCCGACCTTGTTCGAGTACTTGCCCGAGAACGCGCTTCTGGTCGTCGACGAAAGCCACGTCACCGTTCCCCAGCTCGGCGGCATGTTCCGGGGCGACTTCAACCGCAAATCGACGCTCGCGGAATACGGCTTCAGGCTTCCGTCATGCGTCGACAACCGGCCCTTGAAGTTCGAGGAGTGGGGGGTGATGCGCCCGCAGACCGTGTTCGTCTCGGCGACGCCCGGCCCGTGGGAGTTGGAGCGGACCGGCGGCGTCATCGTCGAGCAGGTGGTTCGCCCGACGGGGCTGATCGATCCCTTGTGCATCGTCCGGGCCGTGGAGCACCAGGTCGACGACCTGCTCGCCGAGGCCAAAGCCTGCGCCGCCAAGGGTCAGCGCGTCCTGGTCACCACGCTCACCAAGCGCATGGCCGAGGACCTGACCGAGTATCTTCACGAATCCGGAGTCCGGGTGCGCTATTTGCACTCCGATATCGAGACACTGGAAAGAATCGAGATCATCCGGGATCTCAGGCTCGGCGCCTTCGACGTCCTGGTCGGGATCAATTTACTCCGCGAGGGGCTCGACATCCCCGAATGCGCGCTGGTGGCGATCCTGGACGCCGACAAGGAGGGTTTCCTGCGCTCGCGCACCAGCCTGATCCAGACCATCGGGCGCGCCGCGCGCAACGTCGAAGGGCGTGTCCTCCTCTATGCCGATCGGCTGACCGATTCCTTGCAATTCGCCATCGACGAGACCAACCGGCGGCGCGAGAAGCAGTCCGCGTACAACGCCGCCCGCGGTATTACGCCCGAGAGCGTACGCAAGAACATCGCCGACGTCCTCGAAACCGTCTACGAGCAAGATTACGTCTCGGTGGACACCGGCGTCAGCGGCGATAAGCACTTGGTGGGCAAGGACCTTCGCAGCCATCTTGCCGATCTCGAGGCGCGCATGCGAACCGCGGCGGCCGAGCTCGAGTTCGAGGAAGCAGCGCGCCTTCGCGACGAGATCCGAAGGCTCGAGGCGATGGAGCTTGGCCTCGACGCCCCCGGCGTGGCCCCGATCTCGGCGGCGCGTGCCGGACTTGGCGCCCGCAAGGGCAAGAAGAAATCACGGCGAAGGGTTCGCGCCTGAACGGTGCGGCCGCTCGATCCCCGCCCGGCCGTGCCTGGTCGCCGGCGTGGCGGCCGATCAGCGGCCCAGCAGTGTCGGTCCTACGATCCAGTTGATGGTCCAGGTGCCGCCGTCGGCGCCACGCTCGAGGCACGCCACCGAGCCCGGCTCGAGCGTGACGATACCGGCGTTCTCGTCGTCGGCCGCCAGGCGCGAGATCATGCGCGTCATGAACGGATCGTGGCCGACGATCATGAGGTCTTCTTCCATGGCGTCGGCGACGCGCGCCAGCAGTTCGGTCGGCTCGTTGGGCCCGAGCCCGGATTCCGCTTCTTCCACCATTTTCCCGGGGCCGATGACGTCGGCGAACAGGACCGCGGTCTCGTGGGCGCGGGCGCGCCCACTGTGGATGACGCGCGCGACCCGCCCGCCGCTTCGGGCGATGAAGGCGGCGATCGTGCGAACGTCGGCGTTTCCCTTCTCGCTCAGCGGCCGGTCCGGATTTTCGCTCTCGGGAACCGCGTCGCCGTGGCGAACCAGGTACAGTTTCATTCTTCGCCCTCCTCAAGTACGCGCGCGCAGGCGCCCGGTCATGGGCGTCGATCCCGGCGTTCGAGCACTTGGGCGAGCGCCTCGGCGGTACCGAGCGCGCGTTCGCCGGCCGCGCGTCCGCCGTCGTCCTCGGCCGCGTCGATCTGCCGGCGGGCTTCGGCGATCCGCGCTTGCGCCGCCTCATTCGTGGCTTCCGACATCGACAGCGTGTCTTCGGCGAGGATGGTCACGCGCGCCTCGGTCGCTTCGGCGAAACCGTCGGCGACGAACACACTGTCGGTGACGGCACCGCCCTCGTAGATGTTGACGACGCCTGGACGCAGCGTCGAAAGAAGCGGCGCGTGGCCGGGCAGGATCCCGAAGTCGCCGTCGCCACCGGGAACCACGACCATGTCGACCTCGCGCGACAGGATCACTTCCACCGGCGTCACCAACTCGACGAGAACCTTGTCCGCCACCGCATTCCCTTTCCGCGTTCGATTTCGGCCTCGGTTCAGGCCGCTTCTTCGGCCATGCGCTTCGCCTTTTCCACCGCTTCCTCGATGGTGCCGACCATGTAGAAAGCGGCCTCGGGCAGGTGGTCATAAGTGCCCGCGCAAATGGCCTTGAAGCCCGTGATGGTGTCTTCCAAGCTGACGAAGACTCCGGGCGTGCCGGTAAACACCTCGGCCACGTTGAAGGGCTGGCTGAGGAAGCGCTGGATCTTGCGGGCCCGGGCGACGGTCAGCTTGTCCTCTTCGCTGAGCTCGTCCATGCCGAGAATGGCGATGATGTCCTGAAGCGACTTGTACGTCTGGAGAACCCGCTGGACCTCGCGGGCGACATCGTAATGCTCCTCTCCGACAACGCGCGCGTCGAGCACGCGCGACGTGGAATCGAGGGGATCCACCGCCGGATAGATACCGAGCTCGGCGATCTGGCGGCTTAAGACCGTGGTCGCGTCGAGATGCGCGAACGACGTCGCCGGCGCCGGGTCGGTCAGGTCGTCGGCGGGCACGAAGATCGCCTGGACGGACGTGATCGAGCCCTTGTTCGTCGACGTGATACGTTCTTGAAGCGTGCCCATGTCGGTGGCGAGCGTCGGCTGATAGCCGACCGCGGACGGTATGCGGCCCAACAGCGCCGAAACCTCGGAGCCGGCCTGGGTGAAGCGGAAGATGTTGTCGACGAAGAACAGCACGTCCTGGCCTTCCTCGTCGCGGAAGTATTCGGCCAGCGTCAGCCCCGAAAGTCCGACCCGCGCGCGGGCGCCGGGCGGCTCGTTCATCTGTCCGTAGACGAGCGCCGCCTTCGATCCGAGACCATCCAGCTGGATGACGCCCGATTCGATCATCTCGTGGTAGAGGTCGTTCCCTTCGCGGGTGCGCTCGCCGACGCCGGCGAACACCGAGTAGCCACCGTGCGCCTTGGCGACGTTGTTGATCAGTTCCATGATGATGACGGTCTTGCCGACCCCGGCGCCGCCGAACAGCCCGACCTTGCCGCCCTTCGGGTAGGGCTGGATCAGGTCGATCACCTTGATCCCGGTCACCAGGATCTCGACCTCGGTGGACTGGTCGAGGAACTCGGGCGCGGGGCGGTGAATGGGAAGGCGTTGGCTAACCTCCACCGGGCCGCGTTCGTCCACGGGCTCGCCGATCACGTTGATGATACGGCCCAACGTCTCGGGCCCGACCGGCACCGTGATCGGTCCGCCGGTGTCCGCCACCTCCTGGCCGCGGACCAACCCTTCCGTGGAATCCATGGCGATGGTCCGCACCGTCGATTCGCCCAGGTGCAGCGCCACTTCGAGGATCAGGCGGGAACCCTGATTGTCGAGCTCCAGTGCGTTGAGGATGGGAGGCAGATCGCCCTCGAAATGGACGTCGACCACGGCGCCCATGACCTGGGCCACGCTCCCGATCGCGTTTTTCTGCATGGGTCTCAACCTCCTTGGGACGTTAGATCGCCTCGGCGCCGGAAATAATCTCGATCAGCTCCTTCGTGATCTGCGCCTGGCGGGTCCGGTTGTAGGTCAGCGTCAGGCTGTCGATCATTTCGCCGGCGTTGCGCGTCGCACTGTCCATGGCCGTCATCCGCGATCCCTGCTCGGACGCGAAGCTCTCGAGCAGCGCCCGAAATACCTGGACCGCGACATTGCGCGGCAAGAGCTCGGCGAGGATCTCCTCGTCCGAGGGCTCGAGGATGTGAAGCGCGCGCCCGCCCGGCGCCACAGCCGGCGTCTCCTCCGCCTCGGGGACGGGCACCGGAATGACGGTCCGCGCCGTTACCGTTTGGCTGATCACGGACTCGAAGCGATTGAAGACGAACGTGCAGACGTCGAATGCGCCGGTTTCATACATCTGCACCAGCTCGTCGGCGACGGCGCCGGCATCCGCGAAGGCGACGCCCGTGCGCATGAGCCCCTCGCGGTCGCCGACCACCGCGTCACCGAAGACCCGTCGCAACGCTTCGCGGCCCTTTCGGCCAATGCAAAAGAGCGTCACCGTCTTGCCCATCTCGCGCAGGCCGAAAACCCGGCGCCGCGTCTCGCGAATGACGTTGGTGTTGAACGAGCCGCACAGGCCCCGGTCGGCGCTGACCGGCACCAGCAGGTGCGCCTCGTCCTTGCCCGTGCCGGCCAGCAACGGCGGCGCTGCGCTGAGCTCCGGAAGGCCCTCGGCCAGCAGGCTCAGCATGCGCTCCATGCGATCGGCGTAAGGCCGGACGGCCTCGGCCGCCACTTGGGCGCGCCGGAGTTTCGATGCCGCCACCATCTTCATGGCGGCAGTGATCTTCTGCGTCGAGCGGACGCTGCCGATCCGGACCCTGAGTTCCTTGAGATTGGCCATACGCGCGTCGATCCGTCGTGATCTGGCGGGGCTAGGCGAACGTCTTGGAGAAGCCGTCGAGGAAGGCGCTCAGCTTCTCTTCGGTTTCGTCGGAAAGGTCCTTCTCGTTCCGGATCGCCTCCAGGATGCCCGACTCCTTGGACCGCAGCTCGTCCAGCATCGCGGACTCGAACCGGGTGATATCCGTCACCTCGATTTGGTCGAGGTAGCCGCGAACGCCGGCGAAGACGACGACCACCTGATCCTCCACCGCGTACGGCGTGAACTGGTTTTGCTTCAGCACCTCGGTCAACCGCGCCCCGCGTGCGAGCAGGCGTTGGGTAGTCGCGTCCAGATCGGACGCGAACTGGGCGAAGGAGGCCATCTCGCGGTATTGGGCAAGCTCGAGCTTGATGGATCCGGCCACCTTCTTCATGGCCTTGACCTGTGCCGCCGAGCCAACCCGGCTCACGGAAATGCCGACGTTCACGGCCGGCCGGATGCCCTGGTAGAACAGGTCGGTCTCGAGAAAGATCTGGCCGTCGGTAATCGAGATCACGTTGGTGGGGATGTATGCGGACACGTCGTTCGCCTGGGTCTCGATTACCGGAAGTGCGGTCAGGGACCCGGCGCCGTAGTCCTTGTTCATCTTCGCGGCGCGCTCCAAGAGGCGCGAGTGCAGATAGAAGACGTCGCCCGGATAGGCCTCGCGCCCGGGCGGGCGGCGCAACAGGAGCGACATTTGCCGGTACGAGACCGCGTGCTTGGACAGATCATCGTAGAAGATCACCGCGTGCATTCCGTTGTCGCGGAAATATTCGCCCATGGTGCAGCCGGTATACGGCGCCAGGAACTGGAGCGGCGCAGGCTCGGACGCGGTCGCGGCGACGACGATGGAGTATTCCATCGCCCCGTTTTCCTCGAGCGCCTTGACGATCTGGGCGACCGACGAGCGCTTTTGTCCAATCGCCACGTAGATGCAGTAAAGCTTTTCCGATTCGCCCTTCGCGGTCTCGTTGATGCTTTTCTGGTTGAGGATGGCGTCGATGATGACCGCCGTCTTGCCCGTCTGGCGGTCGCCGATGATGAGCTCTCGCTGGCCGCGGCCGATGGGGATCAGGCTGTCGATCGCCTTGAGACCCGTCTGCATCGGCTCGTGAACGGAGCGGCGCGGGATGATGCTGGGTGCCTTGACGTCGACCCGGCGCCGCTCTTCTTCGGCGATGGGGCCCTTGCCGTCGATGGGGTTGCCGAGGCCGTCGACCACCCGGCCCAAAAGCCCCTTGCCCACCGGAACGTCGACGATCGAACGGGTGCGCTTGACGGTGTCGCCTTCCTTGATCGTGCGGTCGTCACCGAAGATCACGACACCGACATTGTCGATTTCGAGATTGAGCGCCATCCCCATGATGCCGCCTGGAAACTCGACCATCTCGCCGGCTTGCACGGTGTCGAGCCCGTAGATCCGGGCGATCCCGTCGCCGACCGACAGCACCTGGCCGACTTCGGCGATTTCCGCCTCGGCACCGAAACTGGCGATTTGTTCCTTAAGGATCGCAGAAATTTCCGCAGGTCGGATATCCATCACCCAACACCCTTCATGGCGAAACGCAACCGTTGCAACTTGCCGCTCAGTGAACCATCCACCAGCTTCGAGCCGACCCGGACCTTGAGCCCCCCGAGAAGTTCGCTGTCGACATGGGCGTCGACCGATACGGTGACACCCAACGCACTCTTCAAGGACGCCGCCAGCGCCTTGAGCTGGCCGTCGCTAAGCGCGACCGCCGAGACAACGCTGGCGCTCACGTCGCCGCGGTGCTGGGCGACGAGGGCGCGGTAGGCCGATATCATGGCGGCGAGCGCGAAAAGCCGTCGGTTGCTCGCGACCATGGCGACGAAGCGTGTCGAAAGATCACCCATCTCGGCCTTTTCCATGATCGCCGTCATCGCCCGAACCTGGTCCGCGCGCGCGGTGACGGGGGAGCGGATCGTCCGGCGAAGATCGTCGCTCTCGGCGATCATGCCGCCCAGGCGCCCGAGATCGTCGGCAACGCCGTCGAGAACACCATCGGCCTCGGCCAGTTCGAACAGCGCGGTCGCGTATCGGCCCGCGAGGTCCGTGGCGCCAGTGGTTGCTGGTGACACCTCGGTTTCTTCCCGATCGAGAGTCCAAAAAGTGTGAAGGAGCCCGCGGGCTCCCCGAGAACGCCTCATCCCTTGACCCGGAAGCGGTTCCCAGGTCACGAAGCCGGGTCTTCCCTAGCACACTCCCCATGGCCTTGCAACCCGGCCTCCGGGGTCTCGTAACCCCTGGAAAACAGCGGTTTTCGTGCGTTCGTCGCGAGTCTCGATCGTTCGCTGCAAACTTCGATGCAAACCGCGAACTCGGGCGCCCGGCGCGTTACAGGAAGCCGTACGGATCGACGTCGATCTGCACCCGGATCGAGGAGGCGAGGTGGGCGCGCGAAAGCCAGGCACGAACCGGCGCCTGAACGGCCACGTCGCGCCGCGCCTTGAGCAGGAACCGCCGGCGGTGACGGCCGCGCAGGAGCGCCAGCGGCGCGGGTGCCGGACCGAGTACCGTGATGCCGCCGCCGCCGGGCGCTACCCTTCGAAGGCGCGAGGCGGCCTCGTCCACGGCGGCCTCGTCGCGCCCCGATAGGATGATCGCGGCCAGTCGTCCGAAAGGCGGCATGCCGGCATCTCGCCTTTTGTCCGCCTCGGCCCGCAGGAAGCGGTCGCGGTCGCCGCCGATCAAGGCCTCCATAACGGGGTGTTCGGGCGCGTAGGTCTGTACCAGGACCTTTCCGGGGCGCTCCCCACGGCCGGCCCGGCCCGCGACTTGATAAAGAATCTGAAAGCTGCGCTCGGCAGCGCGCAAATCACCGCCCGCCAGCCCGAGATCGGCATCGATGACCCCGACAAGGGTCAGCATCGGGAAATGGTAGCCCTTGGCGACGATCTGGGTCCCGATGATGAGATCGATCTCGTGGTCCTCGATCCTTTGGACCAGTTCGGCCGCGGCGTGCGGCCCGGTGAGCGTGTCGCTGGCCGCGAGCACGATCCGCGCGTCGGGATGCAGCGCCCGCACTTCTTCGGCGAGGCGTTCGATCCCCGGTCCGCAGGCGGCCAACGTATCTTCGCCGTCGCACGCCGGGCAGCGCCCCGGAATGGGAAGCGCATATCCGCAGTGATGGCATTGGAGCCGGCCCACCAGGCGATGTTCGACCAGCCAGGCGGAGCAGCTCGGACAGCCCATGCGATGGCCGCAGGTCCGACAGATCGTCAACGGCGCGTAGCCGCGGCGGTTGAGAAACAGCATGGCTTGTTCACCGTCGGCCAGACACTCCGCCAACGCTTCGCGCAGCGGGTGCGACAGCCAGGTGTTGGCGCCGGGGCCGTCGGCGCGCATATCGACGGACCGCACTTCGGGCGGCGGGGCTTCGGCGTGGCGGTCGGGAAGATGGAGGGCGCCATAGCGCCCCTGCCATGCGTTGACTGCACTCTCGAGCGACGGCGTTGCCGAGACGAGAACGACGGGAAGGCCCTCGAGCCGGGCGCGTACCACGGCCATGTCGCGGGCGTTGTAGATGACGCCGTCCTCTTGCTTGAAGGCGCCGTCATGCTCTTCGTCGACGACGATCAGGCCGAGCTCGGGGAAAGGAAGGAAAAGGGCCGAACGCGCCCCCACCACCACCCGGGCGCGGCCGTCTGCGATCGACCGCCAGGCGTCGCGTCTCTCGGCGCCCGTAAGCTCCGAATGCCACTCGGTCGGCGGGGCCCCGAAGCGGTCGTGGAATCGGGCCAGCCATTGGGCGGTCAACGCGATCTCGGGCAGCAGCACTAGGGCCTGCCTGCCCCCGGCGAGCGCTTCGGTGATCGCGTGGAAGTAGACCTCGGTTTTTCCCGAGCCGGGAACGCCGTCGAGAAGGGTGACGCCGAAGCGCCTGATACGCACAGCCGCCGCCAGATCATCCGCCGCGGCGGTCTGGTCGTCGGTGAGCGTCGGCCCCGGATGCCGCCAGTCCGGTGGCGCGGGCGATCGCGGCAGAAGCTCGCGGGCCACCAACGCGCCGGCGGTGGCGAGACCGCGGATCACGGACGCACTCACGCCAGCCTCACGGGCAAGCTCGGCGGGTATACGCGGCGGTCCGTCCGCGACGACGTCGAGGACGCGGCGCCGCGCCGGCGTCATCCGCACACCCTCGACATCTTCTGCGCGCATGTAGGCGACGATCGCCCTGGGCGGTGCGAGCGCGGCCGGTACGCTCATCGCCATCCGCAGCACGCTTCCCAGGGGCTGCAGGGTGTAGCCCGCCACCCATGTGACGAAGCGCCCGAGCGATTCGGCCATCGGCGGCACCGGGATATGGGCGCGAACGTCCTTGAGCTTGCCCGCGGCGATGTCCCCAAGGCCTTCTCCCCAGACGACGCCCGCAACCTTGCGCGGGCCCAGGGGAACGACGACGAAATCACCCTCGGCCAGCACCATCCCGTCGGGAATCCGGTAGTCGTAGGGCGCCGAAAGGGGCAGCGGGACCAGAACCGCGACGCGGGCGCCGGCCGAGAACCGTTGGTGGTCCCGCGTATCTCCCGGGCTCGGGCGTTTGGCGCCGCGAACGCGCATGCTCTATAGTCTCGTCCCGAGAACCCGAGGTCGTCGCGAGGCCGGCGCAACATGAGCCAAAATCAAGGGGAATCCGGGCCGGGCCCGCAACCGCGCACGAAACGGAAATCGGTTTCCATCACCGAGGTCGCGGAATTCCTGCGCCACCACCCCGGGTTCCTCGAAGACCATCCCGAACTCCTCGAACACCTGACCCCGCCGGCGCGATGGACGGGCGACGGCATCGTCGACATGAACCAGTACATCCTCGATCGTTTGCGCGGCGAAGTCGACAACCTGCGCAGTTGCGCCATGGACCTGATCGACACCATCCGCACGAATCTGTCGGGCCAGACCCGGACCCACAGCGCGGTGCTCGCCCTGCTGGCGGCCGACGGATTGGACCAGCTGGTGCGCACGGTCCACGAACATCTGCCGCTTCTTCTCGACGTGGATGCCGTCGCGGTGGGTTTCGAGCCGCCGCCGAAGCCGATCCCGGCGCTGGTCGCACCCGAATTCCAGCGCCTGCCCAAAGGGTGCGTCCGTCGCCTCATGGGGGCGGGCGACCGAGCCCAGCTTCTCGGCGAGATGAACGACGACGGCACCGTGTTCGGGGCCGCCGCGGGCCTGGTGCGTTCGGCGGCGCTCGCGCGAATCCGTCCCGACGGCGCGATACCGGCCGGCCTGTTCGCGCTCGGCTCGCGAACCGAGGATGCGTTCCATTCCGGACAGGGACCGGAGCTTGTCCAGTTCCTGGCGCGTGTCCTCGAAAGCCGCCTGCAACGATTCTTGGGCTCGCCCGCCTGACCCTCGCCGGCCGGGCGGACGGTGCGCCGCCTTGCGTTCCCGTCCTTTCACAAGCTACAAGATATATGATGATATGGGCGCGGGAACGCTAGATGTTGCGCGAATCAAACGATTCTCCGGTCTTTCCGGCCATCGCGTTTACGGTCGAGCCGCAGGTGGTTGCGGCGATCGAGGGGTGGTGGCGTTGGCTCGCGTATGAGAAGCGCGCGTCCCAGCACACGCTCGCGGCCTATGCGCGTGATCTGGACGCGTTCTTGCGCTTCCTCGCCCATCACCTGGGCTTTGCGCCCGGCCTGAGGGATCTGGAGGCGCTGCGTGCGGCGGATCTGAGAAGCTACCTGGCGGACCGCGCCCGGCGCGGGCTCGGGCGCGCTTCGACCGCGCGGGCCATGTCGGCGATGCGCGGGTTTTTTCGCTTCCTGGAACGGTCCGAATCCTTGGACCTCCCCTCTCTTCGCGCGATCGCCGCACCGCGGGTCCCGGCGACGTTGCCCAAGCCCCTTGGCGTCGAAGCGGCCCGCGAGGTTCTCGATTTGGCGGGCCAAGAAGAGAGCGCTCGCTGGGTGGCGAAGCGCGACGTCGCCCTATTGACCCTGCTCTACGGTTGCGGTCTTCGCCTTGGCGAGGCTCTGGCGCTCAACCGCCGGGACGCGCCCACCGGCCCCACAATGATGATCACGGGTAAGAGCCGAAAGCAACGGCTCGTTCCGGTGCTGGCCGTGGTCCGTGATGCCATCGCGGACTATCTCGCGGCCTGTGCGCAGCCGCTCGGCGACGACGGTCCGTTGTTCGTGGGCGTCCGGGGCGGGCGTCTCAGTCCCGGTATCGTACAAAGACTCATGCGAAAGGTGCGCGCGGATCTCCACCTTCCCGAGACGGCGACACCACATGCGCTCCGTCACAGCTTCGCCACGCATCTGTTGGAAGGGGGCGGCGATCTGCGTACGATTCAAGAGCTCTTGGGGCACGCGTCGCTGTCGACGACCCAGCGTTACACCGCCGTCGACGCCGAACACCTGAAGGCGGTCCACCGCAGGGCCCACCCCCGCGCCCGCTCACGCCTCGTCGGGTCCTGAATCGAGCACCGCGACCAGAACGCTCCCCGCCGCCGCGGCGAGACCGGCCGAGGCGAAGGCGAAGCCCCACGATGCCACCGTTGCTCCGCCGCCGGTGGCGTCCAGCACAACGCCAGCGATCAGGGGGCCGGCGAATCCGCCGATGAAGCTGACCGTGCCGTGGACCGCCATCGCGGCGCCGCGCAAGTGCTCGGGCGCATGGGCCATGGTGCCCGCATAGACGAGCGACGAATCGGCGTTGATCAACAGCCCGTAGACGATGAACAACGCCATCAGCGCCCAGAACGGAAGCGCGGCGGCGAAGCCGATGACGGACGCGAGTGCGGCCGACAATCCCATGATGATCACGAGCACCCGCTTGCGCTGAAACCGTACGCCCAACTCACCGCCGGCGACGATCCCTACGACACCGCAAAATCCGATGATCATGGCGAGTGTGGTGGCCCGCCACGGCGGCGCCGAATCGCCGTAGCGCGCGAGCGCAAAGACGAGGAAGGTGACGGTCCACGCGCGAACTGCCAACAGCTCCCACAGATGGCCTGTGCCGGCAAGCACGTACCCCATGACGCGGCGATTCGCGAGCACCGCGCGGAAGTTGGGGATGCCGGGCCGGGAACCGGCGGCGGGCGGCCGCGCTGCACCCCTGACGAAGACGAGCGCGATCACGATCTGTACCAGCGGGCCGGGGCCGGTCGCGGCGAAGGCCCACGGCCAGCCGAACCGGGACTCGATCTCGCCCGCCAACACATAGGACACCGAAGCTCCGATTCCGAAAGCGGCCGCGAAATAGGCGACGGCGCGAAGCTGGGTACGGCCTTCGAGGCGCTCGACGAGTAAGCGCATGCCGGGAAGGAAGGTGCCGGCGAGGCCCACTCCGGCCAGGACCCGGAACGCGCTTGCCGTCCAAAACCCTTGCGCGAACGCCGCGAATCCGAATGCCGCACCCGTGCTCACCAAAAGCGAGACGATGAACACGCGCCGGGTGTCGATGCGGTCGGTGATGCCGACCAGCGCCGGCACGGCGAGGAGGTAGCCGAGGAAGTAGAGCCCGTTGACCCACCCGGCTTCGGTGTTGTCGAGGCCCCATTCGTCGAAGAAGACGGGCATCAGCGCCGGAAACGCCGCGAACCCGAGCACGCTGAAGAACAGCCCGACGCACATGGCGGCGATCAGAACGACGGGCGAAGGGAAGTCGCGCATCGGCGATCCGCTCGATTTCAATGCGAACGACCAGATTCGCGCATTCGGCGGATCGCGGCTAAGCGAATCCCACCGAGTGCGATCCGGTCTAGATGTGGATGGCGCGCCCGGCGACGGCCAGCGCCGCTTCCTTGACCGATTCGGCGAGCCCGGGATGGCCGTGACAGCTGCGCGCTAGGTCCTCGGCCGAGGCGCCGAACTCCATGGCGACCACCGCCTCTTGGATCAGATCGCCGGCGTGCGGCCCGACGATGTGGACGCCCAGGATGCGATCGGTGGCGGCGTCGGCGAGGATTTTGACGAAGCCCTCGGTATCGGCGTTGCAGCGCGCCCGCGCATTCGCGGTGAACGGGAACTTTCCAGCCACATAGGCGACGCCTTCGGCCTTGAGCGCGTCTTCGGTCTTGCCGAGCGCCGCCGCCTCCGGCCAGGTGTAGACGACGCCCGGAACCGCCTCGTAGTTCACGTGGCCGGACTGGCCGGCGAGGATTTCGGCGACCGCGACGCCTTCGTCCTCGGCCTTGTGGGCCAGCATGGCGCCGCCGATGACGTCGCCGATGGCGAAGATTCCGGCGACGTTGGTCTGGAAGTCGGAGCCCACCGTTATGAAGCCGCGCTCGTCGGTCGCGACGCCCACGGTCTCGAGGCCGAGGCCCGCCGTGTAGGGCCGCCGCCCGACAGAAACGAGCACCACGTCGGCCTTGAGCGCCTCCGCCTTGCCGCCGCCCGCCGGTTCGATGCCGAGGGTCACGCCACCTCTGGTCGCCTTGGCGCTCGCCACCTTGCTCGCGAGGCGGAACGATAGCCCCTGGCGCTCGAGGATGCGCTGCATCTGGCGCGCGACCTCGCGGTCCATGCCGGGAAGGATGTGGTCGAGGAACTCGATCACCGTGACCTCCGCGCCCAAACGCCGCCAGACCGAGCCAAGCTCGAGGCCGATGTAGCCGGCGCCGACGACCACCAGCGTCTTGGGTACGCGCTTCAGGGCCAGCGCCCCGGTGGAGCTCACGATGCGCGCCTCGTCGATCGCGACGCCGGGAAGCGCGGCCACGTCGGAGCCGGTGGCGATGAGCAGGTTTTCGGCTTCCAGGACCTGTTTCTTGGCGCGCGGGCTTTTGGCGACTGTCACCTGGCCGGCCCCGGTGATGACGGCCGTGCCGACGACGTGGGTCACCTTGTTCTTCTTGAGCAGGAATTCGCTCCCCTTGGTCAGGTCATCGACGACGGTGTCCTTGCGCTTCATCATGGCGCCGAGATCGAGGCCGACGTTCGCCAATTTGACCCCGTGCGCCGCGAGATCGTGGCGCGCGGATTCGTAGTGATGCGACGATTGCAACAACGCCTTTGAGGGAATGCAGCCGACGTTCAAGCACGTGCCGCCGAGGCTGGCGCGCTTATCGACGCAGGCCACGTCCATGCCCAACTGCGCCGCGCGAATGGCCGCCACGTAGCCGCCCGGGCCGCCGCCGATGACGATGAGATCGAAGGTCGTGTCGGTCATGGGGGTTCTCCTAGGCCGGACGGGAATAGTGTTCGGGCGACCGTCGCGGGCGCGCCGGCGTTCGTGGCGGCGGGCGGGCTTGGAAGCGCCGCCTCACGTGTCCAGCATGATCCGCTGGGGGTCCTCGATGCATTCCTTGAGGCGGACCAGGAAGGTTACCGCCTCGCGCCCGTCCACCACCCGATGATCGTAAGAAAGCGCGAGATACATCATCGGCCGCGCCTGGATCGAACCGTCGGGCATAACCATGGGGCGCTGCTGGATACTGTGCATGCCGAGGATCCCCGATTGCGGCGCATTCAGGATCGGCGTCGAGTTGAGCGAGCCGTAAACGCCGCCGTTGGTGATCGTGAACGTGCCGCCCTGCATCTCTTCGAGCGCCAGCTTGCCTTCGCGCGCACGGCGGCCGAAGTCGGCGATGGTCGTCTCGATCTCGGCGAAGCCCAACCGGTCGGCGTCGCGAACGACCGGCACCACGAGCCCTTGCGC
>JASLLV010000052.1 GCA_030746935.1 Rhodospirillales bacterium | reverse complement strand
CGACGCGAGAGTTCGGAGCGGCGAACGCAATAGCGGCCCCAGCACCGGGAATCCCTCCGCTTGTGCCTAGAGCGGAATCCCCGGGCGGACGGCCGGGTCCGCGCCTAAGCCGAAGCCTCCGCGAACAACGTAGCCACGTAGAACTCGCGCCTTTTGAGCCCGGCGATGAATTCGTCCTCGAAGGTCGGAGCGACCGAGCCGGTAACGATCTCGCTGGCGAGCAGCGCGTTCGACCAGGATTGAACGAGCGGAAAGTCCTTCATGAGACCGGTCCCAAGCACCCGCTCGATGAGGGCGAAACGTTGCAGGAAGGGCGCGTAGGCCGCGTCCACAAGGCACAACCGATCGCCGTTGAAATAGGGGCCGTCGCCGCCGCGCTCGTTCGCAATCGCGTCTTCGAGCTTGGTCAACCGCGCCGGCGCCGCCTCGAGGGCTTGCGCCGATTCTTCTCGCGTCTTGGTGTAATAGATTCCGCTGAGCCCGCTCGCGAAGGTGGGAACGAAATCGGTCCACGCCCGGTTGCGCGCACGCTTGATCGTATCGGCCGGGTGCAGGCGCGGTTTTGCCGCCTCGTCCAAGTACTCGGCGATGGCATTCGATTCAAACAGGGGCCGCTCGTCGACGACGAGAACCGGAACCTGGCCGTGCGGCGAGATCTCCAAGAACCAATCGGGTTTGTTGCGGAGATCGATGTAGGTGACCTTGAAGTCGATGTCCTTAGCACGCAAAACGATCACGGCGCGCTGAACCCAGGGTCAAGTCACCGAGCTGATAAGGTGGTATTTGTCGGTCATGAATTGTGTCCGTGCCGCAAGGCTTATCCGGTCGAGAAGCGAGACCATAGGGCGAATGCGGATCATCGTCAAAGGGCGCGCCCGCGCCTCGTCGCAATATGAACCCGCGCGTATGGTGAAACCTGCACGGACGGTGCTCTCATGGGTATCAGGGCTTGTCGATCGAAGCGCGCGAAGGCCAAGCGGTAAATGTCCGCCATCGATTGCGCGACCGGCGGCGGGTACCGCTCGTGGGCGTTGCGGATGGAACGGCGCACCGCTCACGCCGGCCGGATGGGGATCTGACGTTTCGATCCGTCGGGGGTCCCGAGCGCCTTCGGTTCGGCTGGTAAACCGTGTGACGCGTACCGCCCCGCCCGGGTCCTCCGGCGGTTCTTTTCCGAGACCACTGAGTCGCGCGTTCCATGCGATCGTCGCGTGTGGCTGTCCACGTGCACCTAGGCCAAACGACCGGGATTGGGACACGGCTCTCGGTTCCCGGCGGCGGCCGGCACGCGAAGCGTGGTAAACTTCGGAGCGTTTACGGGCGCCGTCCCGAAATCGAGGGCTTTAATTTCGGACGACCGGGTCACCTCGTTTCCGGGATGCGAGCGCGAAGGCGCCTGCGGGTCGCGCCAATAACGCGGCAGCGACGGAGCTTGGAGCCATGGCCGAAGACGAAGACCTCGACGAAGACGAAGAGTCCGAAGACGGCGAAGACGGCGAAGACGGCGAAGACGGCGAATCGCAACCCAAGAAGGGCGGAAAGAAAACGCTCTTCATCATCATCGGCGTCGCCGTCCTGCTGCTCCTCGGAGTCGGCGGGGCGTTGTTTGTTTTTCTCCCTGATTCGGCGACCGAGACGACCGTCGAAGACGAAGTCGAAGGGGAACCGGAAGAACCGCTTCCCGCGGAAGAAGTGGTCCTTGCTCCCCCGGTGGGCATCTTTTACGAACTCCCCGAGTTGCTTGTCGACATGAACGACATTTCGAAAAGGACGGCGTTCCTCCGCCTCAAACTGACGCTTGCGCTGGCCGAGGAAAGCGACCGGGTGCGCGCCGAAAAGCAGACACCCCGAATCGTCGATCAAATGCTCGCCTACTTGCGCGAGGTTCGGGCCGAGGAGCTTTATGGATCGGCGGGAATGCATCGCTTGCGCGAGGAGTTGCTGAAACGCGCCGCGATCGCCATGGCACCTGCAAAAGTGGAAGACGTTTTGTTTACCGAGGTGCTCTTGTAATAGACCCATCGGCGCGCCGATGCGACGGCCGGCCCGCGGAAACCAGGCGTCTGTATTCGCCACCAGCGACTCGGCAATGCTATTTCGCTAATCGGCGAGGCGCGTGGGACGTTTGCCATCCCATCGCGCCCGCGATATCTTCGCGGCGACCCGGTTTCGATGCTTACGCGACGCCTGCGGGGCCGGTCGTAACGCAAAGAGGATGCGTTCATTGGCGAACCCCATTCAGGACAGCCTGCTTCGCGAGATCGACGAGGACCTGCGCCACGAGCGCTACGCCAAGCTTTGGAAGCGTTACGGCGGTTTGGTCATCGGCGCTGCGCTTGCGCTCGTCATCAGTGTCGCCGGCTACCAAGGCTGGCGGAGCTATGATATTCGAAGCCGCGAGGCCGACGGCGAACGGTTCGCCGAAGCCCTTGCGCGCGTCGAAGCCGGGCGGCTCGACGAGGCGGGGCTCGCGTTTTCGGAAATGGCCGCGGACGCCTCGGCAGGCTACGCGTTGCTGGCCCGCTTCCAACAGGCGGCGGTCCTCGCCCGATCCGGGGATCAGGCGGCGGCCATGGCCGCTTACGGCATCATCGCCGACGATTCCGGGGTCGACCGCGAGTACCGGGACTTTGCCCTCGTGATGAGCGCACTCGCGGGTCTCGACACGGCCGACGCGACGACACTCGCCGAACGCCTTGCGCCTCTCACCGCCGAAGACAATCCCTGGCGCCATTCCGCCCGCGAAGTCAACGCGTTGCTCGCGGCTCGCCGGGGCGACCGGAGCGCCGCGCGCGAAATCTTCTCGACGCTCCAGAGCGATCCGACGGCACCGGCGGGGCTCCGTCTCCGCGCCGCCGAGATGCTCGCGATTCTCGGCGGTTGATCGGGAAATCGGCCTCGGTCCCGGAACCATGGCTCGATTCGCCTTCATCGTCGCCGCCTTCGCCCTAACCACGGCCTGCGACACATGGCTTGGCGAAAGCGAGGCCCCGCCGCTCCCCGGCGAACGAATTTCGGTCCTCGCCCACGAGCGCGAATTAACGCCCGAGATCGACCCGGCGAGCGACAGGATTCTCCTTCCAGCTCCATTGGCCAATCCGGATTGGCCGCAGCCTGGCGGCTACGCCAATCACGCCATGCATCACATCGCGGTCGGCGATGTGCTGCGCAAGGCGTGGGTCGCCGACGCCGGCGACGGCGCGGACGACGACAATAGGGTGATCTCCTCGCCCGTCATCGCTGCGGGCCGGATCGTCGCCATGGACGCCGAATCGGCGATTTCGGCATTCGATGCCAAGTCGGGCCAGCGGCTTTGGCAAACCGAGCTGACCCCGGAAGACGAAGAAGACGAGGGCCATTTCGGCGGCGGGATCACCCTTGCGGGCGGTCTGGCCTACGTCACGACCGGTTTCGCTCAAGTGATAGCGCTCGACGTATCGAACGGCGCCGTCGTTTGGCGGCGGTCAATGGAATCGCCCATGCGGGCGGCGCCGACCGAGCGCGGCGGTCGGCTGTTCGTGGTTACCGTCGACAACGTCATCCATGCCCTCGATGCTTCCGAGGGCGGCACGCTGTGGACCCACACCGGAATTGAAGAGACGGCGAGCCTGCTCGGCGGCGGCAGTCCTGCGGTTGACGACGGGGTCGTCGTGGTCCCCTTCACGTCCGGCGAACTGGTGGCGCTTCGCGTCGCAAATGGCCGCGTGCTCTGGACCGACACCTTGACGTCCCGGCGCCAGGCGCGGCTGGTCACCGCGCTTGCCCACATCCGCGGACGTCCGATCATCGACCGTGGCCGCGTCTTCGCAATGGGCGTCGGAGACATGATGGTGTCGATCGACCTGCGCAGCGGTCGGCGTATCTGGGAACGCGAGATCGGGGGACTCGAAAGCCCCTGGATCGTCGGCAATTTTCTGTACGCCATTACCAGCAACGCCGAGGTGATTGCGCTTTCACGGGACGACGGGCGCATCCATTGGGTGACGCCACTCAGGCGCTTCGAGGATGAAGAGGATAAGCAGGATCCAATCACCTGGTCGGGTCCGATTCTTGCCAGCGACCGCGTGATCGTCGCGGGCTCGCACGGCATGGCGCTGGCGGTCTCTCCGTACACAGGTCGAATCCTGGGTCGGATGCGCTTGCCGACCGGAGTCTCGGTGCCGCCGGTCGCCGCCGACCGCAGTGTTTTCTTCCTCACCGACGACGCCGAGCTCATCTCCTATCGCTGAGCCGTCCGCGCCTACCCAGGCCGATCGTCGGACCATGACCCACTCCGTCGCCATCGTCGGTCGCCCCAACGTTGGGAAATCAACCCTGTTCAACCGGCTGGTCGGCCGACGAACCGCGCTGGTGGATTCGCGCCCAGGACTGACTCGCGATCGCCACGAGGGCCGCGCCAAGCTCGGCGATCTCGTATTCCAAGTCGTCGATACCGCGGGCATGGAAGAGGCACCGTCGGATACGCTCGAATCACGGATGCTTTCGCAAACCGAACGTGCGCTGGCCGGAGCCGACGTCGCGCTGTTCCTCATCGACGCCCGGGCGGGAATCACACCGACCGACCATCATTTCGCAAGCTGGCTTCACGAGCACGGCACGCCCGTCATCCTGGTCGCGAACAAATGCGAAAGCGAGGCCGGGCTTTCGGGCATTCTCGAGGCTTATGCGCTCGGCTTCGGCGACCCCATACCGGTTTCGGCCGAGCATGGAGAGGGCATGGGCGATCTTTACGATGCCCTCGCGCCTTCCTTCGGCGCCCACTCTGGCGCCGGCGAAGACCGACTTGAGGCCGCCGGCCCCGGGATTTCACCGAAACCGCTCCAGCTCGCCATCGTCGGACGGCCCAACGTCGGAAAGTCGACCCTGATCAATCGCCTCCTCGGCGAGGAAAGAATGCTCACCGGACCCGAACCCGGCGTGACAAGGGACGCCATCGCCGCCGAATGGCGGAATTCGGGTTTGCGGATTCGATTGATCGACACCGCCGGTCTGAGGCGTCGGCCACGGGTGACGGACCGCTTGGAGCGCCTTTCGGTTCAGGATACGGGGCGCGCAATCCAATACGCCGAGGTCGTCGTTCTGATCGTCGACGGGCTCGCCATCCTCGAGAAACAGGACCTCACGATCGCGCGGAACGTGATCGACGAAGGCCGCGCGTTGGTGGTCGCCGTCAACAAATGGGATCTGGTCCGCGGCCGCAAGGAGGCGCAGCGGGGCATCATCCGGCGACTCGAGGACTCGCTGCCGCAAGTCCGCGGCATTCCCTGGATTGCGCTGTCGGCGCTGACCGGAAAGGGGATCGAGAAGCTGATGCCCGCCGTTCTGAAGGTTTACGAGGCCTGGAACACGCGGATCGCGACGGGCGCGCTCAACCGATGGCTGGCCGAGGCGACGGCCCGTCACCAGCTTCCGCTCGCGGCCGGGCGGCGCATGCGGATACGCTACGCGACCCAGGCCAAGGCGCGCCCGCCGACGATTGTCCTGTTCGCGAACCGTCCCGAAGGGATTTCGGAATCATATCGGCGATACCTCGCGAACGATCTGCGCGAAACGTTCGGGGTCTTCGGCACGCCCCTGCGGTTGGTTTTTCGCAAGGGCCGCAATCCCTATTCGCGCGATTAGACCAGATCGTGGTCGGTCGGAATCGCGCAGGCGCCATGCGCTCTATGTGCGGCCGGGATCGCTCGAAGACGCCGCATCCAGCCCGCCCGGCGTGTCCACGTCGAACAGCACGTCGTCCGTCGGCATCTCCACTTTGCGAACTTGGTCGGCGTAGGCGCCGATCAGGTGACGGGCGCCGACGTCGCCCGTGATCTCCATGATCTCGGGAAAGAACCGCCGCGCCCAAAGGACCGGATTGCCCTGCTTGCCCTTGTACACCGGAACGCAGATCGCACTTCCGCCTTCGGGGTCGAACACCTCGACCAATCGGTCGATGGCGTCTGCGCCGATTCTCGGCATGTCGCCCAGGCACACGAGCGCGCCGGCAACGCCGTCGGGCAACGCCGAAAGCCCGCGCCTGAGCGACGTGCTCAACCCTGATTCGAAGTCCGGGTTCCGGACGATGGCGAGATCCCGCTCTTGAAGCGCGGCGCGCACCTGGTCCGCCTCGTGGCCCACCACGACGATGACGGGTCGCGCCTTCGAGGCGAGCGCCGCGTCCGCCACGCGGGCCACCATCGGTTTCCCGTCGATCGCGGCCAGCATCTTGTTGACGCCTTCCATGCGGCTCGAACGCCCCGCCGCAAGGACAATTGCGGCAACGCGGGTTTTCGGACGTTGCCGTCGGTCCCCGGTATCGTGGTCGTCGGCACGCGGTTGCGGGCGCGCGGTGATCTCGCTCAGCAGCCCGCCCGCACCCATCGCCGCCAGATTCTCGCCCCTCACCTCAAGACCGGCCAGCAGTCTTTGCAGCACCCAGTCGATGCCGTTGAGCTTGGGCGAACGCGCGCAGCCGGGAAGGCCGATCACGCTGACCCCGCAGCCGTCCGCGCCCAACAGCAAAAGGTTGCCGGGATCGACCGGCATACCGAAATGCTCGACACGCCCGCCGGCGCGCTCGATCGCGGCGGGAATCACGTCACGCCGGTCGGTGATCGCCGATGCGCCCACCACCAGCATCGGCGCACAGCGGCGCTCGGCCAGCGATTCCAGGGCGCCGCACAAATCCTCGACCGTATGGGGGCAGCGGACCTCGGCTTCGAGATGGCTGCCGAGGCTCTCGAGCCGGCCGCGGGTGACGGCCGCCGTCTTGTCGAGAACCGATAACCGGGTTCCGGGCAGCGTCGTCTGAACCAGACCAACGGCGTGCGGCGCAAACGGCGCGATTCGCACGAGCCCTTGTTCGGCATGCGCGCTTTCGACACAACGCGCCAGCACTTCGCCCGCCACCGCGAAGGGAATGATCTTAACGGTCGCCACCATCTGTTTCGCGGCTGCGACCGAAAAGGGCGCGGCGGTCGCCAGCGTGACCGCCTCGTTCACCGCGTTCAGCCTACGCACGCCGGCCGCATCGACGACCGCCACACCGTGGTCGCGGGCGAATAGATTCACCCGGCCGGTAAACGGCCGGCCCGCAGAAATACCCGCTCCCGTCACGGCCTCGGCAATTGTGCGCGCGGCCTCGTCCTCGCCCACGTCGCCTTCTTCGAGCCGCGCTGCGATGACCGCGGCGATACCGGCGGCCAGCAAGTCGTCGACGTCGCGCCTGTCGAGGACGCGCCCCTTCTTGAAGGTGCGGTCTTCGGCCTTGAGGCCGTGGGCGAGGATCGCGCCTTCGGCCTCGGACGCCGGCACGGCGCCGAACTTCACGCGGCCTTCCCTTTCCATCGGGACCCGCCGAGACGATCGCCCGGTCGCGCGCCTCCGAGCGCCCGACCCAGCTCCTTCAGGATGTTCAGGTTGTGGACCGGCCGGAACTCGTCGACATGGGGCAGGATGGCGCGCACACCCAAGGCCTTCGGTTCGAACCGCGCGTAACGCAAGAGCGGGTTGAGCCAGATCAGTCGGCGGCACGAGAGGTGCAGCCGCTCCATCTCGCGCCCCAATCCGTCGCCTGCATCGCGGTCCAGCCCGTCGCTGATGAACAGCACGACGGCGTCTTGCGTGGGCACGCGCCTCGACCACGACTTGTTGAAGGCGCCGACGCAATGGCCGATCCGGGTGCCCCCGCCCCAGTCGCGGACCGCCGCGGCGACGTTCTCGATAGCGGTGTCCACGTCCCTTCCGCCAAGCGCCTTCGTGATGTTGCTGAGGCGGGTGCCGAACAGGAAGGCGTGCACCCGGTCGTGTCCGTTGGCAAGCGCGTGCAGGAAATGAAGCAGCATGCGCGCGTAGCGCTCCATGGAGCCGGAAACATCGCAGAGGATCACCAGCGGCGGCACTCGCGTGCGCTTTCGCCGCCTCGCCAAGGAAATGATATCGGCGCCGTAGCGCAGCGCAGTGCGCATGGTCTTGCGCATGTCGACTCGATCAGCCGACGAACCCGGCCGGAATCGGCGCGTCGGTATCCGCGCAAGCTCGGCGCCGAAAGCGCTGACGGCGTCGGCGGCGGCCGCGAATTCGTCTGCCGTCATGGTTTCGAAGTCCTTCTCACCCAGGACCTCGGTGGCGCTCCATGTCAACGCCGCGTCGAACGCCAGCGAGTCGGGCTCGCGTTCGCGCGCTAAGGCGCGTTCGGGCCGGTCGCGGTTCAAGGCATCGGCCACGCGCTGACGCAGCGCACGGTTCTTTTCGCGCTCATCACCCGCCTTCACTCGCGGGGTGACGAGCGACATCGTTCGCTCAAAGATGTCCGGATTTTTCCAAAAGACCTCGAAGGTCTGGTCGAAGAGCTCGTGCTGATCGCGCTTGTTCACCAGAACCGCGTGCAACGCCCAGTAGAAGTCGTCTCGCCTCGAGACCCCGGCCGCGGCGACGGCCCGGACCGCATCCAGCGCCCTTCCCGGCCCGACCGGCAGTCCGGCGGCGCGCAGTATTCGGGCAAAGTGCACGATATTGTCGGCCAGCCGCCCGTTGCTTCCATCACTTCCGTCGCTTCGGTCGCTGCGACCCGCCCGCGAATCGACGATCATGGCGCCGGCGCGGCGCGCGCCAATTCCGACTTGACAAGCTCGACGAGCCGGCCCGCTTCGGCACCCCTGATTTTCGCGACGTCGTCTTGGTACTTCAACAGCGCGCCCAAGGTGTCGTTCACGATCTCGGGATCCAGCGCCACGCAATCGAGCTGGGTCAGCGCGCCCGCCCAATCGATCGTTTCCGCCACACCCGGAAGTTTGAACAGATCGGCGCTGCGCAGTTTCTGAACGAAGCCGACGATCTCGGCGGACAGCGCCGCCGGGGCATCAGGCGCCTTCACCTTGAGGATCGCGAGCTCACGCTCGGCATCCGGGTAATCGACCCAGTAATAGAAGCAGCGGCGTTTGAGCGCGTCGTGGATCTCGCGCGTCCGATTGGAGGTAATGATGGCGACGGGCGGCTCGGGCGCCGCAATGGTTCCAATCTCGGGGATCGTGATCTGGAAGTCCGACAGGAACTCGAGCAGATAGGCCTCGAATGGCTCGTCCGCCCGGTCGATCTCGTCGATCAACAGGACCGGCGGCCCCTCGAGGTGCTGGTCGAGCGCCTGGAGCAGAGGACGCTTGATGAGGAAACGTTCGCTGAACAGATCCTCTTCGATGCTGGTGCGGTCCCTTTCGCCGGTCACCTCGGCGAGCCGGATCTCAACCATTTGCCGCGCATAGCTCCACTCGTACACAGCGGATGCCACGTCGAGCCCCTCGTAGCACTGGAGGCGCAACAGTCGACGGTCGAGCGTCTCGGCGAGAACCTTGGCGATCTCGGTCTTGCCGACACCCGCTTCGCCCTCGACGAACAACGGCCGGTTCAACGAAAGCGCCAGATAGAGCGCGGTCGCCAGGCTGCGGTCGGCCACGTACCGGCCGCGCCCCAGAAGCGCCAGCGTCGCGTCCACCGAGCGCGGCAGGGCCGTCATCGGGATGGGCTCGTCATCCTCGTCCGGTGTTCGGCCAAAGAGTTGCCGCGCATGCGATCAGGCACAGGCGGCCACCGCCCTCTTGGCCATGACGCCGATGAGATGGGCCCGGTATTCGGCGCCGGCGTGGAGATCCGAATTCAGGCCGTCCGCAGCGACGGTGACACTGTTCAGGGCATCGGGAGCGAAATTGCCGGCGAGCGCCTTTTCCATCTCGGGCGCGCGGAACACGCCTTGGTCTCCCGCGCCCGTGACCGCAACCCGGACTGCGCCGCCGATGCGCGCGACGAACACGCCGACCAGCGCATAGCGGCTCGCAGGGTTCGGAAACTTCGCGTACGCAGCCGCCTCGGCCACGGGGAAGCGGGCCGCGGTGACGATCTCGTCCGCTTCGAGCGCGGTGTCGAAAAGCCCGGTGAAGTAATCGTCCGCCGCGATCTCGCGCTTGTTCGTCATGACCGTCGCCCCCAGCGCCAGAATCGCCGCCGGATAATCGGCCGCCGGATCGTTGTTCGCGATGGACCCGCCGAGGGTTCCGCGGTTGCGCACCTGGGCGTCGCTGATTCCATCGGCGAGCGCGGCAAGCGCGGGGATCCGTTTCTTGACGTCGGCGGAGACGGCGACCGTGGCGTGCCGCACCAGCGCCCCCACACGCACCGATTCCGCGGATGCTTCGAGGTCCGACAACCCATCGACACCTGAGATGTCGATGACGTCCGAAGGCGAGGCGAGGCGCAACCGGAGCGTCGGAATCAGGGTCATGCCGCCCGCCAGGAAGACGCCGTCCTCGGCCGCGGAACGCAGGCGCACGGCGTCGGCGAGGTCGCGTGGCCGGTGGTAATTGAAATCGTACATCGACTTGCCCCCTCCCCTACGCTGCCCGGGCGTCGCGGATGGCCCGCCACACCTTTTCCGGCGTTGCCGGCATTTCGATATGACGAATACCTAGCGGCGCGAGCGCATCCACGACGGCGTTCATGACGGCAGCCGTGGATGCGATGGTCCCCGCCTCGCCGCAACCCTTGGCGCCGAGCGGATTGTGGGGACAAAGCGTCTCCTGGGTGCCGGTCTGGATTGCGGGCAGGTTCTGCGCCCGCGGTAGACAGTAGTCGTTGAACGAGCCGGTAATGAGCTGCCCGGTGCTCGGGTCGTACACGCAGTTCTCGTACAGCGCCTGGCCGACCCCATGGACGATGCCGCCCTGGACCTGGCCCTCGACGATCATGGGATTGACGATACGCCCCACGTCGTCAACGGCGGTGTATCCGACGATGTCGACGGTCCCGGTCTCGGGATCGATCTCGACCTCGCAGATGTGGCAGCCGAACGGGAACGTAAAGTTGACGGGATCATAGAACGCCGATTCGTCAAGCCCCGGCTCGAGCGTCTCCAGCGGATAGTTGTGCGGCACGTAGGCGGAAAGGGCGATCTCTCCGATCGTCAGCTCTTTGTCGGTTCCGGCGACGCTGAAGGTCCCGTCCGCAAACGCGATGTCGGCCTCGGCCGCCTCGAGCGTGTGGGCGGCGATATTCTTGCCTTTGTCTATGATCTTGTCGATCGCCTTGGCCACCGCTGAACCGCCCACAGCCAGTGACCGCGAGCCGTAGGTTCCCATGCCGAACGGGACGCGGTCGGTATCGCCGTGAACTACCTCGACGTTTTCGAACGCGACGCCGAGGCGTTCGGCGACGACCTGGGCAAATGTGGTCTCGTGGCCCTGGCCGTGGCTGTGGGAGCCGGTGAACACCGTTACCGAGCCGGTCGGATGGACGCGCACCTCGGCCGCTTCGTAAAGGCCGGCGCGCGCGCCGATGGCGCCGGCGATGTTCGAGGGCGCCAACGAGCAGCACTCGACATATGTGGAATACCCGACGCCGCGAAGTTTACCGGCCTTTTCGGCGCTGGCCTTTCGGGCCTCGGCGCCGGCCGCGTCGGCAAGCGCCAGCGCCTTGTCCAAGGTGCTCGCGTAGTTGCCGCTGTCGTACTGAAGCGCGACCGGCGTCTGATAAGGAAACGCATCCGACGGAATGAAGTTCCGGCGCCGCAACTCGACGCGGTCAATGCCGGTCTCGGCCGCCGCGACGTCGACCAAGCGCTCGAGGAGATACGTCGCTTCCGGCCGGCCGGCGCCGCGCAGCGCGTCGAGCGGCGCGGTGTTGGTGAATACGGCGCGTACCTGGCAATGGATCGCCGGCGTCCTGTACGCGCCCCCCAACAGTGTCCCGTACAGATACGTCGGAATCAGCGGCGCGAACGTCGAAAGATAGGCTCCCAAGTTCGCCGTCGTCTTCACCCGAAGGGCCAAGAAGATGCCGTTGGCGTCGAGCGCGAGTTCCGCGCGGCTCACGTGGTCGCGACCGTGGGTGTCGGCGAGGAACGATTCCGACCGCTCGGCGGCCCACTTTACCGGCCGTCCGACCTTTTTCGCGGCCCAGGTGACGACCACCTCTTCCGCGTAATGGGGAATCTTGGATCCAAAGCCGCCGCCCACGTCGGGCGATACGACGCGCAGCTTGTGCTCCGGGATCTGAAGCACGAACGCTCCCATCAGAAGCCGGACCACGTGCGGGTTCTGGCTGGTGGTGTGGAGCGTGTAATTTCCGGTGCCGGGATCGAATTCGCCGAGTGCGGCGCGCGGTTCGATGGCGTTGGGAATGAGGCGGCTGTTGACCAGATCGAGCGCCACCACCTTGTGCGCCGCAGCAAACGCCTGTTCGGTGGCGTCCTTGTCGCCGATCTCCCACTCGAAGCAAAGGTTCCCCGGTGCGTCGTCGTGCAACTGGGGCGCGCCTTCTTTCGGCGCGTCGGCGAGGGTGACGACGGCGCCAAGTGCTTCGTAATCGATGCTCATGGCTTCGGCGGCATCCTTCGCGGCCTCGCGGGTCTCGGCGATCACGGCGGCGACACGATCGCCGACGAACCGCACCCGGTCCTTGGCGAGCGCCGGATAGGGCGGCTCCTTGATCGGTCCCCCGTCGGGCGCGAAGCCGCACGGCACGCCGCCGACGCCGTCGGCCTCGAGGTCCTGGCCGGTCAGGATTGCGACGACCCCTTTGCAGGCTTGCGCGGCCGCGGCGTCGATGCCCCTGATCCTCGCGTGGGCGTGCGGGCTGCGGACAAAATACGCATAGGCCTGTCCGGGCCGGTTGATGTCATCGGTGAAATTCCCCCGGCCCTGCAGGAACCGGTTGTCTTCTGTGCGGCGGACCGACGCGCCGATACCCGTTTCCGACATCGCCTCAACCTCCCATCGCTTGCGCGGCCGCCTGGATGGCCTTAACGATATTGTGGTAGCCCGTGCACCGGCACAGGTTGCCTTCCAGCCATTCGCGGATTTGGTCTTCCGAGGGATCGGGGTTCCTGGTTACGAGATCGATGGCGCTGATGACCATGCCCGGCGTGCAGAACCCGCATTGCAGCGCGTGGTGTTCGCGGAACGCGTCCTGCATCGGGTGCAGCTCACCGTCGGCAAGGCCCTCGATGGTGGTAATCTCGGCGCCCTCGGCCTGAAGCGCGAGGACCGAGCAGCTCTTCACCGAATCGCCGTCGATCAGCACGCAGCAGGCGCCGCACTGCGCCGTGTCGCACCCGACGCGGGTTCCGGTCATTCGCAGGTTCTCGCGAAGGAACTGGACGAGCAGGGTGCGCGCCTCGACGTCGCCCGAGACGGTCTTTCCGTTGACCGTCATCGATACCGCTGGCATGGGCCGATCCTCCCCCAATTGCCGAAACGGCTCACCCTACCGCTCAAATCGACCGAACCCGCGCCGGCAGGACGCGGAAACGAGCCTTTCGGCATTCATTTTCTACGTATTGCGCCCGCCATTTAGTGACGAATTCGCTGCCGCGGGCAACCTTCTTTTTTCACCCGTGAAGCGATCCGATTTCGCTGCCACGCCGGTTGGGTTTTAGAAGCTAAGCGCCCGGACCCGGGTTACCGGCGGCAATGCGCGGACACTCTCGATCACCGGCTCGGAGGCGGGCGTATCGAGACCGACCAGCGCGACGGCGTCGCCACCCGGGCCTGCGCGACCGAGTGTGAAAGTGGCGATGTTGATTCCCGCATCGCCGAGCGTCACGCCCAGCGCGCCGATGAAGCCAGGCTGGTCGTGGTTGGTGACGAAAAGCATGTTGGGGACCAGCTCGGCGTCGATAGGGATACCCCTGATCTCGACGATACGCGGCATCTCGGCGCCGAACAGCGTTCCGGCGACACTGCGCGACTGCGCTTCGGTGGTCACGGTCAGCCTGATGTAAGTCTGGAATGCGTTGGCGCGTTCGCGCTTGATTTCCGTGACTTCGATGTTGCGCTCCTTGGCGATGACCGGTGCGCTCACCAGGTTCACGGTCTCGAGTAGCGGCGTGAGCAGCCCCTTGAGGACGGCCGCCGTCAACGGGCTGGTTTTGAGCTGCGCGGCCTGGCCTTCGTATTCGATGGAGACCGCCTTGATCGCGGTCTCGGTGATTTGGCCGGCAAAGCTTCCCAGCTGCTCGGCTAGCCGCATGGACGGAACCAGCTTCGGCGCGTCCTCGGCCGAGACCGACGGCATATTGAGGGCATGCACCACGGCGCCGTTCAGAAGATAGTCCGACATCTGTTCGGCGATTTGCAAGGCCACCTTCTCCTGGGCCTCGGTCGTCGACGCGCCCAGATGCGGCGTCGCGACGACGCCCTCCAAGCCGAGAAGAATGTTGCCGGTCGGTGGTTCCGCCGAGAAGACGTCGAGCGCCGCCGCCGATACGTGCCCCGATTCGAGCGCCGCCTTGAGGTCGGCTTCCACGATCATGCCGCCGCGCGCGCAGTTGATGATGCGCGCGCCTGGCTTCATCTTGGCGATTGCCGGGGCGTCGATCAGATTGCGGGTCGCGTCGGTCAGCGGCGCGTGCAGGCTGATGAAATCGGCGCGCCCGAGAAGCGTGTCGAATTCCACCTTCTCGACGCCCAGATCGGCGGCGCGCTCGGGCGAAAGATAGGGGTCATACGCGATGACCTTCATCCGCAGACCCTGGGCGCGGTCGGCGACGACCGAGCCGACGTTGCCGCAGCCGACGATGCCGAGGGTCTTGCCCATCAGCTCGACGCCGACGAAACGCGAACGTTCCCACTTTCCGGCGTGAGTCGACTGGTTGGCCTGGGGAATCTGGCGCGCGAGCGCAAACATCATCGCGACCGCGTGCTCGGCCGTGGTGATCGAATTGCCGTAAGGCGTGTTCATCACCACGATTCCGCGCGCCGTCGCAACGTTCAAGTCGATGTTGTCGACGCCCATGCCGGCGCGGCCGACGACCTTGAGGGATCCTGCGCTCTCGAGCACCGTCGCCGTCACCTTCGTCGCCGAACGCACGACGAGACCGTCGTAGGCGCCGATACGGCGCGCAAGCGTCGTTTCGTCCATGCCGGTCTCGACATCGACATCGATGCCGCGTGCCGCAAACGTGGACTTGGCGTCGGGGCTCATCTCATCGGCGATCAGCACTTTCGTCATTGGCGTACCTTTATTCAGGCTTCTGCGAACTCGCTCTTCACGCGCTCATGCGCCCAGTCGAGCCACGGCAATAGCCGGACGAGGTCCTCGCGTTCCACGGTCGCGCCTGCCCAGATCCGCAATCCCGGCGGCGCCGAACGGTACGAACCGATATCGAAGGCCACTTCCTCTTCCGCGAGGATGGCGCCGAGCCGCTTGGCGGCCCCCGCCTGGCGATCCGCGCCAAGGGCCGCGAACCAGGCGTCGACGATCATCAGGCACACCGAGGTGGGCGAACGCGTCCGCTTGTCGGACGCGAGGAACTCGACCCAGGGCGAGCGTTCGACCCATTCCTCGATCGCGGTGAAGTTCTCCGCCACCCGGCGCCTGAGCGCCGGTCCGCCGCCTACCGACTCCGCCCAGGCCAGCGAATCGAGCGCATCCTCGACCGCGAGCATCGACGGCGTGTTGATGGTTTGGCCCTTGAAGATCGCGGCGTCGAGCTTGCCGCCCTTGGTCAGGCGAAAAATCTTCGGAAACGGCCACGCGGGCGTATGCCCCTCGAGGCGTTCGATCGCGCGCGGGCTCAAGGCCAGCATACCGTGCGCCCCCTCGCCGCCCAAGACCTTCTGCCACGAGTAGGTGACGACGTCGAGCTTGTCCCACGGCATCTCGATCCCGAAGATCGCCGATGTGGCGTCGCAGATGGTGAGGCCCGCGCGAGACGCGGCGATCCAATCGCCGTCGGGCACCCGCACGCCCGAAGTAGTGCCGTTCCAGGTGAACACCACGTCGCGCGAGAAGTCGACCTGGGCGAGATCCGGAAGATCGCCGTAATCGGCTTCGAGGACACGGACATCCGCGAGCTTCAACTGGCCGACCACATCGGTGGCCCACCCCTTGCCGAAGCTTTCCCAAACGAGCACGTCGACGCCGCGCGCGCCGAGCAAGGACCACAGCGCCATCTCGACCGCACCGGTGTCGGACGCGGGAACGATCCCAAGCACGTAGTCGTCGGGCATTTCGGCGAGCGAGCGCGAGCGCGCGACCACGGCTTCGAGTTTGGCGCGTCCTTCGGCCGAGCGATGCGAACGTCCCAAGAGCGCGCCTTCGAGCGCCGCGACCGACCAGCCGGGGCGTTTGGCGCAGGGACCCGAGGAAAAATGAGGGCATGCCGGACGCAGATCCGGCCGCGTAGAGAAGTTCAACCGTCCATCCCCCTTCCTTGCAGAAGGGTCGCGACCCGTTGGGAGGCCGTGGCCCGCGGTCCTTATATCGAGGCGTCGGGAAGCGGTCAATCGACCGGCCGGGGAGGCCGCGCCTTTCGCCCACCGGAGCCGCAAACGCATTATCCGTTTAGGTCATGGACTCACAGACGGGCAACGAGTTCGGATTGCTTCGCGAATGTCTGGTTTCCGATCAAGACCGGACGCTCCGGCGCACCGTCGTCCATGCCGCCTATTAGCCATAAGCGGACCATGAATGTGGCGTTTGCCGATTGGATTGATTGGTCGGAATCGACCCATCTGGAAGGTTCGAGCTAGAAGGTGCGAACGGATTCTCTCATATCTCAACTCGGATGTTCACTCCGCAAGACTAGGGTCCAGACTCATTCAAATCCAATAGCAGACGATGGCTGCGAGGCATAGGGCGGCCATGAAGTTCTGGGCCT
>JASLLV010000051.1 GCA_030746935.1 Rhodospirillales bacterium | reverse complement strand
AGGCGGCGCCCTGGGCCTCGGCGCCCGAGTGGCGGATCAATTCGCCCGGCCACGTGGTGCGCGTGACGGCACGCGGTTGCCCGCCGCGTGCGGCCGAGGTCCGGCCCCGCCGGATGGGTCACCTGCTTCTGTTCACCTCCGATCTCGAGCGCCAACTCGCCTTCTACGTGAAGGTGCTGGGATTCAGGCTTTCGGATCGCTGCCAGGACGTAGGTTTCTTCCTGCGCACGTGGGGCGACAGCGACCATCACGTACTCGCCTTCTTCGCGAGCCACGCGCCCGGTTTCCATCACGCGAGCTTCGAGGTGGGCAGCCTCGACGAGATCGGCGTCGGCGCTCGGCGGATGCTGGAAAGCGGCTACCGCGACGGTTGGGGCCTCGGCCGGCACGTGATCGGATCGAACTTCTTCCATTACATCCGCGATCCGTGGAACACGATGGCCGAGTACTTCTGCGACATCGACTATATCCCCGAGGACGCGGAATGGGAGGCTCGGAACTGGCCCGAGGAAGATTAGCTCTACCTCTGGGGTCCCCGCACGCCCGCCGACTTCGGCCACAACTTCGAAGCCCCCGCGAGCACCGCGCGCTAATCGCTCCTCCCCGGATCGCCCGCCACTGGTCGGGCGCGCCAAAACCCGATATGAATGCCGCCCTTCGGAGGATGCAATGGGACCCGAGACCGAAAAGCTGGTGCTCGCGCTGCCCCGGGGCCGGATACTCGCGGACGTCATGCCGCTGCTCAGGCGCGCAGGCATCGAACCCGAGGCCGAATTCGCGGACGCCGAATCGCGCAAACTCCGCTTCGCCACCAGTCGCGGCGACGTGGACATCATTCGCGTACGCAGCTTCGACGTCGCCACCTTCGTCGCCTTCGGCGCCGCGCACTTAGGCGTCGCCGGCAACGACGTTCTGATGGAGTTCGATTCACCAGAGATCTATGCGCCGCTGGACTTAGGCATCGGTCGGTGCCGCCTCAGCGTCGCCGAACCCGCCGAGATGGCGCCCGGCGACGATCCCGCGCGTTGGAGCCAGCTTCGAATCGCCACCAAATACCCGCGAACGACGCGGCGCCACTTCGCCCGGCGCGGCGTTCAAGCCGAGTGCATCAAGCTCTCGGGTGCGATGGAGCTGGCCCCGAGCTTAGGGTTGTGCCGCCGCATCGTCGATCTGGTCTCCACCGGCAAGACACTCCGGGCCAACGGACTCGTCGAGGTGGAGTTGATCGCGCACGTCACCTCGCGGCTTGCCGTAAACCGGGTTGCCTGGAAGACGCGGTCTGCTGAGATTCGCGCCTGGATCGACCGCTTCGAGGAAGCCGTCGATGCCCTCGCGGCTTGACGCCGGCGATTCGCGGTTCGAGACCGCGTTCGCCGAGTTCCTCGGGGTGCACCGCGGGACCGACGCCGACGTCGTGGCCACGGTCGCAAGCATCGTCGCCGACGTGCGCGAAAACGGCGATGCGGCCCTTATCGCCGCATGCGAACGGTTTGACCGGGTCCGACTGACGCCCGAGACCCTGGCGGTGCCGGCCGACGATCTGGCGGCCGCGCTGTCGGCGTTGGCGCCAGACGTGCGGTCCGCACTCGAGTTGGCGGCCGCGCGAATCAGGGACTTTCACATCCGCCAGCTTCCCGACGACTTTCGCTTTGACAATGACGCAGGCGTGACGCTCGGCTTGCGGTGGACTCCGCTCGCCTCGGTCGGGGTCTACGTCCCCGGCGGCACCGCAGCCTACCCGTCGTCGGTGCTGATGAACGTGATCCCGGCCAGGGTCGCCGGCGTCGAGAAGGTGGTGATGGTGGTGCCGGCGCCGGACGGACGGCTCGATCCCCTGGTGCTGGCGGCCGCCCGTCTCGCCGGTGTCGACGTGGTCTATCGCGTGGGCGGTGCCCAGGCTGTCGCCGCGCTCGCGTTCGGGACCGCCACCGTCGCTTCCGTCGACAAGATCGTCGGCCCCGGCAACGCGTACGTGGCCGAGGCCAAGCGCCAAGTGTTCGGGACCGTCGGGATCGACTTGATCGCCGGCCCGTCCGAAATCCTGGTACTTGCCGACGCCGGGAACGATCCGGCCTGGATCGCCGCCGACTTGCTGGCCCAGGCCGAGCACGACGCGTCCGCGCAAGCGATCCTTGTGACCGACGATCCGGCATTCGCCGACGCGACTCTTGCGGCGGTGGAGCGGCATCTGAAATCGCTGCCGCGCGCCGAAATCGCGCACGCCAGCTGGCGAGATTACGGCGCCGTCATCGTCGTGCCCGCGCTCGCGGACGCGGTGCCGTTGATCGACCGCATCGCGCCCGAACATCTCGCCCTTGCAATCGAGGACGCCGAAGAGATCGCGTTTCGCGTTCGCAACGCCGGCGCCATTTTTCTCGGCCGGCACACGCCCGAGGCTCTCGGCGACTACGTCGCCGGTCCCAATCACGTCCTGCCGACGGCACGAAGCGCACGCTTCTCCTCGGGCCTTGGCGTGTTCGACTTCGTCAAGCGGACGTCCCTGATCGGTTGCGATGCCAACGGGCTTAGGATGCTTGGTCCCGCCGCGATCACGCTGGCCGAGGCCGAAGGGCTGCACGCGCACGCGCTTTCGGTGGCGATTCGGCTGCGGGCGGACGACGGCTGAAGGGCGGGCGCCCGTGCCCGCGCGTCAGACGATCGTCGCGGTGTCGTTCGACGAAAGCACGATCAGGCGCGGAAGCCGCAACGCCGAACACGAACGCCGTGTCGCGGCCGTCGACTTTGCCAACGACAATCACTTCGCCCCGGTGGGCGGATTCGACGGGCCCTACGATCTGCGCCTAAGCGTCCGCGAGCACCGCTTGGTGTTCGACGTGCGCTCGCCGGACGGCGCAGCGCTGACTGAGTTTTCGCTGCCGCTGCGCCCGCTGCGCACCCTGTTCAAAGACTACAAGCTGATCTGCGACAACTACGTCCAGGCCATCAAGAGCCAGCCCGCATCGAAGATCGAGGCCATCGACATGGGCCGCCGCGCGCTCCACAACGAAGGCGCGGAGAGTCTGCAAAATCGCCTGCGCGCGAACGCCTGCATCGACGACGGCACGGCACGGCGCCTGTTCAGCTTGATTTACGCGATTGTCTCGCGGGACTGAACCTTGGGCTGGGGCCGTGGACCGGCATCCGAGCTCGGTACTGTTCGCGTGTACGAAAAACGTCATTCGCTCGCCCATGGCGGCGGCGATCCTCAGCCGCATGCACGGTCACCATATCACCGTGGACTCAGTCGGCGTTCGCGCGGGCGAGCTTGACGGATTCGCGATCGCCGTGATGGAGGAGTTCGGGATCGACATCTCCGCCCACGAGGCGAAGACCTTCGACGATCTCGAGGATACGTCGTTCGACGTAATCGTCTCGCTGTCGCCCGAGGCCCACCACAGCGCCCTCGAGTTGACCCGCTATTCGGACTGCGAGGTGGTGTTTTGGAACACCTTCGATCCCGCCATCATCTCGGGCAATCGCGAAGAGCGCATTCGCGCCTACCGCGAGGTGCGCGATCAGTTACAGGCGCGGATCCGCGAGCGCTTCCCCGCCGAGACTTCGGCCGGCCTCTGAAGCATCGGTCCTACGTGCTCGCTATTCGTTCGGCCACCAATGGTTTCATGGGGACGGAACATCCGGACCATATCCGTGTCACTGTCACTACCAACCGCACATATCGAACGCCAAATCACTCAATGATTCGTGGTCCGTGTAGGAGTCGGAAAAATCTCATTCGTCGGTAATCGGGTTCCACACGTAGGCGTCACCCACCCAACAATCGTAGGAAAGTTCAACCGAATTGGCCGACATGTAGCCCGCCCCCGCCCGGGTCCCGTGATAGACTTCGAAGTAGATGTAGTCGTCATCGTCCCAATCGTAGCTGTCGTCGTCGTACCAAAGCGTCGTGTTGTTGTTGACGACCAACTGCCAGTCCACGGCAGCGGCCGGCCACGCGACCAAGAGTGTGACGCAAAATACAAAGGAAATTCGCGTGCTATCCATCAGACTTCCACAATTAGTCTGCGAATAATTATCTTTCCGGCGACGGGCACAGTCAGATTCCGTTAGTCCCCGGCCGATCGATGAAGTTGCCTGGATTATAGCTTCTTGCCACCGATTTCTAAAACCGAGGCGTGACGCGGAAGGCTGCCGTTATCTCGGCGGGACTTGCGGTCCGAGCCTGCGGAGCCGACGGCGGCCACGCGTATTGTTGATGAGTGCGATCGGCTACTGCAATCGCCGCTCAAGCTGAAATCGATCCCTGCTTCTATGCATCCGGCAGCGAGTTTCGTAGCCAGTTCGGGTATCGCTATACCCCCTCGCGGCCACCCACGGCATCGTACGATCGGGGCGGCCGGCGCCCGCGCCAGTTCCGCTTTTGCGGAGAATGCCGTGGCACCGGCGCAGGCGACGCCTAGCTCAGGTGTTCGGCGAGCATGGCGAGCGTGCGCTCGCGCGCCAGGGCCGCGCTTTCGGCGTGATAGCTTCCGCGCTGATCGCAGTTGAAGCCGTGGCCGGCGGGATAGATGTGGACCGGAAGGTCGGGCTGGGCGGCCCGGATCTCGTCCACATCCGCCATGGGGATCGAGGTGTCCTGATCGCCGAAGTGCAGCATGGTCGCACACCGAGGAGCCTCGTCCTTGGTCTCGACGATCGCGCCGCCGTAGTACCCCACCGCGCAGTCGAAATCGAGCCGGCAGGCCGAGAGCCACACCAGGCGTCCGCCCCAGCAATAGCCGACGACGCCGATCTTGCCGGCCGCGCGCACCGCGTCGGCGGCGGCGGCGATGTCGCGGAGCACGGCATCCACGTCGGCGGCCGCCCGAAGCTCGATCCCACGCGCCATCCCCGCCTCGTCGTAGCCGAGCTCGACGCCGCGCTCGGTGCGATCGAATATTGCCGGCGCGACGACGGCGTAACCGTCGGCGGCGAAGCCGTCGCAGATCCCGCGGATATGGTCGTTGACGCCGAATATCTCCTGGACGACCACCAGTCCGGCCTTGGGCGGCGCTTGCGGATCGACGCGGTAGGCGTCGAATTCATGGCCGTCGGACGCTGTGAGCTTGATGTTCTCCGCCATCTCTCCACCTCCTGGTTGACCAACCCACACTATCGCATCCGCGCCCGCCCGCGGCCAACCGGCGGTGCACGCGTCAGACGTTGAAGCGAAACTGGATGACGTCGCCGTCGGCGACGACGTAGTCGCGACCGTGTTCGCGCATCCGCCCGGCCTCGCGGGCGGCGTGCTCACCGCCGCAAGCGACGAGATCGTCGAACGACACCGTCTCGGCCGAGATGAAGCCGCGCTGGAAGTCCGTGTGGACGGCGCCCGCCGCATGATTCGCGGGCGTGCCCCGCCTGATCGTCCAGGCGTGCGCCTCGTTCGCGTTGGCGGTGAAAAAGGTGATGAGCTCGAGCAACGCGTAACCCGCCCGGATCACTCGGTCGAGCCCCGATTCGGGCACGCCGAGCGCGTCTAGGAACTGGCGGCGTTCGTCCGCGTCGTCGAGTTCCGCCAGTTCCGCCTCCACCTTGGCTGAGACAATGACGACGCCGGCGTCCTCGCTGGCCGCCCGTTCGGCGACCGCCTCGGTCATCGCGTTTCCGCTTTTTGCGTCCTCTTCGCCCACGTTGCAGACGTAAAGCACCGGCTTCGCCGTCAGAAGCGGAATCGCGTTCCCGCCCGCCGCCGCCTCGTTGCCACGCGCGAGCGCCCGGGCCGGCGTTCCCGCGTTCAACGCCTCGACGATCGGCTCCAGGCGCGCAAGTTCGGCCTTGGCGTCGGCCTCGCCGCTTCGTGCCTTGCGCGTGATGTCGTCGACGCGGCGCTCGAGGCTCTCGAGATCGGCGAGCATCAGCTCGGTCTCCACCACGTCTGCGTCGCGCACCGGATCCACGCTCCCGTCGACGTGGGCGACGTCGTCGTCGAGGAAGCACCGCAGCACGTGGGCGACGGCGTCGACTTCGCGGATTCCGGCGAGGAAGCGGTTGCCCAGGCCCTCTCCCCGGCTGGCGCCACGAACGAGACCCGCGATATCGACGAACTCGAGCCGTGTCGCCACCGCCCGCGCCGAACCCTCGATCCCTGCAATCACGCCCAGGCGCGGGTCGGGAACGGTTACCCGGCCGACGTTTGGCTCGATCGTGGTAAAAGGGTAGTTGGCGATCTCGGCCGCCGCCGAAGTGGTGAGCGCGTTGAAGAGCGTTGACTTCCCCACGTTGGGAAGGCCGACGATCCCGCAGTTAAATCCCATCGTCGCCCTCTCGTTTCGGCGGTCCGTCCTCGTTTCCCTTACTCGGCGCTCGTTTCGGCAGCACCGCTTGCATGTCGTGGGCAACCTTGCTCATGAACGTCGAATCGTCGCCTTCGACGAGGAGGGCGAAGTGCTCGGCCACGGCGTCGAGAATGCCATTCACCCACGCTTGGTCCGCCTTGACGAAATTGCGGAGCACGTGACCGGCGACGCGGTGCTTGTGCCCGGGGTGGCCGACGCCCAACCGGACGCGGCAGTAATCGGGGCCGATGTGGGCGTGGATGTTTCTGAGGCCGTTGTGGCCGGCGTGGCCGCCCCCGCGTTTGACGCGCAATCGGCCCGGCGCCAGGTCGATCTCGTCGTGGAGGACGATGATGTGGTCAGGCGGGACGCGAAAGAATCTCGCGGCCTCGGCGACCGAGCGGCCCGAATCATTCATATAGACCAGCGGCTTGAGAGCCGCGATCCGGCGCCCGGCGATCCGTCCCTCGGCGACGGAGCCCGAGAACTTGGCGCGGTAGCGCTGGAACCGGTGGTGCTCGACAATGGCATCGAGGGCCATGAAGCCGATGTTGTGACGGTTCTTGGCGTGACCGCCGCCGGGGTTGCCGAGACCGACCGCGAGTAACACGTTGGCGCCCTCGCCTAGAGCACTATCCGACCAGATTGAACCATTTGACCGGAGTTATTTTGCGCCGTGGCTAGGCGCGCGTCGCATGGCGATGTGGGGCATCGGCAAAGATGCGCAACGACGCCACGGCGCAAAAGGACCCGGCCTTCGGTGGGGCAAATCATCTCTCCGGGTTCGTTGCGGCACTCGCCCGATGACCCCGCATCGCGCTTCGCGCCGCGCCTGCCCGGACAAGCCGATTTGCCACCATCAAATTGATCCAATCTGGTCGCATAGTGCTCTAGGGCGACCTACTCCTCGGTGGGCTTCTCTTCCTCTCCCGCTTCCACCTCCTCGCCCTCTTCGCCTTCCACCAGCTCGCCCTCTTCGCCTTCCTCGAGCTCCTCCTCTTCTTCCTCGACCGGCAACAAGGTCGGTGCGGCGATCGTGGCGATGGTGAAGTCACGGTCGGTGATGGTGGGGCTGACGCCCTGCGGCAGGGCGATGGCGCTGATGTGAACGCTGTCGCCGATATCGAGCCCGGTCAGGTCCGTGGTGATGAACTCTGGGATGTTGTCGGCGAGACACGAAAGCTCGACCGTGTGGCGGACCACGTTGAGCACGCCGCCGCGGCGGATACCTGGGCACTCGCGTTCGTTCTCGAACACGACCTCGACTTCGACGTTGAGCCGCGTGTCGGCGCCGAAGCGCATGAAATCAACGTGAATCGGCCGGTCCGTCAGGGGATCCAACTGCAGATCGCGGGCGAGCACGCGGTGCTTTTCGCCGCCGACTTCGACCTCGAACACGCGTGAGAAGAATCCGGTTTGCCGAATCTGCTGCGAGAGCACGATCGGATCCAACGCGATCGGGACGGGATCTTGATTGTCGCCGTAGATGATGCCGGGAACCTGGCCGGCGCGCCGGGCCGCGCGGGACGCGCCCTTGCCAAGGTGCTCGCGCCTCGCGGCCGCGATTGCCGTCGCTTGCGCCATCGTCTTGATCTCCCCATCTCGTCATCGGGTTCGGCGGGCGCCATTGGACGCCGCGCCGTTCGATCGGTCCTCAGTCGAACAGGCTCGAGACCGATGATTCGTCGCTGATCCGGCGGATACCCTCGGCCATCAACGGCGCGATCGTCAACTGTTCCATGTTGTGTGCCACCCGGAGCGCCTCGGTGGCGAGGATGCTGTCGGTAGTGATCAGGTGCTCGATGGGCGACGACGTCACCCGCGCGGCCGCCCCACCCGAGAGTACGCCGTGGGTCGCATAGGCCGACACCGACGTCGCTCCCGATTCCATCAGCCCGACGGCGGCATTGCAGAGCGTGCCTGCGGAATCGACGATGTCGTCGATCAGAACGCATCGGCGGCCGTCGACATCGCCGATGACGTTCATCACCTCCGAGACGCCCGCGCGCTCGCGCCGCTTGTCGATGATGGCGAGGTCGGCGCCGAGGCGTTTGGCGATGGCGCGCGCCCGAAACACGCCGCCCACGTCGGGGGACACGATGACAAGCTCGGCACCATCGAACCGGTTCTGAATGTCGTTGGCGAAGACCGGCTGGCCATACAGGTTGTCGAGCGGAATATCGAAGAAGCCCTGGATCTGACCGGCGTGCAGGTCGATGGTGAGGACCCGGTCGGCACCGGCGACGGTGATCAGGTTGGCCACCAGCTTGGCCGAGATCGGCGTCCTCGGTCCCGACTTGCGGTCCTGGCGCGCGTAACCGAAGTATGGAATCACGGCAGTGATGCGCCGCGCCGAACCCCGTTTGAGGGCGTCCAGCGTTACCAGGAGCTCCATCAGGTGGTCGTTCGCCGGATACGACGTGGATTGGATGACGAACGTATCCTCGCCGCGCACGTTCTCCTGGATCTCGACGAACACCTCCATGTCCGAGAACCGCCGGATACTCGCCTTCGTCAATGGCAGGTTGAGATACGCGGAAATGGCCTCGGCCAGGGGCGGATTGCTATTGCCGGCGAGAATTCTCATCTCGTGCTTCGCCTCTGCCTCTGACGCTTGCGCGATTTTTCCGGAGGTGCCCGCCCTCGTTCCGCTCGCTCGGCCGCTAACACGCGTTCCTCGTCAAGGGCGCCGCGAAATGTATCAGCGCCCCCCGATCGTGTAAACGGCCTTGCCCGCGAGAATTAGGGTGCGCGGATCACCGCGTTCACTGCGTTTTCGATGCCTTCGACCGCGGCCGTGCCGATCACGTCGGCCAGTGAACCCCAGGGGCCGTCCAGGCTTCCGGCGACCACCGTGTTCCCTTGGCGAACGGTCCCGATCTCGGAGCCGTCCGCATGGGAAACGATCCAGACCACTTGCACGGGTTGGCGGCCTTCGCGCGCCGGTCCGACGGCCACCGCGCCCTCAAGCCAGTAGTTCGCGAACGCGACGTCGTCGGTGACGAACAAGGTCCTTCGGCGCAAAGCCTGCTTGACGGCCGCCGTCAACGAATCGTTGCCGTCCCCGGGCGCGCCCCGGACCGGCACGACGAGAATTCGGCGCACCGGCCCCTCGACGATCGCCTCGGGCGCCGCCTCTTCCGCCAAAAGGCGGACGATGGCCGCCGCCGCGTCCCGGCCCGTCCGACGAACAGCGCGCGGGTCGCCAAAGTCCCATTGTTCGCGCGTTGCCTCGACGCCCTGGGAATGAATTACGACGATGTCGCCGCCTGAATCGCGAAGCGACCACTCGATGACGACGGCGTGGGTCTCGGAGCCGTCGCCCGCGGCCGTCCGGGCCTGGCCGCTCAGCGTGTAGCGGCTCGAGCCCTTTTCGCGCGCCACCGCCGTCAAATGCAACGCCGCCAGCTCCTCGGCGACCGAACGCGCGAGAAGACGCGCGAGCGGTTGGGGTGTCCCCTCGATGGCCTCGACGCGGACATCGACGCTGGCGCCCGGGGCGGCCAGTACGTTGGCCGGCGCATCGGCGGGTGTGTGGAACGGCTTTGGGACGGCGCCGCAAGCCGCCAAGACGACCACCACGGCCAGGACTAGGAAGCGTGTGGCCAAGATGTCCCTGGCCTAAGCAAGAAACAGGGCGCAGGAGACGAGAAGCGCGAGAAGGGCCACGAACACGAGGATGATGAGGTAAGGCACCGTTCGAGCGATCCTTATCCGCCAAGAACGATGGCGGACAGGTTGCGCCCATAATCGGAGATGCCCTGCCTCGCGTTTCGCCTGTAGCTGAAGAACCGCGCCTCGTCGGCGAAGGTATCGCCTTCGACGCATTGGACGGTTCCGCAGCCGGCGTCCTTCAGGCGGCGGACCGCATAGCCCGCAAGATCAAACCGGAATCGCCCGCTCGCGTCGTCGGCGACGAAGAAATCGCCGTTGCCCGAGTCGTCGGTGAGGAATTCGGCGTGGAACTCCGGCCCCACTTCGTAGGAGCCCCGCTGGATGCAGGGACCGACCGCGGCGGCGATCGCGCCAACCTCGGCGCCGAGACCGATCATCGTTTGAAGCGTGGCCTCGAGGACTCCCGCACGCAAACCCCGCCAGCCTCCGTGGGCGGCGCCGATGACACCGGCGATCGCGTCCGCGAGTAAAACTGGCGCGCAATCGGCCGAAAGCACGCCGAGCGCGATTCCAGGGGTGCGGGTCGCCATGGCGTCGGCGACGGGGGCCTGCCCCGGTGCCCACGGGCGCTCCACGCCAACCGCTGTCGCCGAATGGACTTGGTGCACGGTCACCAGATCGCCGTCCGTACGCCCCAAGCTACGCATCGCTCGGCGGCGGTTTTCGGTGACACGCTTGCGCTCGTCACCAGAGCCGAAGCCGCAGTTGAGGGAGGCGAAATGACCCTCGCTGACGCCGCCGTCGCGGGTGAAGAACGCGTGCCCGACGCCGGTCAGCGACTCGATTCCGCTTGCCGTGATCATGGGCCGATTATCCTTCGATCACGGCCGGGCGGCCAAGTGCAAAGCCGCGCATCCGCACACCAACGCCGGGCGGGCAAAATCATTCGAAGCCGGGCGGCGGCGGCGCGCCGGGGGCGACGATGGCGACGGCCTTGAAGAGTGCGCCCATGGCCTGGGCGTCGACGAGGCGGTGGAGCCCGTTCTGGATTTCGGCGGCGACTTCGGGCGTGGCGTTTGCGATCAGCGTGCGGGCGCGCTCCTGGGCCCCGAGGCGCTCGAGAAACGGGCCCTGTGCGATGGGGCCGAAGACGCGCGCGCCGGCCTCGGTCGCGGCTTGCGCAAGGCCCGCGAAATCGACATGGGCGCTGATATCGGCGGTGCCGGGATCGGCGAGCACAGGATGGAAGGCGTGCTTGCGCATCGCGCGAAGCGTGTCGCCGGTTCGGCTTTCGCACGCGCCGTAATCGACGATCAGCGCGGCTCCGCCAAAGTGCGCGACCCGTTCGCCGATCTGGGATGCGAGCGCGATTCTGGCCGGCGAAACCTCGACGACGCTTCCTTCCGCCATGCTCGCCAAGCTCGCGGGAATCAAGGCGGCAGCGCCCGAGGGCGCGGACAACACGAACCGGAGTCCAGTGCCGTTCGCGCCCTCGTCGATTCGCCGCTCGTTCCAGCCCGAGGCCGTCATCTGGAACTGGTGGACCGGCAGCGCGTCGAAGAACTCGTTGGCGACAAGCAGCACGGCGCCGTCGGGAACCCGGGCGAAAGCCTCGGTCCAAGACGGGGACGGGGACGCCTCGGCCGAGCCCAGGGCCCGGCGCTGCAACTGGCACATCGCCGGGCTCGCTTCCACCAGCCACAAGCGAAGTGCGCGATGGAATTTGGGATCGGTCCTGGATACGCGCAGGAAATCCGCCATCAACGCGCCGCGCCCCGGACCGAGCTCGACGAGAAGTGTCGGGTCGGGCGCGCCGATCGCGCGCCAAACCACCCGGCACCAGGCTGAGATCAGCTCGCCGAACACTTGGCTCACCTCGGGCGCGGTGATGAAGTCGCCGTCCGCGCCGATCGGGTCGCGGGCCGTGTAGACCCCGGAACGGGGGTGGACCAGCACCGCAGCCATGTACTCGGCGACGCTCAGCGGCCCGTGGTGCGCGATCAGCCGCCTCAAGTCTCGGTCGAGGTCCGCCACGCGTGGCTCCCCTTCACGGTTCCAATTGACCTTGCGATGGTCTTCGGGGTCCTCGGAGAGTCGCGTTCCGGTAATCATAAGCGGTCCGTCTTTCCGGGTTTTGCCGGAGCGGACGCCTCCCCGCTTTGTCGTTCGTTGCGGGTAAATCTAAATGATACAGTTCGCGAGTGCAAAAGCCGGCATGGATCCGCCTGCCGGCATGGCGGCCGGAAATCGCGACCGATTTGACCGGGTGGAGTGGACGAGATGGAACCGCCGAAGATCAAACGGAAACTGGCCGCAATCCTGTATGCCGACGTCGCCGGTTACAGCCGATTGACGGAAGACGACGAGGAGGGAACGCACCGAATGCTCGTCACCTTTCTCGACGCATTCGGGGCTTCGATCGAAGGCCATTCGGGGCGAGTCGTTCACATTGCCGGCGATGCCGTACTCGCGGATTTCGCCAGCGTGCTCGATGCGCTGAGCTGCGCGGTGGACGTACGGCGCGACTTCAAGACCCGAAACGAGAGCTTGTCGGAGGATCGCAAACTCCAGTTCCGGATCGGCGTCAACCTTGGCGACGTCATGGTCGACCGGGACGAAATCTACGGCGACGGGGTCAACGTGGCCGCCCGATTGCAGAGCGTTGCGGACCCCGGCGGAATCTGCATCTCCGCGTCGGTTCGCGATCAGATCAAGAACAAACTCGGGTTCGGTTTCGAATACCTGGGCGAACAGAAGGTCAAGAACATCGCCGAGCCCGTGCGCGTGTACCGGGTGCAATTGGACCCGGGCGCTGTGAGCGTCGAAACCCTATCCCAAGATGACCGACCGCCCGCCGAGGCCGCGCCCGCGCCAGGGGATCGATCCCAGGCGAAGGCGGCGCGGATTCGACGCTTCTATAACCGCGCCGCGCAGCTCGGCCTGATCGTCGCGTTTCTTTTCGTCATCGATCTGATCACGACCCCAGACAAATGGTGGGTCCATTGGCCGGCATTGGTCGTAGCCTTGGCACTTGCGCTTCGCGCCCTCAAGGAGTTCGGGCCGGGAATCCGAGACGAGGGCTCGGTCAAAGGCGACGTCGCGGGCGACATGCGATTCGCGACGGATACCCGCTCTCGCGGCAATATCGCCGGCGACGTCACGGTCGCGCCCGGGTTGTCGGTCGAAGTGAAGGGAAACATCGGGAAAAACGTGACCGTGGAGTCGGGGGCCATCCTCGAGGTCCGCGGAAACATCGGCGATAATGTCACCATCCGCCCGGACGCCGTCATCGATATCCGCGGGAATATCGCCCGTGACGTGATCAACCAGGGCGGCACGTTGAGGCTTCGCGGGAAGCTCGGCGGATCCGAGAAACATGTCGGTGCCGATGCCGGGGGCGGCACGGGGGCGGCCGGTCCTGATTCCGATCACACGGCGAGGGCACCCGAATCGTCGGCGGGGTCGTAGTGCTCGGGGACGGAAACGAATAGCCCGCTTCGGGTCATCCTCTGACGTAGCGGTAGCCTCTCCGCAAGCCGACCCAACCCGCGACCGGGCATTGCGGGCGAAGAATGCCCGAAGCCGCCACCGTGATTCACTTCTTGATTAGCGAGCGGCTACGAGACAGGCGTAGTTCTCGGCCGCCGTAGGGTTTTCGATGTTGGGTTCCAAATGTGCGAGGCACTGCGGTTTTGAGAACCCAGCGTCGACCAAAAGCTCTAAGTGTCGAGAGATCGTGAACCGGCCGGGCTCGTATTCGAAGCTCGTCCCGTCCGGCTTTATGAAATCTCCGTTCACCAAGACCCCGCCGGGAGGAAGCGTTTCATGGCATCGCTTGTAGACACTTGCGATCGCGCGCTGACTGCCGAGATCGTGCAAAGCCCACGTAGATATTATTGCCCAGGGTTGCCGGCTTAGGTTTGATGGCCATGAATTATCCAACAAATCCGCCGATGTCAGCGTCACTCTCGCCATCAGATCGCCGAGGGTCTCCGTTGCGATGGCAAACATGGCGTCTGAAAAGTCGACACCTTCATAGGTGATCTCGGCATCGCGCTCGAGAATGTGGCGGGCCATGTATCCAGGGCCTATTCCGAGTTCCACCACGTGCGTCGATGGCACGTTCTGTTTCTTGATTTGCTCGAGAATCAGATCGAACAGGCGCAAGCGAGGGGGCGTCGGGACAAATCGATTGGCCCAGTCGCGGACGAAATCTCGGTCGTGAAACTCGTGCTCGGCCCCTACGTATCCGCCCATCGTCAGTCCTATCCCAGCCGATCGGACTTGTGCTTCTGTATACCTTCACCCGAGATCACATTCTATGTCTGAACGGAAGCAGCGATGACCTGACAATTCCGCTCCCGGCTGAGCCGCAGAGACGGCGGCGCAATGTCGGGAATCGCGTGACAGCGGGTGATCCGATCAGTCGCGCGCCGGACGAAGAATCAGGAACAGGCCCGCGAGAAGCATCGGCAGCGACAGCCACTGCCCCATGGTGGTGCCGAAAACGAAGAAGCCGAGATGCGCGTCGGGTGCGCGAAACAGCTCGGCGATGGCGCGGGCGATGGCGTAGCCGACGAGGAAAGCGCCCGTAACCTCGCCGCTATGCATTCGCACGCGCGGCCGCCGCCACAAGAGATTGAGGACGACGAACAATACCGCGCCTTCGAGCGCGGCTTCGTACAATTGGCTCGGGTGCCGGGGCTCTGGTCCGCCGGTCGGAAAAATCACCGCCCAAGGCACGTCGGTGACGCGGCCGATCAACTCGGCGTTGACGAAGTTGGCGATGCGGCCGAAGAACAGGCCGATGGGCACGGCGCAGCTGATCAGATCGAGGAATGCCAGCGCGCGCAAGCCCCGCGCGCGCGCATAGAACGCTAATGCCAGCGCCACGCCCAGACCGCCGCCGTGGAACGACATGCCGCCCCGCCAGACCTGGAGAATTGCCAGCGGGTGCTCCAGGTAGAAATCGGGCCGGTAGAACAGCACGTAGCCGAGCCGTCCGCCGATGACGACGCCGATCGTCGCCCAGACGAGGAAATCGTCCAGATCGTGCACCTGGACGGCGTCCGGGACGGCGCGTGCCAGCCTGCGCGCGTGCCACCAGCCGATGAGAAGTCCGGCAATGTAGGCGAGCGCGTACCAGCGAACGGCAAAGGGCCCGATGGCGATGGCGATGGGATCGATGTCGGGAAAAGGCATCGGCCGAACCGATCAGGCCCGCCTCAGCGGTACCGGTCCGGGGCGCTGAGGAATCCCTGGACGTAGTGGGTGATTCCGTCCTCGAGCGCGGTCAACCGGTCCAAGGGATAGCCCGCGTCCCCGAGGCGGCCCATCTCGGCCTGGGTGAAGTACTGGTAGTGATCGCGGATCGCCTCGGGCGTGGGTCCGTATTCGATGTCCGGCTCCTTGCCGAGCGCGTGATAGACGGCGCCCGCGAGATCGGCGAAGGAGCGCGCCTTGCCGGTCCCGCAGTTGAACAGCCCGCTCACGTCCGCATGATCGAGGAACCACGAGACCATGTCGGCGCAGTCCTCTATCCAGACGAAGTCGCGCAACTGGCCGCCGTCGGCATAATCGGGATTGTGCGACTTGAACAGCTTGCCGGCGTGGCCGGCGGCGGCGAAGGGGTAGATTTGCGCCACCACGCTCTGCTGCGCTTCCTTGTGGTATTCGTTTGGGCCGTAGACGTTGAAGAACTTCATCCCGACCCACTGGGGTGGCCGCGGCCGGCCGTCGCTGACCGCCCGGGCGATCGTTCGGTCGAACAGGTGCTTGCTCCAGCCATAGGGGTTCAAGGGCCTGAGCCGCGCGAGCGCTTCGGGCGACGGGTCGTCGTCGAAACCCTGGCTGCCGTCGCCGTAGGTCGCGGCCGAGGATGCGTAGATGAAGCGGACGGCGTTGGCCGCGCACCAGTCCCAGAGCGCCACGGACAGGCGGAAGTTGTTGGCAACGATGAGATCGACGTCGCTCTCGGTGGTGGCGGACACGGCCCCCATGTGCACCACCGTCTCGATGGACGCGCGCTCGGCGCCCAGGTAATCGAACAACTCTTCGGGCGGGACGAGATCGGCGATCTCGCGTTTGGCGATGTTGCGCCATTTATCGCCGCTTCCGAGCCGGTCGCACACCGCGATCGGACCGCGTCCCTCGTCGTCCAGACGCGCGACGACGTTGGAACCGATGAAGCCGGCGCCGCCGGTGACGACCAACATATCTCGCCGATTCTCCCGCACCTGTGGTCTTGGGCGACTTATAGGTCCCGCCGGTGCACCGGGCAAGCCGCAGCCCGCTTGCCCAGGCGCCGACCCCTGCCCATAATCGCTGCCGGCGCCCCCCCTACAACGAGGCCGAACCGAAATGCAAACCCGCAACCCCTTGCTTCACGATCTCTCCCGAGTTGCTGCTGGCGCGGCGTCCGCCGTGGCGGGAATCAAGGGTGAGATCGAAACCCTCGCCCACCAATTCGTCGAACGGCGCTTGGCCTCGCTGGATCTTGTGCCGCGCGATGAATTCGACGCCGTCCGGGCGATGGCGGCCGAAGCGCGGGCCGATAACGAACGCCTCGCGCTCCGCCTTGCCGCGCTCGAAGATATGCTGGCCCCGGCCGCTCCCCGCCGCGCGGCCCCCGCGAGGACCGCGAAAAAGGCCGCGCCAGCGAAGGCCGCGCGTCGGTCCGCCGCCACCACGCGACGCCGCCCCAAAAGCTGAATCACTCTCAATCTCTCCATCCGGCTTACCTAGGCTCAGGACTCATTGATTGAGATAGAAGATGACGAAAGCGGCGATGCATATGGCTGAGAAGAAAGTGTGGGC
>JASLLV010000050.1 GCA_030746935.1 Rhodospirillales bacterium | reverse complement strand
CAATCCCGGGCACGAGTACGGCTATCGGCCCTTCGCCGAAGCGCAAATGGCGGCGCTGGAGACTCTTGCGAGCGGCATCCTGGAACGTCACGGGATTGCGCCCCGGAACGTGGTTGGACACGCCGACGTGGCCCCGACCCGCAAAAAGGATCCGGGCGAGCTGTTCGACTGGGCGCGGCTGGCGCGCGTCGGAATCGGGCTTTGGCCCGAGGCGCCTGTGAGGAACGTCGGGCCCGCGGACGCCCTGGTCGCGATGCTCGCCGAATACGGTTACGAAACCGAGGACCCGATACGCGCGATCGAGGCGTTTCAGCGTCACTTCCGGCCTCGGCGCGTGGATGGTCGCGCCGATCGCGAGACCAGCGAACGCCTTGCCGGGCTGCTGGCGCTTTGCCGTTGCCGATCCGCTTGACGGCGGCCCGGCGCAAGATACCTTAAGGGCGGTGCCAGACGGCCGGATGGTCGCCTCGGTGCGCGAATTCGTTCGCGACCGGGGAGGAAAGTCCGGGCTCCACGGAAACACGGTGCCGGGTAACACCCGGCGGGGGCGACCCCAGGGAAAGTGCCACAGAAAGCAAACCGCCCACCGAAGCCCTCGGGCATAGGCGGGCAAGGGTGAAAGGGTGCGGTAAGAGCGCACCGCGTTCCCGGCGACGGGGACGGCACGGCAAACCCCACCGGGAGCAAGACCGAATAGGGACGGCACGCCCGAGGCCCTTCCTCGGAAGGGCATTCGGCAGGCGCGTTTCCGCGCTGCTGTCCGGGTAGGTCGCGTGAGGCGTCCGGTAACGGGCGTCCCAGATGAATGGCCATCCCTCGCACGCTCCGCTTGCGCGGCGCGTGCGAGGACAGAACCCGGCTTATAGGCCGTCTGGCCCGCCGCCTCGGCGTTGCGCGGAAGCGCGACCCTCCGACGCGGCGCTCTCGCCCGCTCCGAACAAGGGTCGGAGAGTAATCGGAAAAAGAACATAATAAGAACATAATTCCGCCCCAATCGCGACGACAATGTCGAGACCGTCCGCGGCGATGTATTCCACGCTGTTGCTGAGAGCGACCGTGCGCCCTCCAGTCATGGACACGTCAACACTTTGTTAACACAAGTACTGGCATCGTGAACCATTGACGCCCATGAAAACCCATGATATCCCACGAAAAACCACGGGTTGGGCGAAGTTTGAAGGCCGGTTTTGGCCCACGTCCTGTCCGTTTCGGGGGTGGAGTCAGGCCCGGTTCCGGGCGGTGGGTGCGCGGCGTTCGCGAGGCACGAGATGGCGCTTCTGGTTGGCAGGCACGTCAACAAGATCGACCGCAAGGGGCGGGTTTCCGTGCCCAAGTCGTTTCGTGATGCGCTCAACGCCGACGGCTTTGCCGGGGTCTTCGCCTATCCCTCGTTCAAGTATGCGGCGATCGACGCCTGTGGGGAGGCGTTCATGAAGCGCCTCAGCGGCGGTGTCGCCGGCCTCGACTACTTTTCCGACGAGCAGGACGACCTCGCCCTCATCATTCTCGAGAACGCCGACCGGCTGCCGTTCGATACCGAGGGCCGAATCGTGCTGCCCGGGGAGTTGATGGAGCACGCGAATTTGGCCGAGAAGGCGATGTTCGTGGGCCGCGGCGCCCAATTCAGGATTTGGGACCCGCAGGATTACGAACGCCACCGTCACCAAGCATTCGAACGCGCGCGCTCGCGGGGAGCGACGCTCAAGCTTCCAAGTGAAGGAGAGGGTTGATGCGACGCGGGGCGCGTGAACAGGCCGTTCCGCACACGCCGGTCATGGTGCGCGAACTTCTCGCCGCGCTCGCGCCGCGTGATGGCGGAACTTACCTCGACGGAACCTTCGGGGCCGGGGGGCACGCGCAAGCCGTGCTGGACGCCGCCGATTGCACCGTCCTTGGCATCGATCGCGATCCCGACGTTTTCGTCGGCTCTCGCGATCTCGTGCGCCGCTACGGGGGCCGCCTCGCGGTGCTCAACGGGCGCTTCGGCGACATGGTCGAGCTTCTTCACGGAGTCGGGGTCGAATCGGTTGACGGAGTCGTCCTCGACCTCGGCGTCTCGTCCATGCAGATCGACGATGCGGGGCGCGGCTTTTCTTTCCGCGGCGGCGGCCCGCTGGACATGCGCATGGAAGGCCGCGGCTTGAGCGCGGCCGAGGCGGTGAACACGCTTTCCGAAGCCGATCTTGCGCGCATCATCCGAGCGTTCGGCGAGGAAAGGGCGGCGAGGCGCATCGCGCGCGCCATCGTCGAAGCCCGGGCGCGGACGCCAATCGCGACCACCCGGGCGCTTGCCGAAATTTGCCGCCGCGTGGTTCGCACCTCGGTACACGCCATCGATCCGGCGACGCGGACCTTCCAGGCGCTCCGCATCTACGTCAACGACGAGCTTGGCGAGTTGGACCGCGGGCTTGGCGCTGCCGAAGCGTTGCTGCGGCCCGGCGGGCGGCTCGTGGTGATATCCTTTCATTCGCTCGAGGACCGCAAGGTCAAGAGCTTCTTCGCCGAGCATTCGGGGACCGCCCCACGGCCGTCGCGGCACGTGCCCGACGTCGAAGACGGACGGCGATCGTCGAACTTTCGGCTGCTCCGCCGTGGCGTCCAGCGTCCGACAGTCGAGGAGGTTGCTTCCAACCCGCGGGCGCGATCGGCGCGCTTGCGCGTCGCCGAACGCGTTGCGGCGCCGGCGTGGACTCCGCCGACCCAGGGCGATTCCGCGCCTCGGGCTGCGTAGGACGGGGGACACGATGCGCGGGGCCACCCTTTTGACCGTGATCCTCGCGAGTGGCATCGGGCTTGCGGTCTTTTTGCTTGAGTATCGGGTCAAGGACCTCGAGAACCAGCTCTACGCCCTCGATCGCGCGGTCGTCGCCGAGCGGGAGTCGATCCGGGTCCTCGAGGCCGAATGGAGCCATCTGAACGATCCGGCGCGTCTCGGCGCCATGGCCGCCCGCCTCCTCGGGATGGAGCCTGTGGCGCCCGACCAGTTGACTTCGATGGCGGAGCTTCCGCAACGGGTTCCGGATGCGCCCGACGAGAAGGACGAACGCTGATGCGTGGCGTGCGTATTCCCGAGGCGCGAGGATCCCGGCTTCGGGTGTCGCCGACCGCAGCCGGCGCCCGCGTCCGCGTCGAAGGCGTTCGCAAGGAGACGATCGAAACCGGGCGCAATCGGCTCTTGGTGACCGGTGCCTTGTTCCTCGCCGTTTTCATGGTGATCGCCGGCCGTCTCGTTTGCCTTTCGATGCCCGCCGCCCCGAGTGGCGAGGCCTCGGTCGCCCGGCAACAATATGCCGGCGTCGCTGGCCGCGCCGACATCGTCGATCGCAACGGGGTCGTGCTCGCAACGAGCTTGCCCATCGCATCGTTGTACGCCGACCCGGCCAACGTGATGGCCACGCCCGCGCTCGTGCAAAGGCTTGCCGCGGCCCTCCCCGGTCTCGATCCCGAGACCGTGCTGGCGAAGCTCGATTCGGACGCCGGGTTCGTCTGGCTCAAGCGTGGCCTCGTGCCGCGGCATGTCTATGCGGTCAACCGCCTCGGTATACCTGGCCTCGAGTTCCGTCGCGAGGAACGCCGGGTCTATCCCCAGGGCCGTCAGGCGGCCCACGTTCTCGGTGCTACCGACGTCGACGGCAGCGGCATCGCCGGGGTCGAACTCGCTTTTCAGGACACGTTGTCCGGGGGCGACGCGCCGCTCAGGCTGTCGCTCGACGTACGGGTTCAGACAGTGATGACGGACGTGCTCGCGCGCACCATGCGCGAATTCGATGCGATCGGCGCGGCCGGCGCGATGCTCGACGTGCGCACCGGCGAGGTCCTGGCCCTGGTGTCGCTTCCCGACTTCGACCCGAACGCGCGAACGACAGCCGCGGGAGCGGCCGGGTTCAACCGCGTGACCAAGGGCGTCTACGAGATGGGTTCGACGTTCAAGTTGTTCACCGCCGCCGCGGCGCTGGACAGCGGAACCGTCCGCCTTGACGACGTTTACGACGCCAGCCGCCCGATTCGGATCGCGCGTTTCACGATCACCGATTTCCACCCCATCGAAAGGCCGCTCTCTGTGCCCGAGATCCTGACCCGGTCGTCGAACATCGGCGCGGTCAAGATGGCGCTCGATGTCGGCGGCGTGGTCCAACGGCACTACTTGCGGCAGTTGGGCCTGTTGGATCGATCGGCGATCGAGCTTCCCGAAGTGGGCATCCCGCTGGTCCCCGATCCCTGGCGCGATATCAACACGATGACCGTCGCCTACGGCCACGGTGTCGCGGTCAGCCCCCTGCAGCTCGCCAGCGCGGTCGCGGCGTTGGTCAACGGCGGAACACTGATACCGCCCACCTTGATCAAAACCCCGCGTGCCGCGGACGGCCGACGGGTGCTTTCCGAGGAGACGTCGCAAACCATGCGGGGGCTCATGCGCTACATCGTCGTCAACGGCACCGGCAAGAACGCAGACGTTCCGGGATTTGCCGTCGGCGGCAAGACCGGCACGGCCGAGAAGGTGGTCGACACCGGTTACAGCGCCAACGCCCTGATCTCGTCTTTCGTCGCGGTCTTTCCGATGTCGGCGCCCCGGTATGTGCTTTTGACCCTCATCGACGAGCCGAAGGGGAACGAGGGGACCCTCGGTTACGCGACCGGCGGCTGGGTCGCCGCGCCAGCCACCGCGCGGCTCGTCACGCGCATCGCGCCGCTTTTGGGCCTCTCGCCCCAGCCGACGAGCGAAATCCATGATCCCGCCTTGTCCCCCGTCAGCGCCAACGGCGGGGCGCGGACGCGGAAGCGCAACCTTGTTGCTAACTGAGCTCTTGCGAGGAGTGACGCCCGAGTTGACCGGTAGGCGACCGACGGACGACGTGGAGATCACCGGACTGACCAGTGATTCGCGCAGGGTCGCGCCCGGATATCTCTTCGCCGCATTTCCGGGCAGCCATCTCGACGGTCGGCGTTTCGTCGAAGACGCGATGCGCCGCGGGGCGGCGGCCGTCCTCGGTCCCCCGGGCACCGCACTCGGCAAGCACGGGCCGGCGCCGCTCCTGATCGGCGATAACCCGCGCCGGCTGTTTGCGCGGATGGCGGCCGGCTTCTATGGCGCCCAACCGAAGACCGTGGTCGCCGTCACCGGCACCAATGGCAAGACATCGGTCGTTTGGATGCTGCGCCAGATTTGGGAGCGGCTGGGACTCGCCGCCGCTGGGATGGGAACGCTCGGAATCTCAGCCGGCGGTGTCGAGATCGACGGAAACCTGACCACGCCCGATCCCGTTGGTTTGCATGAGAATTTGCGGACGCTCGCCGAGCGGGGAATTGCCCACCTTGCCTTGGAGGCCTCGAGCCACGGGCTTCACCAGTGCCGGTTGGACGGGGTCGACGTCGCCGCGACGGCGTTTACGAACCTGACCCGCGACCACCTGGACTACCACGGAACCATGGACGCCTACCTAGGTGCCAAGCTGCGACTGTTTACCGAGATCGCGAGCCCTGGCGCGGCTGCGGTTCTGAATGCGAATTCGGCGTTTTTCGAGGCGGTCGAGACGGCGTGTCGGACGCGCGGCCTCGCCGTCACGACCTACGGAGAAGGCGCGGGCGACATCCGTCTCGACGGCGCGACGGCGGCCGGGAACGGCCAACGCCTGACGGTGTGCGTGAAGGGAAGGAGCTACGACGTCGACTTTCCTCTCGTCGGCGCGTTCCAGGTCTCCAACGCATTGTGTGCGCTTGGTCTCGCGATCGCTTGCGGCGCCGATCGGGACGCTGCGGTCGAGGCGTTGACGGCGCTAGAGGGCGCGCCGGGACGCGTCCAAATGGTCGACCGGCACCCGTCGGGCGCGCCGGTGTTCGTAGATTACGCGCATACGGCGGATGCGCTGGGCGCCGTTCTGAGGGCGCTGCGTCCCCATACCGCGCGCCGCCTGAGCGTGGTGATCGGTTGCGGCGGCGACCGCGATCCCGGTAAACGGCCGGAAATGGGCCGCACGGCCTCGGCCCTCGCCGACCGGGTCGTGGTTACCGACGACAATCCCCGGAGCGAGGATCCGGCCGCCATTCGAAAGGAGATTCTGGTGGGTTGCCGGGGCGGCACCGAGATCGGCGACCGCGGGTGCGCGATCGCAACCGCAATCTCGCAGTTGGAGCACGGCGACGTTCTCGTAATCGCCGGTAAGGGGCACGAACGCGGACAGATCGTCGGCGATCAGGTCCACCCCTTCGACGACGCAGACGTGGTCCGCGAAGCGATCGCCGGGGTGGGACGATGAATTGCGACGCCCGATCGCGGGGGACCGCGGCCCCATGGACCGAGATCTCTGCGGCGGCCGCGACCGGCGGGCACTTCACGCACCCGTTCTCGGCCTCGGGCGTCTCCATCGACAGCCGCACGAGCGCACCGGGTGATCTCTTCGTCGCGCTCAGGGGCCCGAACTTCGACGGCCACGAATACGTTGCCGATTCTTTCGCCAATGGAGCCGCCGCGGCGGTCGTCCACGAGAGTCCGAAAGGCACAACCGTCGACGCGCCGTTGGTCGTGGTCCGCGACACGATGGATGCCCTCAACGGACTTGGCGCCTGGGCGCGCAATTCGAGCACCGCAAGGGTCATCGCCGTAACCGGCAGCGTCGGCAAGACGGGAATCAAGGAGGCGTTGAAGCTCGTGCTCTCGCGCCAGGCCCCGACATCGGCGAGCGCCGGAAGCCTGAACAACCATTGGGGCGTACCGCTGAGCTTGGCCCGCATGTCGCCGATGAGCGCGTTCGGCGTGTTCGAGCTCGGCATGAACCATGCCGGCGAGATCTCGCCGCTCTCGCGGATGATTCGCCCGCACGTCGCGGTCGTGACCAACGTGGCGGCCGTTCACCGCGCGTTCTTCGCGTCGCTGACCGCGATCGCGGATGCCAAGGCCGAGGTCTTCGACGGGCTCGAAGCCGATGGGATCGCGGTGCTCAACCGCGACGACCCGCAATTCGCACGCCTCGAGGCCGCGGCGCGCACCCGCGGCGTCTCTCGCGTCGTCGGTTTCGGCGCTTGCGCGAAGGCCGACGTGCGGCTCGTGGAGGCAAGGCCCGAATCCGAAGCGTCCGCCATCACCGCCGAGGTTTTCGGGAAACGCCTCGAATACCGCCTTGGCGTGCCGGGAAGCCACTGGGTGGTCAACAGCCTGGCCGTGCTCGGGGCCGTGCATGCTGCCGGCACCGACGTCGCAGCGGCGGCGCGTGCGCTCGCCGATTTGGCGCCGCTTTCCGGACGCGGGCAACGGTGCCGCGTGTTCGCACCGGGTGGAACATTTCTCGTGATCGACGAAAGCTACAACGCGAGCCCGGCGTCGGTTGAGGCGGCGCTGGCGGTTCTCGGGGCCGCGCCCACGGGACCCGGCGGGCGGCGTATCGCGGTCCTGGGCGACATGCTGGAGCTGGGAGAGGAGACCGCCGCCCTTCACGCGGCGCTGGCCGAACCGCTCGAGCGCGCCGGCGTGGACTTGGTGTTCGCCGCCGGGGCCGCCATGGGGCGCCTATATGACGCGTTGCCAGCCGCCATGCGCGGTGCTTCAGCCGCCGCCGCCACCGGGATTTCGGAATCGGTCACGGCCGCCGTGGGCGACGGCGACGTGATCATGGTCAAGGGTTCGGCGGCCATGGGGATGGCCGGCGTGGTCGGTTCCCTGTTGGCGGCCGGCGACGTCGCGGCGACCACCCATCGGCGCGCGGCCAAGGGACGCTGAGGGCACGCTCATGCTGTTCAACTTCCTTTATCCGTTCGCCGATCAGTTCTCGCTGCTCAACGTCTTTCGCTATCTCACCTTCCGTACGGGCGGCGCGGTGATCACCGCGCTGGTCGTCAGTTTCGTGTTCGGACCGCTGCTCATCTCCGCACTAAAGCGGCGACAGAACGGTGGCCAGCCGATTCGCGCGGACGGCCCCGAGGAACATCTGATCACCAAGCAGGGAACGCCGACCATGGGCGGGTTTCTGATCCTGCTCGCGCTCGGCGTTTCCACGCTTCTTTGGGCGGACCTCGGCAACGCCTACATCTGGGCGGCGCTGGTCGTGACCGCCGGTTTCGGTCTGATCGGGTTCTGCGATGACTATTTCAAGGTGACGCGGCGCGATAGCGATGGTCTGCCGGGCACGCTGAAGCTCGTATTGCAGGGACTAATCGCGGTGGCGGCGAGCTATTGGATCATGCGCACCCTGCCAGCGCCGTTGAACGAAACGCTCGCGGTGCCGTTCTTCAAGGACTTGTTGGTGCCGCTCGGCTGGTCGTTCCTGATCCTGGCTGCGTTCGTGATCGTGGGCGCATCGAACGCGGTCAACCTGACCGATGGGCTCGACGGCCTCGCGATTGGACCCATCATGATCGCCGCCGGCGTCTTCACCCTGATCTCTTATTTGGTCGGGAACACCGTTTTCGCCAACTACCTGCAGCTTCACTACGTGCCGGGCAGCGGCGAGCTCGCAATATTCTGCGGCGCGCTTGTGGGCAGCGGCATGGGATTTTTGTGGTTCAACGCGCCGCCGGCCAAAATCTTCATGGGGGATACGGGGTCGTTGGCGCTCGGCGGCGCCATCGGCGCGGTCAGCGTGGTCACCAAACACGAACTCGTGCTCGCCATCGTCGGCGGGCTGTTCGTACTCGAGACGCTTTCGGTGATCGTCCAGGTGATTTCGTTCAAGCTCACGGGGCGCCGGATCTTTCGCATGGCGCCGCTGCATCACCACTTCGAGAAGAAGGGGTGGGCCGAGCCGACCATCGTCATTCGATTCTGGATTATCGCCTCGATCCTGGCCTTGGCGGGCCTCTCGACGCTCAAGCTTCGGTAGACCCGAATGATCGAATTCCTGCCCTACGATGGCGTTCCGGTTGCGGTACTCGGCCTCGGGCGCTCGGGCACCGCCGCGGCGAGGGCGCTCGGGCGGAGCGGCGCGAGTGTCTGGGCCTGGGACGACGAAGAGAACGCGCGTTCACGCGCCGATCGGGCGGGGATTCCGCTGGTCGATCTCGCCCGATGCGACTGGCGCCTGCCGCGGGCGTTGTTGCTTTCTCCCGGCGTGCCGCACGATCACCCGCATCCGCACCCGGTCGTCGAGCTTGCCCGGGCAGAATCTTGCGAGATCATCTGCGACGTCGAGCTTCTGGGACGCGCTCGGCCGGAAGCGTCGTTCGTCGGTATTACCGGTACGAACGGCAAGTCGACGACGACGGCCTTGATTGCGCACATCCTGTCCGCGGCCGGACACGTTCTCGCCGTCGGCGGCAACCTTGGCACGCCGGCGTTGGAACTGGCTGCGCTCGAGCGCGGCGCGTTCTACGTCCTCGAGTTGTCATCCTTCCAGCTCGAGCTGATTTCGACGATCGTGTTCGACGTCGCCGTCCTCCTAAACGTCAGCGCCGACCATCTCGAGCGCCACGGCGGCATGGACGGCTATGTCGCGGCGAAGCGGCGAATATTTGCACGCCAGGGCGACGGTGCTATCGCCGTTGTCGGCGTGGACGACGCGCATGCGCGATCGATCTACGCCGAATTGCGGGCTGCGTCGCTGGCGCGCGTGATCCCGGTCTCGGCGGATGGCAAGACCGAGAACGGCGTCTTCGCAGCCGACGGCCTTCTTTTTGACGCCACCGAGGGCGAGGCGCGCGCCGTCCTCGACCTCGCCCGTGCTCCGGCTTTGCCCGGTCGCCACAACTGGCAGAACGCGGCTGCCGCGTGGGCGGCGGCGCGTGCCCTCGGCGTTGAAGCGGACGTCATCGCTGGGGCAATCGAGTCCTTTCCCGGCTTGCCGCACCGCCAGGAGCGGTTGGCGGTGATCGACGGCGTCACCTTCGTCAACGACAGCAAAGCCACCAACGCCGATGCCGCGGCCAAGGCGCTCGCGTCTTACGAGATCATCTATTGGATCGCCGGCGGCCAGCCGAAGGAGGGCGGGCTCGGTCCCGCGTTGACGTGTCTCGCCACCGTCCGTCACGCCTTTCTCATCGGCGAGGCGGCGGACGAATTCGCCGAAGCGCTGTCGGGACGAATCGGAGTGACGCCGTCCGGCGATCTCGAGACCGCGGTCGCCGACGCCCACCGCATGGCCGTCGCCGAAGGCGCAGCCGGCGCCGTCGTCCTCTTGTCGCCTGCGTGCGCGTCCTACGATCAGTTCGCGGACTTCGAAGATCGTGGCGAAGCGTTCCGGCGCGCTGTCTCCGCACTCGAAAAGGGGAACGACGCCCAATCGCCGACCAAGAGAGCGGAGCGCGCTTCATGAGCACCTTCGCCCGGACCGACCGAAGCCTGCTCGGACGCTGGTGGTGGACCGTCGACCGGTGGACCCTGGCGGCGCTGCTCGCCATCGCCGCCGCGGGGCTGGTGCTGACACTCGCCGCTTCTCCTCCGGTCGCCGAGCGCCTCGGCGTAGACACGTTCCATTTCGCCCGTCGACAGGCCCTTTTTCTGGCGGCGGCGCTGGCGATCATCTTCGCGACATCGGCTCTTGGTTCGCGCGGAGTCCTGCGGCTGGGGCTCACGATCTTTGCCGTCGCCCTGGTGGCGACCGCGGTGACGCCGTTCGTGGGCGTCTCGCTCAAAGGTGCGACCCGATGGATCTCGCTCGCAGGCCTGTCGGTTCAGCCCTCGGAATTCGTAAAAGTCGGCCTGCCGGTCGTGACGGCGTGGCTATTCGCCCGTCAACGCCTCGAGGAGCGTTTCCCGGGTCACGTGATCTCGTCGGCATTGATGGCCTCCATATGCGCGCTACTTCTGCTTCAGCCCGACGTCGGCACGACGCTCGTGGCGGTCGCGGTTTGGGGAACGCAGCTCTTCGTGGCAGGTGTGTCGTTCGGCCTGATCGCGCTGGTGGCGATGACGATTCTTGCCGGCGGTATCGGCACCTATTTCGCGTTCCACCACGTCCAAGGCCGAATCGACCGGTTCCTCGATCCTGATGCCGGGGCGGGTTATCAGGTTGGCCGGTCCCTCGAGGCGTTCCGAGGCGGCGGCCTTTTCGGGCGCGGGCCCGGAGAGGGCCAGGTCAAGGACGTGCTTCCGGACGCCCACGCCGACTTCATCTTTGCCGTCGCCGGCGAAGAGTTCGGGCTGGTCGCCTGCCTTGTCGTTGTCGCGTTGTTCGCCTTTGTCGTGTTGCGCGGATTCACACGAGTGCTGGCCGAGAACGAGCCCTTCGCGCTCTTCGCGGTGACCGGCCTGCTCGCGCTGTTCGGATTGCAGGCCGCGGTCAACATGGCTTCGGGCCTTCACTTGATTCCGCCCAAGGGCACGACTCTGCCGTTCATATCCTACGGCGGGTCCTCGGCGCTGGCGCTCGCGCTGGCCATGGGAATGGTGCTTGCGTTGACGCGCGAGCGGCCCGGCGTGGAGAGCAGGCGGTGACGGGCGCGCTCTCATCGCTGGTGGTGCTCGCCGGCGGCGGCACCGGGGGGCACGTCTTTCCGGCGCAGGCCCTGGCTGGCGAACTTTCGGGCCGGGGCTGCCGCCTCGCGCTTGTCACCGACCGCCGCGGAGCGGGTATCGGAGGCGCGATCCCGGGTCTCGAGGTTCATCGTGTCCGCGCCGGGCCGCTCGCCGGCACCCGTGGCGTGAAGCGCCTTCTTGGCGGCGCCAATCTTGCCATCGGGACCGTGCAGGCGCGCCGCCTGCTCGCCCGCCTGCAACCCCAGGCCGTGGTCGGCTTCGGCGGCTACGCTTCGGTCCCGACCATGTTGGCAGCGAGTTTCGCGGGCTTGCCGACGGCCATCCACGAGCAGAACGCGCTTCTTGGGCGCGCCAACCGAATCTTGGCGGCGCGGGTTGATCGCATCGCCACGTCGTTCCGGGATTCCGAGGGCCTTCCCGCGGCTGCCGAAGCCAAGGTTCGTTGGACGGGAATGCCCGTCCGCGCCGCGGTCGCGAACGCTCGCGCCACACCCTATCCGCGGATCGATCGGGACGGCCCCTACCACATTCTCATCCTCGGTGGCAGCCAGGGGGCGACGGTGTTCGCCGATGTCATGCCAAGGGCCGTCGGCCTTATGCCCGCGCGCCTGCGGGGCCGACTTCGGCTCGCCCAGCAGTGCCGCCCCGAGGACCTGGACGCCACGCGCCGGGCGTACGCCGAAATCGGTGTCGCCGCGGATCTTTCCACCTTTTTCGACGATGCGGTCGAACGCTTGGCGTCCGGCCATCTCTTGGTCGCGCGGGCGGGCGCGTCGACTGTGGCCGAAGTGACCGCGATCGGCCGGCCCGCGATCCTGGTGCCTTATCCGTACGCCGTGGACGACCACCAATCGGCGAACGCCCATGCCCTGGACGAGGTCGGCGCCGCGTGGTTCATGCCCGAGGGCGCGTTCACGGCCGAAGCCCTGACGGCGCGGCTGGAATCCTTGTTCGATCTTCCGGAGACGCTCGAGAAGGCGGCGGCGTGCGCGTACGCCGCCGGCCGGCCCGCCGCCGCCGCGAGGCTCGCCGATGTGGTGTGCGAGCTTCTTCCCAACGGCCAGTCGGGCGCCGGGGCCGGGGCGGCCCGCAAGGAGGCTGCATGAGAGCGCTTCCCCTTTCCATCGGAACGATCCACTTCGTCGGGATCGGCGGCATCGGTATGAGCGGCATCGCCGAGATTCTGCACAACCTCGGCTATACGGTGCAGGGCAGCGACCTCTCCGCGAACGCCAGCGTCGAGCGGTTGCGCGGACTCGGCGTTCAGGTCGCCACCGGGCACGCGCCCACCAATCTTGGCGAAGCCCAAGTCGTGGTGGTCTCGTCGGCGGTGAAGCCTGACAACGCCGAGGTTTTGGCGGCACGCGAGCGCCTTCTCCCCATCGTGCGGCGCGCCGAGATGCTGGGCGAGTTGATGCGGCTCAAGTGGTCGGTCGCGGTGGGTGGCACCCACGGGAAGACGACGACGACCTCGTTGATTGCACAATTGCTCGACGTGGCGGGCCTGGACCCGACCGTCATCAACGGCGGCATCGTCAACGCTTGGGGCACCAACGCCCGGCTTGGCGGCGGCGACTGGTTGGTGGCCGAGGCCGACGAGTCCGACGGAAGCTTCCTCAAATTGCCGGCCACCATCGCGGTAGTGACCAACATCGATCCCGAGCATCTGGACCACTACGGAAGCTTCGACGGGCTCCGCGCCGCCTTCGACCGATTCGTCGAAAACATCCCGTTCTACGGCTTCGCGGCTCTTTGCGTCGATCACGCGGAAGTGCAGGCGATGATTCCGCGCGTCTCGGACCGCAGAATCGTAACTTACGGGTTCAGCCCGCAAGCCGATGTCCGGGCCGTCAATTTCGTAACCGATGCCGAAGGCGTCAGCTTCGACGCTGTGGTCGCCGAACGCAAAGGTGGCCGCGACCGGCGGCTCGCCGGGCTTCGCTTGCCGATGTTCGGCGCCCACAACGCCCAGAACGCGCTCGCCGTGGTCGCGATCGCGAGCGAAATGGGAATCGACGACGCCACCGTACGCGAGGCGCTTGCGGGCTTCGCCGGCGTCAAGCGACGATTCACGAAGACCGGCGAGGTTGGCGGCATCACCGTAGTCGACGACTACGGGCACCATCCGGTCGAGATCGCGGCAGTACTGAAGGCGGCGCGCTCGGTGGCGACGGGCAAGGTGATGGCCGTCGTTCAGCCACATAGATTCACGCGTCTGCGCGATCTGTTCGACGATTTCTGCACCTGTTTCAACGATGCCGACGTGGTCGTGGTGGCCGACGTCTACGCCGCCGGAGAGGATCCCATACCAGGAGCCGACCGCGACGCGCTGGTTGAGGGCTTGCGGGCGCGGGGCCATCGCATGGTGATCGCCCTCGCCTCGGCCGACGCCCTTGCCGAGGTTCTGTTGCCGCACCTCGCTTCGGGCGATTACGTGGTCTGCCTGGGGGCCGGCAGCATTACCACCTGGGCGCAGACCTTGCCTGACGAGCTTCGCGAACGAGGGCTCGGCTCGGGGCCGGTCCGGTTCCCGAAGCGCCGGGAAGAGGCAGGACCATGAGTGCCCGGGCAAAGCGCCACGCGCGCCTCGTGGATCGGCTGCCCGCGGTCCGAGGACGGCTGAAGGAGAACGTGCCCCTGTCGAAGTTGACGTGGATGCGAGTCGGCGGACCGGCCGATGTCCTGTTCCGTCCGGAAGACGTGAGCGATCTCGTCGCGTTTCTGGCGGGGACGCCCGCGGACATCGCGGTCACCGTCATCGGCGCGGGCTCGAACCTCTTGGTGCGCGACGGCGGCGTTCGCGGCGTGGTCGTCCGTCTGGGTCGCGGGTTTGCCGAACTCGGCGTCGACGGAACCGAGATTACCGTCGGCGCCGGCGCCACTTGTCTTCAGATCGCGACCGCCGCGCGCGACCACGCCATCGCCGGGCTGGAGTTCCTGAGCGGCATTCCGGGCGTGCTCGGGGGCGCGTTGCGCATGAACGCCGGAGCCTACGGCGCGGAGGTCAAGGACGTCGCGGTTTCGGCCGAAGCGCTGGACCGTACCGGCGGGCGCCGGCGAATCGACGCCGGCGACATGGGTTTCCGATATCGCGGCTGCGCCGTGCCGGCGGATTGGATCTTCACGAGCGCGCACCTGAGCGGACGGTCCGGCGCCAAACCGGAGGTCTCGCGCCGCATCATGGAGATCCAAATCGCCCGCAACGCGACCCAGCCGATCCGCACGCCGACGGGAGGCAGCACCTTCGTCAATCCAACCGGATCGGAGGCTTGGCAACTGATCGAGCGCGCCGGGTGCCGGGGCCTGCGACGGGGCGCTGCCGCGGTCTCCGAAAAGCACTGCAACTTCCTGATCAACACCGGCGAAGCCACGGCCGCCGAGCTTGAGGGGTTGGGCGAAGAGGTGCGCCGTCGAGTACTCGAGGCGACCGGGGTGCGGCTGGAATGGGAGATCCAACGCCTCGGGGATCCATCGCCGGAACTTGTGGAATGCGCCGTTTCCGGGGGGGCAGGGGCATGACGCGCCACGTCGCGGTCCTCATGGGCGGCTGGTCGGCCGAACGCGAAGTCTCGCTGGTCAGTGGTGCGGCCGTCTCGCGTGCTCTCGAGGCAGAAGGTTTCCACGTGAGCGCCATCGACGTCGGTCCCGACGTCGGGATCCTGCTGAGCCGTCTTCACCCGCGGCCCGACGTCATCTTCAACGCCCTTCACGGGCGCTACGGCGAGGACGGATGCATCCAGGGAATCCTCAACGTGCTGGGGATTCCGTACACCCATTCGGGAATGCTAGCCTCGGCGGTGGCCATGGACAAGCCGTTGGCCAAGACCATCTTCGCCGCTGCCGGCGTTCCGGTCGCCGAGCACGTGGTCGTCAGCCGCGAGGAAGCGATGGCCGCGGACGTCATGGAGCGGCCCTACGTCGTCAAGCCCACCAATCAGGGATCGAGCGTCGGCGTCCACATCGTCCGGGGGGGTGACAACCGCAGCCCGCTCACCGGCGACGAGCGGGCGCTTGGAAGCCACGTCATGGTGGAGCGCTACATCGACGGCAAGGAACTGACGGTCGCCATCATGGGCAACCGACCGCTCGCCGTTACCGAAATCACCTCGGACCACGAATTCTACGACTACGAGGCGAAGTACGCCGAGGGTGGATCGGCGCATCTGCTACCGGCGCCACTCGATGCAGAAGTCTACGACGAGGTCATGCGGTTGGCGCTCAGCGCCCATGGCGCCCTTGGATGCCGGGGCGTTTCGCGCGCCGACATGCGCTACGACGGCGAGAGCATCTACATGCTCGAGGTCAACACCCAGCCAGGAATGACGCCGACATCGCTGGTCCCGGAACAGGCGGCCCACGTCGATATCTCCTTCAACGAGATCGTGACGTGGATGGTGGAGAACGCGGAGTGCGATCAATGAAGGACTCTGATAGCGACGCGAGCGTTAATCGCGGCCGGAAGCGGCGCCGGGCTTCGCCGATTTGGCGTTCGGCCCGCCTGCGGATCGTTCTCGGCTTGTTGGTTTTCGCGCCCTTTGTGGCCGGTGTCTGGTGGTGGTCGAGCGGGAGGGCGGCGACGGCGGCCGGCGAAGCCGCGGACCGCGCGATCGCCTGCGCGGCCGCCTTGGGATTCTCGGTCGACGAGATCCTCCTCGCCGGCCGTGAGATGAGCGCGCGTGCGAGCGTGATGAAGGCCATTGGGCTGCGCCGCGGCCATCCGATATTCGGATTCGATCCTGAATCGGTGCGCCGGCGTCTCGAGCGCCTCCCCTGGGTGCGTTCGGCGACCGTGCGCAGGATGCTGCCCGGGACCGTGGTCGTCGAACTGTTCGAGCGGCAACCGCTTGCGATCTGGCAACACAAGGGTGCGTTCTCCCTCGTCAACGCCGAGGGCGCGGTCATCGAGCACGCGTCCCTCGAAGGCTTCAGCGGATTGCTGACGGTTGTCGGAAAGGACGCGCCCGGCCACGCCGCCGAGCTGATCGAAGTTCTGGCCGGCGAGCCCGAAGTGATGGTGCGAACGAAGGCCGCCGTCCGGGTCGCCGAGAGGCGGTGGAACCTGCATTTGGAAAACGGGATCGTCGTCCAGCTTCCCGAGCTCGACCCGGCCTCGGCCCTGGCCCGGCTCGCGACCTACGAGCGGGCCCACGGGGTCTTGGAGCAAGGTGTCGCAGTGCTCGATCTCCGTCTTCCCGACCGTCTGATCTTGCGTACCGACAGCGAGGCGGAGCGGAGCTTGGTACGCCCCGGACAACGGACTTGAGGAAAGCGGGGCGAGCGTGGATTCGGGAACCGAGGTAAGCGCGATATGAACATCGGAACGACACCGAAAAGCGGGCGCGGCGGCGCAGTTGCGGCGCTCGACGTGGGCAGCGCCAAGATCTGCTGTTTCATCGCTCGCCCCGACGATGGCGCGCACCTCAGGATCGTCGGAATCGGTCACCACGCCGCGCGCGGGGTGCGCTCGGGCACCATCGTCGACATGGACGCCGCCGAGATCGCCATACGGGCTACGGTCGAGGCCGCGGAGCAGATGGCGGGCGAAAATATACGCAACGTCGTCGTCAACATCTCGGGTGGGAAACCGGAATCGCGCCTGATCGCCTACGAGGTCTCGATCGCCGGTCACGAAATCGGCGACGCCGACGTCCGCCGCATCGTCGATCCCGACCGAACTCGTGCGGACTTGCCGGACGAGCGCCAGGTGATTCACGCGCTGCCCGTCGGCTACACCATCGACGGCAGCAAAGGGGTCCGCGACCCGCGCGGGATGTATGGCGAGCGGCTCGGTGTGAATTTGCACATCGTCAGCGCCGCCGCCGGTGCGATCCGCAACCTCGAAACCTGCATATCGCGCTGCCATCTTGCGATCGAACAGCGCGTCGTCTCGCCGTACGCATCGGCGCTTGCCTGCCTGGTCGACGACGAAAAACAGCTTGGCGTCACGCTGATCGACATGGGCGGCG
>JASLLV010000004.1 GCA_030746935.1 Rhodospirillales bacterium | reverse complement strand
GGCGGCGGCGTCTCGGAATGGGAGCGTCCCGAACAGCTCGAGCGCCGTGATCCAGGCGTCGGGCGCCCCCGGCACAACTGTGCGCAATATGCCGTGGGGCACCTCGCCTCCGTGGTGCTCGCGGAAGTAATCGCATGACGCCGCATTCGGCCAGGTGCCGAGACCGTCTATGGTCGCCATCTCGCCGCTCTCAGCCATACGGATAAGTATGGGCGCGACCCCCGCGACGCCCACGTACTCGCTCTCGACGACACCAAGCGCGAGTCCCGCGGCGACGCCCGCGTCCACGGCGTTGCCTCCGGCCTCGAGAATCTGCAGACCGGCCTGGGCCGCCAGATAGTGTCCGGCCGCCACCATATGGCGCGTGCCCATGATGGTGGGCCGGTTGGGTGAGCGGCAAATGGTGGGCGTGGTCATGACGTTCCCCCCTCGGGCGATTGGCCACCGGCTTGGGCGGTGTTCGTGCACGCGATCCAGGATAGCCGCATCATCTATGGTCGCGAACCCACTTCTCGGTCAAGACGGATCGCGGCCGGCGCGTGTGCCTACCCACGGCCGTGGCGTGTGCCCTCGCCTTTAGCGATCGTCCCGGCGATCGATGCGAAGTTCTTGCGTTTCCCGGCAATCGTGGTTCAATCGAGCCGGCGAGGCAATCTGGAGGAACCGGCATGCCGTACGATGGACCCTTGACGGGACGAACGACCATGCCCGATCGATGTCTCGATCTCATCGACCGGCTTCGCGCACGCGACCGGTGGCCCGAGGAATTCGTTTGGGATTTCGATAACTGCGACCGCTGCGCGATCGGCATGATCATGCACCTAAACGGCGTGCGATACTTCAATCTCGACCTGCCGCGCCCATACTCGTTCCCGGAACTTGTCGAGAGGCTGGTCGGGATCGGCGGCGATGCCGCCAACGGCCTCTTCCGTACGCCGGCGGGAAAAGGCGGCGAAGCGATCCCCGGACATCGAATCGCACCGGTTCACGTCGCCGACGCGCTCGAGCGCTACCTGGAGACGGGCGAAGTCTACTACGCGCTCTGAGGCGCCGAGGCTCGGGGCTACCGGTTGGAAACCGGGCCTGGCGGAGCGGGGCGATGTTGAATATCCCGCTCTTTTAGTGGTATGAATTGCCGCCGCCGCGGGGATTCGACCCGAACCTGCGGACGGATACGGTAATTGATTCCGAACTTGAGCGAATGATTCCTGCCGGGACACGCCCGCGGAGCGGCGTCTGCCGCGGCCTGCGAGGCGAAACGAAACGAAACGAGTCTGCGTGTGACGATTCAATCAGCCATGGCCGCGCGCTACGGCGTACCCGACCGCCTGCGCCGTGGTCTCGGACCTTTCGCCAAGACCGACGACGATTCCCGCGGTGGCGTCGAATTCAAGGTGCTGATGCGAATCGCGCGGCTGAACCTCCGCCACCCATGGCGGGTTCTGATCGCCGTCAGCACGACCGTAATTGCGGCGCTCTTTCAGCTCATGATCCCCCAGTTCCTGGGTGACGCGGTCGACCACGCCCACGGTTTCCTCGCCGGCGGCTCCGAAGAGGACGCCAAGGCGGCGCTTTTTACCGCGGCCGCTCTTCTGCTTGGCGTCAGCGCGCTGCGCGGCTTGTTCACCATGTTGCACAACTACTTCGGCGAATCCGTCGGCCACTGCATCGCCAGTCGGCTGCGCATGGACTTCTATCGCCACCTTCAAAGGTTGAGCTTCAGCTTCTTCGACCGCGTGCACACCGGCGAGTTGATCACCCGCGGCATGCTCGACCTCGAAGGCGTGCGGATGTTTTTCAACACCGGCCTCGTGCGCGTCGTCCTGCTTGCGACGCTGATCGGAATCGGGAGCTATCTGCTACTCAGTGCCGATCTCGTTCTCGGTCTTCTCAGCCTCAGCTTCGTCCCCTTCGTCGCTTGGCGATCCTCCGCCGCGCGGCTCAAACTTCGCTGGATGTGGCTTCTCCTGCAGGACCGGATGGCGGTGCTGACCCAGGTGATGGAAGAGAACCTGGGCGGTATCCGCGTGGTCCGGGCGTTCGCGGCGCAGATCCACGAAATGCGAAAGTTCGACGACAGCTCGTTGAAAGCGCTCGCGCTCGCGTATCAGCGGGTCGGAATCCGGGTCCGCAACACCACGGTTATGACCTTCGCCTATTTTCTGGCCATGGGACTGGTGCTGTGGGTGGGGGGATTGAGGGTACTCGAGGGCGAGATCACCGTCGGAACACTCGCCGAGTTCCTGGCATTCATGACCATCCTGCAAATGCCGGTGCGCCAGCTTGGCATGATGGTGAACTCGTTCGCCCGCGCTTCCATCTGCGGCGGGCGTTTCTTCGAGGTCCTCGACCTCAAGCCCCGGGTTCAGGACCGCCCCGGCGCCGAGGAGCTCGTGATTCGCGAAGGCGTGCTTCGGTTCGAGGACGTCGACTTCGCGTTCGCCGACGACGAAAGTGCCCACAAGGCGCTCAGCGGGATTAGTTTCGAAGCGGGTCCCGGCCAGACCATCGGCATCGTCGGCCCACCGGGCAGCGGCAAGTCGACCATCGCGCATCTGATCCCGCGCTTCTACGACGTCACTGGCGGACGCATTACCATCGATGGCCGCGACATCCGCGACGTAACTCTGGAATCGCTCCGCCGCGCGGTCGGCGTCGTCCAGCAGGACAGCTTCCTGTTCACGGCCTCGATCGAAAACAACGTTGCCTACGGCGATCCCTGGGCCGTCGACGAGCGAATCGCCCGCGCCAATCGGGATGCCCAACTTCACGAATACGTCGGACGGTTGCCCATGGGTTATCAGACCCTGGTCGGCGAGCGCGGCGTTTCACTGTCCGGGGGGCAACGCCAGCGACTGTCGATCGCGCGCTCGATCATGCTCGAGCCGGCAATCCTGGTGTTCGACGATTCGACCGCCTCCATCGACGCCGCCACCGAGCAGCGCATCCGCGCCGCGACCAAGGATCTGACCGAAAAACGAGTGACGATCGTCATCTCGCATCGGCTGAGCTCGCTCATGCACGCCGACGAAATCCTCTTCATCGAAGAGGGGCGGATCGTCGAGCGCGGCCGCCACGACGAACTCGTCGCCGCCGGCGGCCGGTACAAAGACCTGTACGAGTTGCAGATCCGGCCCGGCGAAGACTCCGTCATCCGTTTCGCCGACCGCGATGCGCCCAAGAAAGGGACTTGAGCCGTGGTCGCGCTTAATGCCCCGAGAATGGCGCCGACGGCGGGCGAAAGACCGCCTAAGGCCGTAGTAGGCTCGCAAGTGAGCCACTACGAAGAGCAGATGTTCGGCCGCGCGTTCGACGGCCGCGTCGTCAAGCGTTTCCTCACCTTTCTCCGCCCCCACCGCGCAGCGATGGCGGTCGCGATCGGTTCCGTCCTGATCTTCACCGCCACCCAGGTGTCGATACCGCTGGTGATCCGCAGCGCCATCGACAACGCGCTCGTCGGCGAATCGCAGGACCGCGCGCTTGTGCACATCCTGGCTTTGGGCTTCGCCGCGGTTATCGCCATAAATTACGCCGCCAACTTCGGCCAGGAGATCATCGTCGGGCGCATCGCCGAGCGCGTCCTGATCGCGCTTCGCCGCGCCATGTTCGAGCACCTGCAAGTGGTGTCGCTTTCGTTCATGGACCGGACCGAGGTCGGCCGCCTCATGTCCCGGCTCCAGGGCGACGTGAACGCCATGCAGGAATTCCTGGAAACGTCGGTATTCGCCATCGGCGATCTCGTGCTCCTGGTCGGAATCGTCGTCGTGCTCCTGGTTCTCGATCTCGATCTCGGGCTTCTGACGCTGTCGGTCGTTCCGGTGCTGCTGGTCGTCCGGATCGTGTGGCTGCCGCGCGCGAGAGAAGCCTTCTTGCGCGCCCGCGAGACCAATTCCATTGCCAATGGGGCCCTCGCCGAAGGCATTCACGGGGTGCGCACGGTCCAAGGCATGATCCGCGAAAGCGTCAATTACGATCTTTATGACGATCTCGCGGCGAACAATCTTCGCGCCCATTTGCGGGCGACGAAGTTCGCCCAGGTGATGGTACCGATCGTCGATCTCCTGACCGGCAGCGCCATGGCGATCGTCGTGGTGGTCGGCGGCGCGATGGTACTGGACGACACCCTCGATCTCGGTGTCATGGTGGCTTTTCTCTTTTACGTTCAGCGCTTCTTCGACCCGATCCGCTCGCTCACCATGCAATACAGCGTCATGCAGCGCGCTATGGCGTCGGGCCACCGTGCGTTCGAGGTGATGGACGTTCCGGTCGATATCGACGACAAATCAGACGCGGTGTCGCTGGAGTCGTGCGAAGGTTCGATCGAGTTCCGGAACGTAACGTTCGGATACTACCCGGACCAACCCGTGCTCAAGAACGTGAGTTTCCGGGTCAAGCCCGGAGAAACGGTGGCGCTGGTCGGCCCCACCGGCTCGGGAAAGACCAGCACGATCTCGCTCGTGCACCGGTTCTACGAGGTCGGGGACGGCCAGGTAATCGTCGGCGGCCACGACGTGCGCGATGCGACCCAGACATCGCTCGGGCGCATGGTCTCGATGGTCCTCCAAGAGCCCTTCCTGTTCACGGGCACGGTGTTCGACAACATCCGCTACAGCACCGCGGACGCGACACCAGACGATGTCGAGCGCGCGGCTCGCGCCGTCGGCGCACACGACTTCATCGTCAAACTGCCTGACGGTTACGAGACCGAGCTCGACCAGCGGGGCGGGAATCTGTCGCTCGGCCAGCGCCAGCTCATCAGCTTCGCGCGCGCGATCGTCGCCGACACGCCGATCTTGGTCCTCGACGAAGCCACGGCCAACATCGACAGCTATACCGAGATGCTCATCCAGAACGCGCTCGCCACGCTGTTGGAGGGACGTACCGGCATGGTCATCGCCCATAGGCTCGCGACCATCCGCAACGCCGATCGCATCATCGTGCTTCAGGATGGCGAGATCATCGAAACCGGCACCCACACCGAGCTCTTGGCGCAAGAGGGCCTCTATGCGCGCCTTTATTCACTGAACTACGCCTCGTTCGACGACATCCCGGACAACCTCATCAGCAAGGCCAGCCACGCGGCGGCCGCGACCTAAAGCGTTATCCGCTTACGTGGTATCGCACCAGCCGACTAAGCGGATTAAGCGCTAGCGGGCTCGGGGGCCGGAGCGGCGGCCCGTCTCAGGAAGCGGATTCGATCCGGCCCGAGGGCGGCGGCAATTCCGCAGGCTGCTCGTCGTCCCCGATCTGCAGCTCTTCGATGCGGTTCGCGCGCCGGGTTATCTTTTCCGTGGACGTGCGGATTTCCTGCACATCGTCGGTGGCCTGGGTGAAGTGGCGCTGCAGATTTCCGACCCGCTTGTCGAGGCGCTCGACGTCGGTCAGCATCTTCAGGACCTCGATCTGGATGACGTCGGCCTGCTCGCGCATCCGCGCGTCCTTGAGCACCGCGCGCACGGTATTGAGCGTCGCCATCAAGGTGGTCGGCGAGACGATCCAGACCCGTCGCCGGTACGAATCTTCGACGACCGCGGCGAAACGCGCGTGAAGCTCGGCGTAGACGGCTTCCGACGGCAGGAACATCAGCGCCGATTCGGCGGTCTCGCCGGCGACGATGTAGCGCTCGGCAATGTCGCGCACGTGTTTCGTAACATCGGCCGAAAACGCGCGCGCCGCCTTTGTCCGGCCGGCCTCGTCCTTCGCTTCGCGGAGCGCGCGGTAGCTCTCGAGCGGGAATTTGGCGTCGATGGCGATGGATCCCGGCGGGTTGGGAAGGTGCAAAAGGCAATCCGCCATCCGCCCGTTGCCGAGCTTCACCTGGAACCCGTAGGCCGACGGCGGCAGGGCGCTCGTGACGATGTCGTTGAGCTGAATCTCGCCAAACGCGCCGCGGGCCTGGTTGTTGGATAGGATGTCCTGAAGCCCGACCACTTGTTGCGAAAGCTCGGTCAGGTTCTTTTGCGCCGCGTCGATGACCGCAATCCGCTCGTGCAGGTGGCGAAGGGTCTCGCCGGTCTTCTCCGTTTGCTTCGAAAGCCCTTCGTCGAGACGCTTGGTGATGGCGTCTAGGCGCTGGTTCATCCCCGATTGTGCCATCTGCTGGCCGCCGGCAAGCTCGGACTGGGCGGCCATCAGCTTCTCCGCCGCCTCGTCCACGCGGGCCACGCGCCGGGCGGTCTCGGCGCGCGCCCGCTCGGCGCGATACCAAAACACGGCGGCCAACAGAAATACCGCCGCGACGACGGCTATGACGACTGTTTCGCCCATGGTTCCCCGAATCGGCTACGCGGCGAGATTAGACCAGCGATGGAGCGCGCGCATCCCCCAAGTCGGCCGCTTGACGCGACCCCGCCGACGCCATATGTCGTGAACGCGCGCCGAACGGCGGACCCCCCGCCGGGGGCGCGTGGAATCAGGAGCGCAGGTGGCCGTTCGACCTATCATCATCGCGCCCGACAAGCGCCTCAAGCTGGCGTGCAAGCCCGTCGAAGGCGTCGGCAAAAGCGTTCGCACGCTCATGGACGACATGCTCGAAAGCATGTACGCCTCGAACGGTATCGGTCTCGCAGCGCCCCAGCTCGGCGTCCTTGCGCGCGTGATCGTCCTCGACGTGGCCCGCGCCGATAACGAGCCGCAGCCGCTGCGGCTGGCGAACCCCGAGATCCGCTGGGTTTCCGACGAGTTGGTCGAACGCGAGGAGGGATGCCTTTCTTTTCCCGAGCACTTCGCGCCCGTCACCCGTCCGGAGCGGGTGCGGGTCGCTTATCTCGATCATGAGAACCGCGCCCGCGAGCTCGAGGCGGCCGGCTTGCTCGCGCGCTGCGTCCAGCACGAGATTGACCACCTCGACGGTCTCCTCTTCGTCGAATACTTATCCGCGCTCAAGCGCAACGTCATCTTGCGGAAGCTCGCCAAGACCAAGAAGCTCGCCGCCGAAGCCGCCGACTGACGCGGCCATGGCCGCGCCCTCGCCCCGCACGCGCCGACTTAGGATTGGGGACGGGCGGACCGACCATTGGGCCTGGAACGTCATGGCCGTCTCCGGCCCGGGAACGGCCCTGACGCGATTGGATACGGTTGCGGCGGCCGGAAGGTTGGAAACCGCCCCGCAATGCGCCTGATCTTCATGGGCAGCGCCGGCTTCTCGGTGCCGATCCTGGGTGCGCTCGCCGATGCGGGCCACGAGATCGCCTGCGTTTACACTCGCCCGCCCGCCCCACGCGGTCGCAAGCTCCGCCTCGCCCCCTCGCCCGTCCACGCGCTGGCCGAGTCGCTGGGCGTCGCGGTGCAGACGCCCGCAAGCCTGAAAGACGGGGCCGAGCACGCCCCGTTCGCGGCCTTCGGCGCGGATGCTGCGGTGGTCGCGGCGTACAGCCTGATCCTGCCTGGGCCCATGCTCGCGGGCCCGCGATTGGGGTGCCTCAACGTCCACGCGTCGCTTCTTCCGCGCTGGCGCGGCGCGGCGCCGATCCAGCATGCGATCATCGCCGGCGATGCCGAAACCGGGGTCACCATCATGCAGATGGACGCGGGCCTCGATACCGGCGCCATCCTGATGTGCGAACGCGTGCCGATCGATGCCGCAAGCACCCCCGCTTCTCTTTCCGAAAGGCTGGCGGGGCTGGGCGCAAAGCTGGTCGTCCGGGCGCTTGCCGGTGTCGCCGAGGGAGACCTGCCGGCGCGGCCGCAGCCCGACGAGGGCGTTACTTACGCGCCCAAGATCGTACCCGCCGACGGCCGCCTCGACTGGCGCCTTCCCGGCGCCGCGCTCGAACGCCGGGTCCGCGCCTTCCACCCCCGGCCCGGCGCCTGGTTCGAGGTTGGGGAAACCCGCGTCCGGGTGCTCAAGGCGGCGCTCGCGGCGGGCGAGACGGGAGCGCCGCCCGGTACGGTTCTCGACGATCGCTTGAGCGTCGCCTGCGGCGAAAGCCCGGACGGACCATCGGCGCTTCGCGTCATCGAAGCCCAGCGCGGCGGCAGGGCAGCGATGGAAACGCCGGCGTTCCTGCGCGGATTCCCGATTCCTGCGGGCACGCGCCTCGGATAAGCCGGCTTAACTGCGCTCGAACGCCGTCAGCAAGAAGGCGTAAACCAGCGCCACTTCCTCGAGCCTGTCGAAGCGCCCCGATGCGCCCGCGTGGCCCGCCGTCATGTTCGTCCTGAGGACCACGAGGTTGTCGTCGGTCTTGATCGCGCGCAGCTTGGCCACCCATTTCGCCGGCTCCCAGTAGGTGACGCGCGGATCCGAGATCCCCGCCAGCGCGAGGATGCTGGGATAGGCCTGCGCGCAAACGTTTTCATAGGGCGAATAGGCGAGGATGGTGCGATAGGCGTCGGCGTCGGTAATCGGGTTGCCCCATTCGCCCCATTCCGGCGGCGTCAGCGGCAACGCCGCGTCGCACATGGTGTTGAGCACGTCGACGAACGGAACCTCGGCGACGATGGCCCGGAACAGATCGGGCCGCATGTTGGCGACCGCGCCGACCAGCATTCCGCCGGCGCTGCCGCCGTGGGCGGCGATGTTTCCGGCCCGCGCGTAACCCGCCTCGATCAGGGCTTCGGCGGCGGCGATGAAATCGAGAAACGTATTGGTCTTCTTCGCAAGCTTGCCTTCGCGGTACCAGCGGTAGCCACGTTCCATTCCGCCCCGCACATGGGCGATCGCGTAAATGAAACCCCGGTCCACCAGGCTGAAGCGGTTGGCCGAGAAGCTGGCGGGCGTCGCGAAGCCATACGAGCCGTATCCGTACAGCAAGAGCGGTGATTCGCCGTCCACCACCGCATCACGGCTTCTCAGGATCGAGACCGGCACGCGCTCGCCGTCATGACTGATGGCAAAAATGCGCTCGGCGCAATACGCGTCCGGATCGTGGCCGCTCGGGATCACGTCCTCCTTCCTAAGCGTGCGCCCGCGCGTTTCCATATCGTAGTCGTAGGTGCGCCTCGGCGTCGTCGGCGAGGTGTAGATGAAGCGAAGCGTCGTCGTCGCGAACTCGTAGCCGGGCACGATGCCGAGTTCGAACGCGTCCTCGTCGAAGGCGATCTCGTGCTCTTCGGCCGTGGCGAGCCGGCGGACTACGATCCGTGGACGGCCGTCAATCCGCTCGAGCCGGACCAAGTGATCGGCGAAGGCGAGCTGCGCGCGGATCAGGGATCCGAGCCGGTGCGGCACTACGTCGGTCCACGCGTCGGGCGTTGGCGAGGCGATGGGCGCTTCCACGATCTTGAAGTCTTCGGCGCCGTCCGCGTTGGTGCGGATCAGGAATCGGTCTTCGACGTCGGCGACGTCGTATTCGATGCCGGGCTCGCGGAGCGCGATCAGGCGTGCTTCGGCGCTCGGCGCGTCGGCATCCAGGATTCGAACCTCTGTGGTCGTGTTGTCGTGGGCGACGATCAGGACGAAGGCCCGGCTCTCGGTCTTGTCGATACCGACGAAGAAGCCGGGATCCGATTCTTCGTAAACGAGCACGTCGTCGTCCGGATCATCGCCGATCGCGTGGCGAAAGACGCGCGACGGGCGGTGGTGGTCGTCGTGAACCGTATAGAAAACCGTGCGCGAATCGCCCGCCCAGACGATATCGCCCTGGGCGCGGGTCATCCGATCGGCAAGCTCGGTCCCGGTCTCGAGATCGCGGAAGTGAACCTCGTAGTACTCCGATCCGTTCAGATCGACCGTATAGGCGAGCAGGCGGTGGTCGGGGCTGTGAATACAGGTGGCGAGGCGGTAGAACGCATGCCCCTTCGCTTCTTCGTTGGCGTCGAGCAGGATCTCTTCACCGCCGCCGCGAATCGGGTGGCGGCAGAAGACCGGGTGCTGGCCGCCAGAATCATATCGGGTGTAATACGCGAAGGCCCCGTCCGTGGCCGGTACGGTAGAATCGTCTTCCTTGATGCGCGCCCGCATCTCTTGGACGAGGGTTCCGCGAAGCTCGGCGTCCGGCGCGAGAGCGGCTTCCGCATACGCGTTCTCGGCCTCGAGATAGGCGCGAATCCCAGGCGTCAGGACACCCGGATCGCGCATCACCGCTTCCCAGTTGTCGTCCCTGAGCCAGGCGTAGTCGTCGATCTGCGTATCGCCGTGGCGGACCGATTTCGCCGGGCGGCGGGGCGCGACGGGGGGGCGCGTGGTCATGGGGCGAAGACGTCCTTGTGGTGCCGGCAGGCGGGCGCGGGCCGCCGCTCGGGCGACGACGCACGCACCGGAAGATACAGAAGAAGGCCCAGGCGGCAAATCGCCGATCGCGGACGCGCAATACCCCGACCGTCAGCGCGGCTCCGAGATGGCGGAGGCGGCGCGTTTGCCTTCGTGCCGTCCCCTACACCGGTGCGCACCGGAAAACGGTCGCGGCGCGCTTGCGCGACGGCTAACCTTGCACCTATGGCCCGTTATCGGATCACGGTCGAATACGACGGGACCGACTTCGTCGGTTGGCAACGCCAGACGAACGGCTTCAGCGTCCAGGAGGCGATCGAGGACGCGGTCCGGGCGTTCTCGGGCGAGCGGGTCACGGTCTTCGGCTCGGGCCGCACCGATTCCGGGGTCCACGCGTTGGGCCAGGTGGCCCACTTCGACCTTGCCCGCGAGGTGCCGACAGATACGGTACGCGACGCCTTGAACTTCCACTTGAAGCCGAGCGCGGTTGGGGTGCTGAGCGCGGTGCGCGTGGACCACAGCTTTCACGCCCGCTTCTCGGCGATCGCGCGGACGTATTTGTACCGAATCGTCAACCGCCGCGCGCCCCTTACGCTGGAGCGCGGACGCGCCTGGTGGGTTCCGGTTTTGCTGGATGCGAATGCCATGGATCGGGCGGCGCGCGTCCTGGTGGGCCGGCACGACTTCACCAGTTTCCGCGCGTCCGTCTGTCAGGCGGCCTCGCCGATCAGGACCCTCGACGAACTCGGGGTCGAACGCGCCGGCGACGAGCTCCGTGTCCGCGCCCGCGCGCGTTCGTTCCTGCACCACCAGATCCGAAACGTCACAGGCACGCTGAGGCTGGTGGGCGAGGGCCGGTGGACCGGAGACGACGTCGCGGCCGCGCTCCGGGCCCATGATCGCGCCGCCGCCGGGCCGACGGCGCCCGCGTGCGGGCTCTATCTCGAAAGCGTCGGCTACGGTGACAGCGAGGCCGCGAGGACGGAGACGGGCGCCGGCGAAGGCCACGCGTCCGCGCCTGCACCATGACCGAGGTCGGTGACCGGCCGGCGCGCGCGCGCGTGTCCCCCGCGAAATCTCGCTTTCCGGATTGCTCGCCATCGGGTTCGGGTTTGCCGGGATCTTTTCCTTCGGCCCCGTATTCGTGCCGCTCGCGCTTGTATTCAGTCTGGTGGCTTTCTTGCGCCGGCGCCCCGCCTGGGGCGCAGCCGGCCTAGTGCTGACGATCTTCGGGCTGTTCAGCTCGCCGCTTCTCCTGGCGATGCTCGGGCTCGGCTGGCTGATCGTGTGGTTGGGGTGGGCGTAGGCCGCGCCCGTCGCTCTCTGATCAAAGCCGGCTTTCGGCGATGGCGTCGATCACGATCGCGAGCACGAAGTCGAGCGCGACGATCCCAGCCGCGGTGACGGGGGCAAGGTTGAGGGCGGTGCGCGCGACGAACCATGTGTAGCCGGCTATCGCCATGACAAGGACGAGAAGCATCATATTTCCCGCCGCGATGGGGATCATGCGCGTAAGCGAGAGCGCCTCGACCGGGATGAAGACGGCGCTTTGAAGCACGAGCGCCCAGTTGTAGGCGACGATGTAGCGGATGAATGCGGACTCGCGCTCGAGCAGCCGCGCAACCCAAACCATGGCCAGCGGAAACGCCACCCAGCCGATCACGTATGCCAGCGATTCGATCGCCACGACGTGGACGGCGGGCGCGTCCCACGCGCCGTTCTGGAAGCGGATCGATATTCGCAACAGGAATAGCGGCGCGACGAAAACCGCGCCGTAGAACGAGCGCCAGAATCCGGCAATCGTGGTGTCGAAATAGTTCACGCCACTCGGGTCGTAACGGGCCAGCCGGTACGCGCCGTAGAGTGCCGTCGTCGCTTCGTTGAGCGTAATCATGTTCCCTCGTCCGGGAAGAAGCGCGCGAGCACGCCCTCGTAAATTTCCGAAAGCGCGTTGATATCGTCCACGGCGACGTTTTCGTCCACCTGGTGCATGGTGGCGCCGACCAGGCCGAACTCCACCACCGGGCAATGGTCCTTGATGAAGCGCGCGTCCGAGGTTCCCCCGGTGGTGCTGCACTCGGGCTCGGACCCGGTGGCGGCGCGGACGGCCGCGGCGACGATCTCGCTCAAGGGGCCCGGCGCGGTCAGGAAAGCCTCGCCCGAGACCGAGACGTCGAGTACGTAGCGCCCGCCGATCTGCGCAAACCGCTCGTTCAGCCAACGCTCCAGCGATGCGCCCGTATGGCTGTCGTTGAAGCGGATATTGAACGCGGCGCGGGCACGCTCCGGAATCACGTTGGTCGCCGTATTCCCCACGTCCACCGAGGTAAGCGCGACTGTCGACGGTGGGAAATGGGGGGTTCCGGTATCGAGCGGCGCCTCGTCGATGGCCCCCAGCATGGCGATCAGACGCGGGATCGGATTGTCGGCGAGCGCGGGGTACGCCGCGTGCCCCTGGGTGCCGAGGACCGTGAGCACCGCATTGAGGCTTCCGCGCCGGCCGATCTTCATCATCTCGCCGAGGTTCCGGGGATTGGTCGGCTCGCCCACCAAGCACGCGTCGATCGTCTCGCCGCGCATCCGCAACCATTCGAGAACCTTGACCGTCCCGTTGATCGCGGGGCCTTCCTCGTCTCCGGTGACGAGAAGGCTGATCGATCCCTCGAACGCCGACCGCCTGCGCGCGAGAAACCGCCCGCTCGCGGCGACGAAGGCGGCGATGGCGCCCTTCATGTCGGCGGCGCCGCGCCCCCACAGCCGCCCGTCCGCGATCCGTCCGGCGAAGGGTGCCCGCGTCCACGCGGCCTCGTCGCCCGGCGGCACCACGTCGGTGTGGCCGGCGAAACAGAAATTGAGGGGCGCATTGCCGATCCGCGCGTACAGGTTTTCGACCGCATCGGTTCCGGGCTCACAGAATCGCGGTTGCTCGCAGGCAAATCCCAAACCCCGAAGGGCGTCGGCGAGAACATCGAGGGCGCCGGCGTCGGCGGGCGTGACGCTGGGGCAGCGAATCAGAGCCTGCGCCAGCGCGACCGCGTCGATGGTGGCGGTCAATCTCTCAAGAGCTCGTTGATCGACGTGCGCGAACGGGTTCTCTCGTCAACCCGCTTCACGATCACGGCGCAATAGAGACCCGGTCCCGGGGTTCCCTCGGCGAGGGTGCGTCCCGGCAGCGATCCCGGTACGACGACCGAATAGGCGGGGATGCGCCCGAAGTGCACTTCGCCGGTAGCGCGGTCGACGATCTTGGTCGACGCACCGACGTAGACGCCCATGGCGAGCACGCACCCTTCTTCGAGCACGACGCCTTCGGCAACTTCCGAACGTGCGCCGATGAAGCAGTTGTCCTCGACGATCACGGGGTTCGCCTGCAACGGCTCGAGTACGCCGCCGATCCCGGCGCCGCCCGAGATGTGGCACTCGGCGCCGATCTGGGCGCAACTGCCGACCGTCGCCCAGGTGTCGACCATGGTTCCCGATCCCACATAGGCACCGAGGTTGACGAAACACGGCATCAAGACCGCACCCGGTGCGATGAATGCCGAATAGCGCACCGTGCAGTTGGGGACGGCGCGAAATCCCGCGGCGCGGAAGCGGGCTGCGTCCCAACCGTCGAACTTTGACGCAACCTTGTCGTACCAGCCGGATCGGCCGGGACCGCCCGCGATCGGCGCCATGTCGTTCAGGCGGAACGACAACAGCACCGCCTTCTTCAGCCATTGGTTGACGTGCCAGGCACCGTCGATTTTTTCGGCGACGCGCGCCTCGCCCTTATCCAGAAGAGCGAGCGCCGCCTCGACGGCGTCGCGCACCGGGCCGGCCGTGTCGGTGCCGATCGCGTCGCGCGTTTCCCAGGCGGCGTCGATGACGGACAGAAGGTCTTGGTGGGGCATCGCTCGTCTTCGGGGTCCGCGGCCGCCGGGTTTGGGGCGCGTTCGACAATGGTCGAGCACCCGGGGGCTGTCAATACGGCCCGGGGCGGCGCGATTCAAGTGCCCTTAAGCCGTCTCGGCGTCGGCCGTCAGTGCCGCCAACCAACCGGCGAGGTCGTCGACCACGTGGTGGACGTGCGCGTCCGCCGCCCCGTCGTCGGCCCACTCGGAATCTGTGCGCACCCACACCGTGGTCATCCCTATGGCGGCCGCCGGCACCAGGTTGATGGCGAGGTCCTCGATCATCACCGCGCGTTCGGGCGAGATTCCGAACCGTGCCACCAGCTTCGCATAGGGCCCGGGCTGCGGCTTGGGCACGTAATCGGATTCGTGGATGTCGAAGATTGCATCGAAATGGCGTTCGACGCCGAGCCTTTGCATCACCTTCTCCGCGTGGGCCGTGTCTCCATTGGTGAAGATGATCTTGCGTCCCGGGAGACGGTCCAGCGCCGCGTCCAGCTCCGGCGCCGGATCGAGAACGGTCATGTCGATCTCGTGGACGAAGTCGAGAAAGGGCCGCGGGTCCACGCCGTGGCGGGTCATCAGGCCGCGCATCGAGGTGCCGTACTCGTGAAAGTACCGCTTTTGGGTCGCGCGGGCCTCTTTGTGATCCAGGCTCAGAAGCTTGGCGATGTATTCGGTGATCCGCGCGTCCACCTGGTCGAACAGGTTGGTGGAGGCGGGATAGAGCGTGTTGTCGAGGTCGAAGATCCAGGTTTCGGTCGCGACGAGGGCGCGCGAAGCGCCGGCCCCATCGCGTGCCAGGTCGGGCGGGTTCCGTGTCATCAGGCGTTTGTGTTCCGCGCCGGCGTCGCTGGCAACCCCATTTTCGAATTTCGCACTTCCATTCTTCCGTTTTCGTTGTTGAACCGCCGCCCCATCTCGATGAGAGTGATCGGCCCAAGTGACAAGAACAATGGGCGCACACGTGTCGGCGGACGCAAACACGGGATCCTCGCAAACACCCTCGCTTCGGGCCGAGCGCGACCGGTTCGTGGCGCTGGCGTCCTGCTGGGCCGACATTCTGGTGGAGCTCGACGCGGACGCAACCGTGACATTCGCTGCCGGACCGACGGCTGCGCTGATGGGCCGCGCGCCCGAGGCGCTTATCGGGGTTCCCGTCCTCGAGCTTATCGCCGAACCCGACCGGACCCTGGTCGGAGCACTTCTCGGTGTCGCCCGCCGGCACGGCCGGATCGAGAACGCCTCAGTCCGCCTCGCCGGGCGCCGCGGACCAACCGCGCCGTTCGCGTTCGCCGGCTACCGCCTCGACGAATTCGGCCGCCACTACTTCCTGGCGTTCCGCATGGGGTCCAAGCGGGCCGAAACCGAATCCCGCCTAGGACTGAAGCGCGACGAGAAAAGCGGCCTCTTCGACGCCGAATCATTCGCCGAGGTGGTCGGCGATCGGGTCCGCGCCGGTGCCGAATCGGGCGAGCAGAACCAGCTCACGTTGATCGAGCTTCCAGCCTACAAGGAGTTGCACGACCGCCTCGACGAAGGGGCGCGCGAGACCCTGCTCAACACCTTCGGCACCTTCCTCAAGGCGAGCTCGGTGGACGGAGACACCGCCGCCCGGATCGCCGACGACCGCTACGGCCTCGTCCACGCCGCCGACGTCGACGTCAAGGAATTGGAAAGCAAAATCGCCGACTTCGCCCGCGAGGCCGATCCCGAAGGCCGCGGCGCCGAAGTCGAAACCGCGACCGTCGAGGTCGAGGGCGATGGCATCAGTGACGAGGATCTCGCCAACGGCCTCGTTTACGCCATCAACCGTTTTCGCAGCACCGAAGGCCGCGGCTTCTCCATCAAGCAGCTTTCGACCAACATCTCGGCGCTGGTCTCGACGGCGACGGAATCGGTCAACAGCTTCAAGCGCGTGGTGGCGGAAGCGGACTTCGCGGTCGCGCTGCAGCCGATCATCGACGTGATGACCGGTGAGATCCACCACTTCGAGGCGCTGGCCCGGTTCGAATCCCAGAACGGCGGCGCATCACCGTACGAGACCATCATGTTCGCCGAGGAAACGGGACTGATCCAAGAGTTCGACCTGGCAATGGCGCAAAAAGTGGTCGAATGGCTGGGCAAGACGCCGCGCAACTCGACGACCTCGCTCGCGGTCAATGTCTCGGGCCATTCCGTGGGATCGGCGCCGTACATGAGCGGGCTCCAAAAGCTGCTCGCAGACAACCTCTGGCTACGCGGTCGGCTCATGTTCGAGATCACGGAATCGGCACGCATGACCGATCTCGGCGCCGCCGACAATTTCATCCAGTCGCTCCGGACCGAAGGCTACACGGTGTGTTTGGACGATTTCGGCGCGGGCGCCGCCAACTTCCAGTACCTGAGCACCATGGTGGTCGACATCGTCAAGCTCGACGGGTCTGCGGTGCGCAACGCCCAAAAGGCGCAGAAAGGGCGGGCGTTCCTGAAGGCGCTGGTCGGCCTGTGCCGGGATTTGGGCGTCGAGACCATCGCCGAAATGGTGGACGACCGTGCCGGGCTCGAATTCATCCGCGATTGCGGCGTCCAGTACGTGCAGGGATATCTGTTCGGAAAGCCGTCGGCGGACGTTCGCGTTTTTCGCGATTCGCGGCCCCCCAACATGTTCCCCGCCTGGCGCGGGCGGTAGGGCGGATCGCGATTGAATCTAGCCTACCCGGCGCGGATCATGGTGCCGGCGCCGTGCTCGGTGAAGATCTCGACCAGAAGCGCGTGCTCCAGCCGGCCGTCGAGGATGACCGCGGCTCCGACGCCGTTCTCGACCGCCGCGAGACACGTCTCGATCTTCGGGATCATGCCGCCGTTGATGGTGCCGTCGTCGATCAGGGCGCGGGCGCGCTCCGCCGACATCTCGGTGATCAGGCGGCCGTCCGCATCGAGAACCCCGGCGACGTCGGTCAGCAAATACAGCCGCTTCGCGCACAATGCGGCGGCGATGGCGCCGGCCGCGGTGTCGGCGTTGATGTTCAGTGTCTCGCCTTCGGGCCCGATGCCGATGGGGGCGATCACGGGGATCACGGTCTCCGAGTCCCGGCAAAGTGCCAGGATGTCGGGCGCAATCGCACTCGGCTCGCCCACCAGGCCCAAGTCCACCACGCGTTCGATGTTGGATCCGGGATCGCGCTTGACGCGCGTGAGCTTGCCGGCCCGGATCAGGTTGCAGTCCTTGCCCGAAATCCCGAGACCGAAGCCGCCCGCTTCGCCCACCGCCGAGACGATCTTCTTGTTGATGGTCCCCGACAGCACCATCTCGACCACGTCCACCGTTTCGGCATCGGTTACCCTGAGCCCGTCGATGAACTCGCTCTTGACCTCGAGGCGTTCGAGCATGGCGCCGATCTGCGGGCCGCCGCCGTGCACGACCACGGGTTCGATCCCTACTTGTTTCAACAGCACCACGTCGCGGGCGAATGTCTTCATCAGCGCCTCATCGCCCATGGCGTGGCCGCCGAACTTGACGACGAAGGTCTGGCCCGCGTGCCGGCGCATATGCGGCAGCGCTTCGGAAAGGGTGCGCGCCTGGGCGAAGATTTCGTCGCTGGTCTTGTCCGCATTCTCGGTCATGGCGGCGGCACCGTATCCGAATCGCCCGCGCTTCGCTAGTCGCGGGAGATCGCCGCGAGACCGGCGCGAAGCTCGGCGATTCCGCTGAGTGCGCGGGCGCTCGTCGGCATCGCTCGCGGCGCCGCGGCGCCGTGCCGGGCAAGCTCGCCTTCGATCGCGTCCGTGAGATCGGCAAGCTGGGCCTTAGAAAGCTTGTCGCACTTGGTGAGCACGGCCCAGTAGGGGACGGCGGCCACATCGAGCATCGCCATCAGCTCGCGGTCGCTTTCACCGACGCCGCGCCTCGCATCGATCAGCAGGCAGACCCGGCGCAGGTTCGGCCGGCCCCGGAGATAGGCTTCGACGAGATCGGTCCATCGCCGCGCCTCGCTTCGCGGCACCTTGGCGTAACCGTAACCGGGAAGATCGACCAGCATCAGACGTTCGGCGAGGGCGAAGAAGTTGAGCTGGCGGGTGCGCCCGGGCGCGTTCGAGACCCGGGCGAGCGTTTTGCGGCCGGTGAGCGCGTTGACCAGGCTCGACTTGCCGACGTTCGAGCGGCCGGCGAACGCGACCTCGGGCAGTGATGCGTCGGGCAGTTGATCGGCACCGGCGACGCCAAGGACGAACTCGCAGCTTTGCGCGAACAGCCAGCGGCCGAATTCCAGGTCCTCGGCCGCTTGGGCTGCGGAATCGGGTTCGCGAGGCCTAACTGAACGCTCCCATGCGCTTCATGATCACCCATTGCTGGAGGATCGACAGCGAGTTGTTCCAGGCCCAGTAGATGACGAGCCCGGCCGGAAACGGCGCCAAAATCACGGTGAAGACTACCGGCAGCATGAGGAACACCTTGGCCTGGATGGGATCGGCCGGCTGTGGGTTCAGGCGCTGCTGAAGGAACATACTGGCGCCCATGATCAGTGGCCAGATTCCGATCATGAGGAAATCCGGGGGCGTGAACGGCAACAATCCGAACAGGTTGAAGAGCGACGTCGGGTCGGCCTGCGAGAGATCCTTGATCCAGCCGAAGAACGGTGCCTGGCGCATCTCGATGGTGACGAACAGCACCTTGTAAAGCGCGAAGAAGACCGGGATCTGCACGACCATGGGCAGACACCCGGACGCCGGGTTCGCCTTTTCGCGCTTGTAGAGCGCCATCAGCTCCTGGTTCATCTTCGCCTTGTCCTCGCCGAAGCGCTCGCGCAGCTTCACGGTCTCGGGCTGCAGCTTCTTGAGCTTGCTCATCGCCCGGTAGGACTTGTTGGCGAGCGGGAAGAAGATCAACTTGATTCCCACCGTCAGCAGAAGGATCGCGATGCCGAAGTTTCCGACGTGGTCGTTGATGAAGATGAGCGTGTAGAAGATCGGCTTGGTGAGGAAGTAGAACCAGCCGAAGTCGATGGCGCGGTCAAAGAGTTCGATCGCGTAGGTCTCGGCGTAGCCGTCGAGCAGCGCGACCTCTTTGGCGCCGGCGAAGAGCCGACTGGTCGCTTCGGCCGCGCCACGCGGCGGCACGGCGAGTGCCGGGCGCAGAAAGTCCGCCTGATAGCGGTCATTGCCATCGGCGAGGCGGTGGAGGAAACGGGTGCTGACTTCGGTCTGTTGATCGGGAATGAGCGCAGTCAGCCAATACTTATCGGTGATGCCGATCCAGCCGCCGGTCGTCTTTTCCGTGATGGCGCCCGCGTCCTGAATATCGTCGTAATCCACTTCATCGAGGGTTCCATTGAAGACACCGAGAAGCCCCTCGTGCAGGATGAAGAACCGGCTGACTTCCGGCGTCCCCCGGCGCGATACGAGGCCGAACGGAAAGACGGAGACGGGCACGCCCGTTGTGTTCACGACGCGTTGGATGACCGTGAACATATAGTTCCGGTCGAGCGCGATGATCTGAACGAACCGCAGCCCTTCGCCGTTCTCCCAGCTCAGCGTCACCGGAGAATCGGGCACCAATACGTCGCGGTCCGCGGTCCATACGGTGTCCGGTCCGGGGACGGCAATATCACCTTCGCCAACCCAGCCGAAATACGCGTAATACGCGTTGGTGGCGTCCTGGGGAGACAGCAGGATGATTTCCGGGCTGTCACGGTCCACGGTCTCGCGGTAGCCGGCCAGCGTCAAATCGTCGATCCGCGCGCCGGTCAGTGCGATCGAGCCGTGCAGCTGGGACGAATCGATCGCCAGGCGCGGTTTCGCGGCGATCGCCGCGGCGCGGCTGAGCCCCTCGGCCGCCGACGAGTCCCCCGCCGCGACGTCCGCCGACGGCCTCGGGGCGTCGGCTTCGGTCGCGGCGCGGCCAGGGACCGGAACCTCGCGGGCTGCCTCGCCGCCCTTGGGCGCCTGCGTCTGCTCGGCGCCCGCCACCTCGGATGGTGGCGGCGGCTTCGGTGCGAATTGCCACTCGTAAATGAAGACGATCGCGACGGACAAAGCGATCGCGAGGATCAGATTGCGGTTATCCATCGGCCGTCGCGTCCCCGTGCATCGCGCCGTCGCCGCCCGCTCAACGCCGTCCCGTGGCGGGAAGGCCGCCGGACGCGGATCGGCGAGAAGCCTTGGGATCGGGAACCGGGTCGTAGCCGGACCCGCCCCAGGGATGGCATCGGCCGAAACGTTTGAACGCGAGCCAGCTCCCTTTTGCGGCGCCGTGGCGATCTACCGCCTCGAGGGCATAGCTCGAACAGCTCGGCTGGAACCGGCACGCGGGCCCGAATACGGGCGAGATCAGAAACCGATAGGCGTGGATCGCGCCCCTAATGAGGGTGGTTGCGGCCTTCATCCGAGCCTCGCCGATTGTATCGCGCCGCCTTTCGAAGCTGCCTCCGTGGGCCGATCTTCGAAGACGTCGAGACGCTTCAGACCCCGCTTCAAGTCGGTGATGAGGGACGCATACGGTCGCCGCCGCGTCGCCGCACGCCCGATGACGACGAAATCGTGGCCAGCCCCAGCGAACGCGGGCATGACTTCGCCGACGGCGGCCCTGAGGCGGCGGCGGACCCGGTTGCGCACCACGGCATTTCCCACTTTTCGGCTCACGGTAAACCCGACCCGCACGACCGCCCTTCCGTCCGCCGAGTTGCCCCCTTCGGGCGCGTTCAACACCTGAAGAATTAGCCCGGGCGCCACCCATTTCCGTCCCGCGCGCGCAACGCGAACGAAATCGACCCGCCGCTTGATGCGTAAGACGGCGGCGAGTTCGAACGGACTAGGCGGACAGACGCTTGCGGCCCTTTGCGCGCCGATTGGCAAGAACCCTCCGACCGCCCACCGTCGCCATCCGCGCGCGAAAGCCGTGGCGGCGCTTGCGAACGAGCCTGCTTGGTTGAAACGTACGTTTCATGGGCCGATCCCGGAAAATCCCGGCTCGCTGTATACGGGCTTGCCCCTTCGAAGTCAACGATACCCGGCCAGCGGTCCGTCAATTCGGTTTGCGGACCCGCGAATCACGCGATTCGGGCCCGCGAATCACACGATGGTGAATGGCGCCTCGATCCGATCTTCTCAATAATCTGATTTCACGCGAGAATCCGAACCGACGACGCCGGGCATCGAAGTTCGCCGGGACTTCGGCGCACGTCCGGCGGCGTCAATCCTCGGGACCGCGAGAGAGCTTGGGGCCGACCGGAGCGCCGCCGCCATGATCGCGACCAAGGACAGCCGCGAGAATCCGCAACCGCGAGGCTTTTCGCGCTGGCGGCTGTTGCCCATCGCGTTTGTCGCCGGCGGACTCGTTGCCTTTTTCGCGTTCGGGCTCGACCACTACCTCGGATTCGAGGCATTGCGCGATCATCGCCAGACGCTTCTCGTCTGGCGGTCCGAACACCATGTGCTGAGCGCAGTCGGCTACGTCTTGCTCTACGCCCCCATCGTCGCGTTTTCGATACCGGGCGCGGTGTGGATGACAATCGCCGGCGGCTTCCTCTTCGGGCTGTGGGCTGCGACCGGGTACGTCGTAGTCGGCGCGACGGCGGGCGCGACGGCGCTGTTCCTCGCCGCGCGCCTCGGGCTCGGCGAGGCTTTCCGCGCCCGGGCGGGTCCCACGGTCCGCAAGATGGAAAAGGGATTCCGCGAGAACGCACTCAGCTATCTCCTGGTCCTGCGCCTTATCCCGCTGTTTCCCTTCTGGCTGGTCAATCTGGTGCCCGCGTTCCTCGGCGTTCGGCTATCGACCTTCGTGCTCGGCACGTTTCTCGGCATCATTCCGGGAAGTTTCGTTTACGTCTTGGTGGGAAACGGACTCGCCATGATCATCGATGCCGGAAAGCAGCCCAACCTCGGCGTCATCTTCGAGCCCGAGGTCCTGATCCCGATCTGCGGATTGGTGTTACTGTCACTGATTCCTATCGCCTATAAGAAGTTGCGGCGCACCAAGGGCTGAACGGGCGGACCATGGCCGACGAGCGAGAGGTCGACATCTGCGTGATCGGCGCCGGCGCGGCCGGCTTGTCGGTCGCTGCGGGAACGGCACAAATGGGCGCCCCCACCGTCCTCGTCGAAAGGGGCGAGATGGGCGGCGAGTGCCTGAACTCGGGCTGTGTGCCGTCGAAGGCGTTGCTCGCATCGGCCCGCGCCGCGGCGCTGGTTGCCCGCGCGCCGGCCTTGGGCGTCCGCCTCAACGGCGCTGGCGTCGAATTCGCGGATGTCTCGAAGCACGTCCACGCGACGATCGCCGCAATCGCGCCCAACGATTCGGTCGAGCGGTTCAAAGGACTGGGCGCGACGGTGATCAAGGGCTCGGCGCGGTTCGTCAGCCCGCGCACGATCGAGGTGGACGGGATGCGGATCGGCGCCCGGCGCTTCGTGATCGCGACCGGATCCCGCCCCCTGGTCCCGCCGATTCCCGGGCTCGCCGAGGCGGGCTATCTCACCAACGAGACCGTCTTCGATCTCGCCCAGCTGCCCGAGCATCTGATCATTGTCGGCGGCGGCCCGATCGGCGTCGAGTTGGCGCAGGCGTTCCGCCAACTTGGGGCGCGAGTGAGCGTGGTCGAGCAATTCTCGGTCCTGGCGCGAGACGACCCCGAACTGGCGGGCGTCGTGCGCGACCGGCTGGTGGACGACGGCGTCGCGATACGCGAAGGCGCCACCGTCACCCACGTCCAGCGAACGGACAAGCGCGTGGTGGTGACGGTTCGCGATTCCAACGGCGCCGAAGATACCGTCGAGGGCTCGCATGTCCTGGTGGCCGCCGGCCGCCGGGCCAGCGTCGACGATTTGGGTTTGGAGACCGCCGGGATCGCCTTCGACGCGGCCGGCGTCAAGGTGAATGCGCGCCTGCGCACCGACAACCGCCGCGTCTTTGCCATCGGCGACGTGGTTCGGGGCGGCCACCGGTTCACCCACATGTGCACCTATCACGCCGCCATCGTCATCCGGAACGCGCTGTTCCGCATTCCTGCCAGGGTGCGCCTGGACGCCTTTCCATGGGTCACGTTCACCGCGCCCGAGCTTGCCCAAGTCGGCCTGACCGAACAACAGGCCGTCGCCAAGGGGGGTGGAATCCGGATCCTTCGCTGGCCGTTCGCCGACATCGACCGGGCGCGCGCCGAAGCCGAGATCGACGGGCTCGTCAAGGTGGTGGCGACGCCCCGGGGCCGCATTCTCGGCGCCGGCATCGTCGGTCCGCACGCCGGCGAGCTCATCCAGACCTGGGTTCTCGCGATCCAGGAACGGCTCGGCTTAGGCGCGATCGCCAAGATGGTGTCTCCCTATCCCACATTCGGCGAGGTCAGCAAACGCGCCGCCGGCAGCTTCTTCGCGCCGACGCTGTTCGGCCCGCAAACGCGCCGGCTCGTCAGATGGTTGCGCCATCTGGGTTGACGCCGGAGGGCGATCGAACGCCCACGCCGGGCCGGTTTGACGCCGCGACACGGTGATGTACGGTGACGGCCATGGCGGATGACGCTTCAACCCGGCGCCCGGTGAGCATGGGCCTGTCGGCCCGGCTGCTTCTGCTCACGGTGTTCTTCGTCATGGTGGCGGAGCTCCTCATCTACACCCCCTCCATCGCCCGGTTCCGGCAAGCCTATCTCGAAGACCACCTAAACCGCGCGCATCTGGCGACGGTCGCCCTGGACGCGGCGCCGGAACTCGGCGTCAGCAAGGGCTTGGGTGACGAGGTCCTGGCCCAGACGGGCGTACACGCGATCGTGCTGCGGGCCGAGGGACGGCACATCCTGGTGGTGCGCAAGGAGATGCCGCCCGCGGTCGACGCCATATTCGATATGCGCCAGGGCAATTTCGTGATGTGGATCGTCGATGCGTTTGCGGCCTTGGGCCAAGACGAGAATCGGATCATCCGGGTTCTCGGACCCTCGCCGAAGGGGCCGGAGACGACCATCGAAGTGGTTCTCGATGAATCGCCGATGCGCGAGGCCATGTACGGATATTCGAACCGGATACTGCAGCTATCCATCGTCATTTCGCTGATCACCGCCGGTCTCGTCTATTTGAGCCTGCAGCTCTTGCTGGTCCGGCCCATGCGCCGGATCACCGATACCATGACCTCGTTCCGCGAAGACCCCGAGGACATGTCCCGGGCCCTGATCCCGAGCACGCGTAGCGACGAGATTGGCGTCGCGCAGCGCGAATTGGCGGTGATGCAGGAGCAGCTCAGGGCCGCGCTCCGCCAGAAGACGCGACTCGCCACCCTCGGCGCGGCGGTCGCCAAGATCAATCACGATCTCCGCAACAGCCTGTCGACGGCGGTTCTGATCTCGGACCGGCTCGCCGAAGTCGACGATCCCGAGGTCAAGAAGGTCACGCCCCGGCTCTACCAATCGATCGACCGGGCCGTCGAGCTGTGCAGCCAAACGCTCAACTTCGTCGCCGACGCCACGCCGCCGCTCAAACCGGTCCGGTTCGGTCTGCGCGAACTGGTGGCCGAGGCGGGCGAGTCGATCCGCGCCGTTCCCGACACTGCCGCCGACACGAGCGCGTCGCGGCAGTGGCTCAACGGGGTGCCCGAGGAGTTCGAAATCAACGCCGACCGCCAGCAGCTCTTCCGGGTGTTCGCCAACCTCGGCGAAAACGCATTCCAGGCCGGCGGCACGAACGTGCGCGTTAGCGCCAGTGCGAACGGAGATCGGGTCGTCATCGACGTCACGGACGACGGCCCCGGCATTCCGGTGAAGGCCCGCCACGTTCTCTTCCGGCCTTTCGCGGGATCGGCGCGCGTCGGCGGTACGGGGCTCGGACTGGTCATCGCCCGCGACGTGATGCACGCCCACGGCGGCGAGATCACGCTGGTACATTCGAGAGACGACGGCACCACCTTCCGGCTCGAGTTCCCGGCGCAGCCGCGCGGACCGGCAACCGCGCCATGAGCGCGCGCGGACCGGCGTCCAGCGCCGGGCGAACGCGCGCCCCAACGACACCGGCGGCGGTGGATTGGAGCCCCGGGCAATACCTCAAGTTCGCGCCCGAGCGGGCGCGGCCGGCACTCGATTTGCTCGACGGAGTGAAGCGCGCACTTTCGCAAGGTGCTGCGCCGCGCGCGATCTTCGATCTCGGCTGCGGGACCGGAATGACCACGAGGCTATTAGCCGAGCGCTGGCCCGCCGCACGGGTGACCGGCATTGATTCCTCTGCCCCCATGCTGGCGCAGGCGCGGGCCGGCGACGCGGCGATCGAATGGCGCGAGGCGGATCTTGCCGCCTGGTCGCCGCCCGACGACGCCGATCTCCTATTCTCCAACGCCGCTCTCCAGTGGCTCGACAACCACGCCCAATTGTTCCCGCACCTGATCGGGCCGCTGCGACCGGGCGCGTTGCTCGCCGTCCAGATGCCGCGCAACTACGACCAGCCGTCGCACGAGAACATGGTTGTCGCCGCCCGATCGGGCCCGTGGCGGGCGCGGCTCGAGCCGATCTTGCGTGCCCGGCCCGTGGCGGCACCCGAGGACTATTTTGACATCCTCGCGCCCCACGTCCGCGAACTCGAGGTCTGGGAGACCACGTATTTGCACGCCCTCGAAGGCGAAGACGCGGTGCTCGAGTGGACCGCCGGCACCGGACTGCGGCCCTATCTCCAGGCCCTCGAGGGCGAAGACAAGAACGGATTCCTCGCCGTCTATGGCGAGCTTACGAGAGCGGCCTATCCACGGCGCGGCGACGGCCGGACATTGTTTCCCTTCCGCCGGCTGTTCCTCGTCGCGCGGCGATGAGCGCGCGATTGTTCCCCCGCCCGGCGGCCGCCGCCGTCTTGGCCACGATCGCCTTGGTACTAGCGGCAAGAGCCGAGGCCGCCCCCGAGGCCGAGCTCTGGGAACGCTGACTCGTCCACGAGCCCGAGTCGACGCGCACGGTCGACCACCGAGAATGGCAGGTTTTTCTTGATTCCTACTTGGTCGCCGGCGACGACGGCGTCAACCGCATCGCCTATGGCCGTGTCTCGGCGGCCGGGCGCGCGCGACTCGCAGACTACGTCTTGCACTTGTCAGGGATTCCGGTCAGCGCCCTGAACCGATCCGAGCAGCGCGCCTACTGGATCAACCTCTACAACGCGCTGACGGTGCGCGTGATCGTTGAGCACTATCCGGTCGCCTCGATTCGCGACATCGACATCTCGCCCGGAATTTTCGCGGACGGCCCGTGGCGGAAGAAGCTCGTCGAAGTGGAGAACGTTCCGGTCTCGCTCGACGATATCGAACATCGGATCCTAAGGCCCATCTGGCGCGATCCGCGCATTCACTACGCAGTGAACTGCACCGCCGTGGGGTGTCCCAACCTGCAGCCACACGCGTACGGCGCCGCGAACGCCGAGCGATTGTTAAGCGATGGGGCGCGCGCCTACGTCAATCACCCGCGCGGCGTCCACTTCGATAAAGACGGCCTCAAGGCCTCCAGCCTCTATGTCTGGTACGCCGACGACTTCGGCGCCGACGATGCGGGCGTGATCGCCCATCTCGCGCGTTTCGCCGCCCCGGCGTTGCGCGCCCGCCTGAAAAGCGCGCGCCGCGTCGCGGATCACGCCTACGATTGGGGGCTAAACGTCGCCCGTTGATCGCGGCCGCGATCTGCTCAGTCGATCTGAAGCACGAGCGATTTGAGATAAGCGGTTTCGGCGAGAAACGGGTGTACCGGATGATCGGGGCCGGCGCCCGCCGCGCGGATGATGCGCGCCGCGCGCCCGGCACGCGTGATTCCCAGCGCGACCTCGCTCGCGAACGCGTCCCCAGGCACGTTGTGCGAACACGATGCGATGAACAGGAAGCCGCCGTTTTCGACGAGATGGGATGCGAGGTGGGCGAGCTTGCGATAGCCGCGAAGCCCTGATTTCAACTCTCCTCGCGAGCGCACGAACGAGGGCGGGTCGGCAGCGACGACGCGAAACCGTCGTTTCTCGCCGGCGAGCTCGGCCAGCTTCCGGAACGCGTCGCCACGCTCGAATTCGATGCCGGCACCGACGCCGTTCCAATCCGCCGCCCGCCGCGCCAGCGTCAGCGCCTCGCGCGAGGAATCGACGCCCAGCACGGCGTCCGCCCCCGCCGCCGCGGATGCAAGCGCGAATGCACCCGTGTAGCAATAGACGTCCAGCATCGCTCCGCCCGCCGCCAGGGGTGCGACGAAGGCGCGGCTCGCGCGCTGGTCGAAATACCAACCCGTCTTCTGTCCGGCCATTAGGTCGGCGGGAAAGCGCAATCCCCCTTCGATCACCTCGACGGGCTCGTGGATCTCGCCCGTCACCGCCCGGACGTAGGCGTCCAAGCTCTCGAGGCGGCGGAAGGGGCCGTCATTGCGCAAGACTACGGTTCTCGCACCGAGCCTTTCGTTCAGCGCTGCAATCACGTCGTCGACCAAAGTCTCGATTCCGGCGGTCCCGATCTGGACGACGAAAGCGTCGGCGAATCGATCGACGATCAGGCCCGGAAGCCCGTCGGCCTCGCCGTGCACCAGGCGGTAATAAGGTTCGGCGAACAAGCGCTCGCGAAGCGCCAGCGCGCGCATCAAGCGCTCGGCGATCAGGTTGCCGTCGACGACCGTCTCGGCCCGAGGCGAGAACTGTCGATAGGCGATCAGGGCCTGGGCGTTGAAGGTGCCGACGCCGAGTGGCTTGCCATCGGCTCGGCGCAGACGGGTAACGGTTCCGGCTGCGAGCCCCTTGGCCTCGGGGGTCATGTGAATCTCGTTGGAATAGACCCACGGATGGCCGCCGCGAACCCGCCGGTCGCGGCCCGGCAGCATGAAGACGCTCGGAGTCTCGGCGTCCGTTTTCGTCAATCGCCGAGCGCCCGGCCTTCGCGGCGCGGGTCGGCGCCACCCAAGAGTCCGTCTTCGGTGATGGCGATGGCGTGAAGTCCGCTCGTTAACGCGCGCAACGTGACCTCGTGGCCGAGGGCCTCGAGTTCGGGCTTCAAGGCCTCGATCGGAGTGCCCGCCTCCAAGTCCGTCGCACCGTTGCGGTTGACGAAATGCGCCGCCGCGATGGCTTCTTGAACATTCCGGCCCCAGTCGAGGACGCCGATCAGGGTTTTGACCACATAGCCGATGATGCGCGAGCCGCCCGGCGAGCCCACCACCAGGACCGGCCGGCCGCTGCCGTCGAAGACGATGGTGGGCGACATGGAGCTGCGCGGGCGCTTTCCGCCCTCCACCCGGTTCGCCACCAGCGCTCCGTCGCGCTCGGACACGAACGAGAAATCGGTAAGCTGGTTGTTGAGGAGGAATCCCCGGACCATCAGGCGCGAACCGAAGGGGCCTTCGATGCTAGACGTGAGCGCGAGCGCGTTGCCGTCTGCGTCGACGACGCTCAGATGCGTCGTCGAGGCGCCCTTTTCGCGCTCGGCGACGGCGCCATGGCTCGATTCGGCGAAGACATCGCCGGGCACGGCGCGGCCCATGCTTTTTTCGGGCGAGATGGCCTTCGCGCGCTCGACGAGATAGCGGGGATCCAAGAGCGCCGCGGTGGGCACCGACACGAAATCGGAATCGGCGACGAAGGTGTTGCGATCGGCGAACGCGAGTCGGCTCGCCTCGGCGATCAGATGCACGGCGCGCGCCGAATCGGGCTTGAGCGCCCCTAAGTCGAACTCTTGAAGGATCCCCAATGTCTGGAGAGTAGCGATGGCGCCCGAGGTGGGGGGCGGCATGCCGCAGACGAGCCAAAAGCGGTACGGAAGGCAAAGCGGCGCACGGGGTTTGGCTTCGTATGCGGCGAGGTCGTCCTCGGTCATGTCGGAGGGATGGCGCGGCGCGGCGCGTACGGTGCGGACGATGTCGCGGGCGATTTCGCCCTCATAGAACGCGTCCGCGCCTCCCTCGGCGATGGCCCTAAGCGTTTCGGCGAACGGCCGGTTGACGAGTGTCGCTCCCGCCGCCTTCGCCTCTCCGACCGGTGTGTAGAAGTAGGTTCGCGCTTCATCGAAGGTGTCTAAGTGCCTGTCTGCGGCGATCGAGGCGTGAAGGCGCGGCGAAATCGAAAAGCCGTTTTCGGCCAACCCGATCGCGGGTTCGAACAGCCTTCGCCACGGAAGCTTTCCATAGTCGCGGTGCGCGGCCTCCAACATGCGGAGCAATCCGGGGACGCCGACCGAAAGCCCGCCCACAACGGCGTCGATGAACTTCATCGGAACGCCGCTCGCGTCAAGGAACCGATCCGGCGCCGTGGCCGCGGGCGCCGTTTCGCGGCCGTCGTAGGCGATGATGTCGCCGCTCGCCTCGGAAAAGTGGACGAGGAACCCTCCTCCGCCGATGCCCGACGACTGGGGCTCGACGACATTGAGCACCATCTGCGCAGCGATCGCCGCGTCGAGTGCGCTGCCGCCTTCGCGCAGGATCGCGAGACCGGCCTCGGCGGCGAGCGGATTGGCCGCAGCGATCATGTGGCGCGTGGCGCGCGCCGGTTGGTTCGACCGCGCGGTCTCGGGTTGGGTTGGCGTTCCGGGCGCGGTCGCGTCCGGCGCCCGCGCAGGCGCGCAAGCCATCAGGCCCGCGAGCGCGGCGGCGGCCACAAGGGCGCGGGCGAGTCCCCGGCGGGCCCGCCTGGATGCCGCCCGCGGCGGCTCTCGCATATGTTTCGAAGCGGCTTGCAAGGCAACCATCGTAGCCTGCCTCGGCGCGGTTGTGGACCCGAGAGTTTGGATTGTCCCTCGTCCGTCCGATGTGGATGCGCGGATGTGGAAATTGCGCTCGTGGTTCCGTTATGCTCCGGCGTGGCCCGAGGCGGAGCCGGCGGTTTCGGCGCCCCGGGTTCCGGCGGGGAATCGAGGCGGTGCCGATTTCCGAGATTCTTGAAGGGGTGGGTCCAGCCTGGGTCTTTCTGCTCGTCGTCCTGTTCGTCGGCGTCGTCTATTGGGCATTTCGTCCGCGGCGTTCGCGCCCGCCCGACGACGACCCGGTGTAATGACCGCCCGTCCCGGCGCGTGGCCGGCCGCGCGTCAGGACGACGGCCGCTTGAACTGCTTGGCGAGCTGCAGGCCCTGGCGCTGGTAGCTGGAACCGATGGCAGGGCCGTAGACCTTGTCCGGTACGTCGGTCAGCCGTTCGTAGACGATTCGGCCGACGACCTGGGCGTGCTCGAGGACGAACGGCACTTCGTGGGAACGGACCTCGAGAACGCCGCGCGAGCCGGCCCCTTCGCTTTCCGCGAAACCGAAACCGGGATCGAAGAAACCCGCGTAGTGAACACGGAACTCGCCCACGAGTATGTCGTAGGCGCGCATCTCGGCGGCGTGGTCCGGGGGAACGGTGACAGCTTCGCGCGAGGCGAGAATATAAAAATCGCCGGGGTTGAGGATCAGCCCATTGCCCCGTTCTGCGCGGACGGGCTCCCAAAAATCCTCAGGCTCGTAGTGGTCGGTCAGGCTTATGTCGATGAGGCTGGCGTGCGGCTTGGCCCGATATCCGATGAGCGCCTCGCCGCCTTCGCCGCGCAGATCGACGGTCAGGGCGATCCCGCCCGAGATGTTCGCGTCCCCCGCATCCGCATCCACGAGCCCGACCTCGGCGTGCAGGCGCCTGAGCGCTGTGTCGCTTGTCGGCGGGCTGCCGCGGCGCAGACGGATCTGATTGAGTCGGTCCCCGCGGTGGACGACGATGCTGAACGCCCGAGGCGAGATTTCGGCGTAAAGCGGCCCCTTGTAGGCGGGGCGCACCCGGTCGAACTCGCGGGCGCCGTCGGTGATGAGACGGGTGAAGATGTCGAGCCGGCCGCTCGAGCTCTTGGGATTCGCGACGCCCGAGACCCGTTTGCCCAGCGATAGCGATTCCATCAGCGGGACGATGTAGACGCAGCCCTTCTCGAGCACGGCACCTTCGTTCAAGTCGATCTCGTGCATGCCCAGCGCTTCGATCCTGTCGGCCACGCCGACGCCTTCGCCGGGGAGAAAGCTCGCGCGCACACGGTACGCGATGTGCCCGAGTCGCAGATCCAAGCTCGCCGGCTGGATCTGATCCTCGGAAACCGGATCGAGCGCCTGAATGTGGCGCTCGCGGACCATGGCGCGGATGGTTTGAGCGGGGACGATCCCGGTGGCATGCGCCCGGCGCTCGGCCTCAACCGGCTTTGCGCCGGCCGCGGTCTCCGCTCCTTCCGATGGCTCCAGATGGCGAAGAAGATCGAATCCGCTTTCGGACTCGGAATTGTGCATGGCACCCTCGCTGGCCCCGGAAAATGCGATCCCCCAAGGCCGGGTGGCGTTCCGTATCCCGCACCGAGGCTAGCAGAGACCGCCGCACCGTCACAATCGCTTAAGATGCATGCAAACATGGAAACGATCCCCGCAACCATCCCCGCACGCCCCGCCGCCAGGGCGCGAAAATCCGCCGATTGCCAGGTTTTCCCCACGATTCACAAGCAGATGAGCGAAATCGCTCCACCGCGACGCGCGCCGGAACCGCATGGATGCGCTGGGTGGTAATTGACAGTCGCCTCGCCCGACCCACCCCGATGCAGGAGTTCGACAGCGTTTTACGGTTGTTGTGAATCGGTTGCAATCCACCTTGCGGGCGCATATGCTGCAGTGCAGCGAAAACGCCGTGGCCGCGGAATAATCCCGTTCGATGGAGCCGTGCGTGTACGGACCGCATCGGAAACACAGGACGACCGTGCCCGAGATTGGGGGGCGCAAGGGCGGCGTTCCGCTGGTGTGCCTGACCGCCTACACGACGCCCATGGCGCAGCTTCTGGATTCCCACGTCGATCTTTTGCTGGTGGGCGATTCGCTGGCGATGGTGATCTACGGCCATTCCAGCACGCTTTCCGTGACGCTTGAGACGATGATCGCCCACGGCGGCGCGGTCGTGCGCGGAGCCGAGCTTTCGTGCGTGATCGTGGACATGCCGTTCGGCACCTATCAGGAAACGCCGGCGCTCGCGTTTCGCAACGCGGCCCGCGTCATGGCGGAAACCGGCTGCGCCGGCATCAAGCTCGAGGGCGGCGCCGAAATGGCCGAGACCATTGCGTTTCTCACCGCCCGCGGAATTCCGGTCCTCGGACACGTCGGCCTAATGCCGCAGTCGGTCCACACGGCCGGCGGATACCGGGCGCAAGGACGCGCGCCCGAAGACGCGGCCCGCATCATGGACGACGCCAAGGCCGTCTCGGACGCGGGCGCGTTCGCCATCGTGATCGAGAGCACGGTCGAGCCCTTGGCGCGGCGAATCACCGACGAGGTTCCGGTTCCCACCATCGGGATCGGGGCATCGCCGGCCTGCGACGGCCAGATCCTGGTGACTGAAGACCTGATGGGCCTGTTTCTCGACTTTACGCCGCGGTTCGTCCGCCGCTATGCGGAGCTCGGGGCGTCGGTCGAATCGGCGGCCGAAGCGTACGCGGACGATGTGCGCGCCAGACGGTTCCCCGGGCCGGAGAATCTCTTCGGCCCCAAGGTTCCCAGGGCCGCTTCCGCCTAACGCGCGTCGCCGTCCGGCGGCCGGGGCCATGGTGTTGACCGTGAAGAAAAGTCCTTCGCGAACGCTCAGTGTACTTTTCTTCAATTTTTACAATGAAGAAGGCGGGCTTGGGGCGGCCCGGTGCCCGCCTTCCGCTTGCTCTCTTTCGCAAGGATTTGCAGACGAAGGGCGCAAATCCTTGCAATATGTTTCCGCCACGCCGAATTACGTGGCTGGAGGAAGACTCTCGAATCGGCCCGCGGAGCTGCCTCAAGGGCCGATTCGGCCGCATTCACACCGGGAAAAAGTACACCGAGCCGAGGGCGAGGGACTTTTTCACGACTAACCATGGCGCTTCCCATCCTCAGGACCACAGAAGAGCTACGCGCGCAGCTCCGCGATTGGCGATGCGCCGGCGAAAGCGTCGGCCTGGTCCCAACCATGGGCGCGTTGCACGAAGGGCACCTCTCGCTGGTGCGCCTTTGCCGCGCGGCGACCACGCGTACCTGCGTAACGCTCTTCGTCAACCCCAAGCAATTCGCGCCCAGCGAAGATCTCGCACGTTACCCCCGCGACGAGGCGGCCGACGCCGCCCTCCTCGAAGCCGAGGGCGCGGACGCCCTCTACGCCCCTGACGTGGGCGACGTCTACGGGCCCGGATTCGCGACCCGCGTCGTGGTCGACGCTTTGGGAGACGATCTCGAAGGCGCGTTCCGGCCCGGATTTTTCGAGGGCATCGCCACGGTGGTGACCAAACTTCTCATGAAGGCGCTGCCGGACGCGGCTTTTTTCGGCGAAAAGGACTATCAACAGCTGGTCGTGATCCGGCGCCTGGTCGCGGATCTCGACATCCCGGTTGCGATCGAGGCCGCACCCACGGTGCGCGAAGCGGACGGCCTCGCGGCCGCGTCCCGCAACGCCTATTTGTCGCCCGCCGAACGCAAACGTGCGCCCCGGCTCTTTCGCGCGATCACCTACGTCGCGCGAACGGTCGGCGCCGGCGGCGATGCGGATAGGGCTTGCGCGGATGCCCGCCAGACATTGCTGGACGCGGGCTTCACGAACGTCGATTACGTCGCGGTGCGCGACGCCGAGACCCTGGGTCCGCCCGCATACCCGGCGCGGCCGGCCCGCGTGCTCGCCGCCGCCCGTCTCGGGACGACCCGGCTCATCGACAACGTGGCGGTCGCGCCGGAGCCTGCGCGCGATGCCTGATCGCCCAACCGCGCCTCACGACCCATGGGCGATCCGGTAGACGACGCCAGCGCGGTCGTCGGAGATCAGGAGCGAGCCGTCCCAGTGCTCCTTGACGTCCACGGGGCGGCCCCACGCCTGGCCGCGCGTCAGCCAGCCTTCGGCGAATGGCTTCCACGTGGCGCCGCCGCTTTCGTCGAAGCGCACCCGGGCGATCCGGTAGCCGTCGGGAATGGTCCGGTTCCACGAGCCGTGTTGGGCGACGAAGGCGTCGCCCCGGTATTGGGGCGGAAACGTGGCGCCGCGATAGAAGTGCACGCCGAGCGCCGCGACGTGGGCGGCGAAAGCTACCACCGGCATGATCACCGGTAACGGTGGACCGCCGCCGGGCAAGAAATCCGTGGCCGCGTCGCCGCCACCGTAATAGGGGAATCCGAAATGCATCCCCGCTCGGGGCGCGTGGTTGAGCTCGTCGGGAGGCACATCGTCACCCATGCCGTCGGCACCGTTGTCGGTGAAGAAGAGCTCTCCGGTATTGGGGTGGAAGTCCATGCCGACCGAATTGCGTACCCCACGGGCGACGATTTGCGGCTCACCGCCACCGGGGTCGAACCGCAAGATCGTTCCCTCGAGGCCGGTGGGCTTGCAGATGTTGCACGGCGAGCCGACGGTGACGTAAAGGCCCCGGTCGGGGCCGAGCGCGGCGTAGCGCCAGCCGTGCCAGCGCTTGTCCGGAAGGCGGTTGTAGATGACCGTGGGCCGGGCGCGGGCCAGAGATTCGAGATCGCGTACATCGTAGCGGGCGACGCGGTGCTGTTCGGCCACGTAGAGAACGGCGTCGCCATAGGCGATGCCGTTGGCGACATTGAGACCCGAGAGCACTTTCAGGGTCCGGTCCGCCGTCCCGTCGCGTTCGTCATCGACGATGGCGTAAACGGAATCGCCCCGGGTTCCGACGAAGACCGCGTTCAAGTCATCGGCCACCGCCGAGCACGCGCCCAACGTGGCCGAGACGAGCGCCAGGACAGTCGCTCCAATCAAAGGTGTGCGGATGCGGGATCTCACGGGGGCCTCTCTCATTGACTATCGGCAAGCGTCGATCCGCGATTGTGCGTCGCGCGCGCGCCCGCGACAACACGCCAGCGCTTTATCCGTTGAGTCGGCTCCGCTCAGCACTTCTGCGCGGCCGCCCCAAGCGTACCACTCTCCTTGCGGTCGGGCGGGGGCTGGTGCGATTCCGCATGAGTGGATAACGATCCAGGGTTCGCCCGCAACGCCGGTCGCGAAGAGGGCGCGCTCACCGGCGCGGAGCCCCTTGCGTTTCGCGTTCGAACAGTGCCAGGACGAGGGCCGAGCACACGAGCGCGAGCGCCGCCAGCTCGGTTCCGCCGAGCGGCTCGCCGAGCGCGAGATTGCCGGCGACGACGCCGATCACCGGGCTCATCAGCGTGCAGATCGCCGAGACGTTGGCCGGAAGAAGCCGGACGATCCTGAACCACAGGTAGGTGCCGAGGCTGATGGCGACGAAAACATTGTAGAGCACCGCCAGCGCGGCCGCCGGCGAGATCGCGCCCAAGTTCGCGTCCTCGAAGAGAATCGCGCCCGGAACGTATGGAAGCGATCCTAGGAGGAGCTGCCATCCGGTAAGCGCGAGAATCGGAACGCCCCAGGTTATGCGCTTCAGGAACACCGTACCCGTCGCCCAAGTGATTGCACCGAACACCATGAACGCGACGCCCACCGGCGCGGTCGCGGCGGCGCCGATGTCGGAGCCGAGAAGAACGGCGATTCCACCCATGCCGAGCGCCAATGCCAGCGCCCGGCGGGCCGTGATCCGCTCGCCAAGAACGAACACCGCCAACATCGACGCCCAGAGCGGCATGGTGTAGCCGATCAAGATCGCCCGGCCCGATGTGAGATGCGTGAGGCCGATGGAATAGCTCAAGTGCCAGAGCGTAACGTTGCAAAGCGTGACGAATGCGAACGCCATCCACACCCGTCTCGGGATGGCGGTCGAGATTCCCCGCATCCGGGCGGCGAGAAGAAGGACGAGGCCGCCCGCCGGTCCCGCGAGCGCCCGGAACGTCCACGGCGGGATCTCGTTCAGCGCCACCTTCATGATTGGCCAGTTGACGCCCCAGAGAATGCTGAGCGTGGCGACGAGCAATAGGCCGGCGGGCGGCGAGAAGACCGGCGTTCTCAAGGATTCGAGCTCTTCTCGGTGTTAGCGGGGCGCGATGCCCTGGGTGCGGGCGCCGGGTGGCGCGCGCGGTCGCGGATTGGGCCTGGAAGCGCCTGAATCGGCGGCCCGTTCAGCGGATGTAGAGGTGAACCTCGTTCGTGGTCGCCGCCGCGCTGATGCTCGCCGACATGGCGACGCGGCTCGGCGGCAGTCCCATCTCGATGAGCGCCCGCAAGACCCCCCCGGCTTCCTGCCGCGCCTTGGTAGTGTTCAACGCCACTTGGCCCCGGGTCCCGACCGCGGGCGCCACGGCGAGCAGATCGAAGGACGCGTTGGGGCGCCGCTCGAGCGCCCGGCTGACGGCGTTGTAGAGCGCTTGTTGGAAGGGGACGTCGGGCCGGTCGAAGCGGATGAGCACGAGCGGGCGGCGTCCGGAGATGTCGGCCGAGGCCAACAGCGGACCTGTCGGCGCCGAAGCGCCGGCCGCCGTCACGGCCCGGTTGACCAGACTCGCGCCGTAGATCTCGCCGACCTTGATGCCGGTCGAGAGCAAATTCAGATTGCTGCGCTCGGTGGCGACGTACTGGGTTTGCCTGCGAACGTCGTCGGCGACCTCGTTCATCAGCCGATCGACCAGAACGACGGTTCGGTTCACCTCGTCCTCGAGGATGGCGAGCCGGCGATGATCCTCGTCGACGGCGCCGGTAAGGGTAAAGGCGGCGTGGGTGGATTCAGACAGAAATGCCGAAAGCGTGGAATCCGCGTCCACCGCCGCCGCCAGCCGGTTGAGCCCGCCGATGCTGGTTGCGACGCGGTCGAGCTCGCTCTGGGCAGCGGTAAACTGCTGCACGAGGACCGGGTTGCCGGGTGTGGTACCGACCTGGAGGCGGGCGTTGATCGCCGCGACGGTGCCGTGATAGCGCTGCGAATCCTGGACGACTGTGGAGCGCAGTTCCTGAAGCATGGAATTGTGCTGCGAGATCGAGCCGCGCAGGCGATCGAGCTCGACGCCCAGATCTCCGATCTTCTTGCCGACCGAGGTTCCCGTCTCGCCGCCGGTGGGCGGCGGTGCGGCCTGGGGCGCGGCGCGCGGCGCCGAGGCGGGCCGCTGCGCTTGCTGGACGGGCGGGCGCGCCGGGGCAGGTAACGCGGCGGGTGCCGGGGCGGCTGCTTCTTGAGCCGATCCCCCCGATGGCTCTTCGCCCGTCAGCGACGGCCAAAGGGCCTCCTCGGTGAACGTACACCCGGCCGCGAACAACGCGGCCGACGCGAGCGCCGTCGTAATTTTCCAAAGGGTCATTGCGTCGGCATCCTCAATCAATCGAGGTGAAGCGCGGCCCCGCATGAGCCGGAAACGACACGGACCGGTAGCGTCCCCCCGAATCGAATTTTCGCGAGTTTACGCAAAGGCCTAACACCGGACAAGTCAGGATTGTCAAGGGCCTCCGCCAGCCGGTTTTCGAAGGATCGCATCGGGCCCCGCGGGGGGCCCCGGGCGCGCTTGACCCAAAGCGGCCCTTGGGCGTAGTTTCGCGTCCCTTCGCGGCGGCGAGCCGCGCGCCCAAGTTCATGGCGCGACGCTCTCGGGATGCCGCCTAGTGATGCGCCCGTAGCTCAATTGGATAGAGCGTCTGACTACGGATCAGGAGGTTGGGGGTTCGAGTCCTCCCGGGCGCGCCATTTAGTTTATTGAAAAATACATTATTGAGGCTCAGGCTGGAAACGGCTGGAGCCGATTTCTTTCTAGGGAGCACGCGGATAGGGACGAATTACCCTATTTCTCCCTTTC
>JASLLV010000049.1 GCA_030746935.1 Rhodospirillales bacterium | reverse complement strand
CGATCGACGCTTATCTGCTTCGCGGCCGGGCTCCGTGGACGTTCCCCCATGTCCCGGACCACACGCGTCTCAAGCCTGCCCGGGACCAGACGCCGATCACCTATCCGAAGCCCGACGGAATCCTCACGTTCGACCGGATGTCGTCGGTCTATCTTTCGAACACCATCCACGAAGAGGACCAGCCGGTGCACCTGCGGCTCGTGGACGCCGAGGTTCCCCATCGCCTGAACCTCGCCCTCTATGACGGGCCCGAGCAACGCTACTGCCCGGCCGGCGTCTACGAGTTCGTCGAAGAAGGTGGCGGTGCCAAGCCCCTTCAGATCAACGCGGTAAACTGCGTGCACTGCAAGAGCTGCGACATCAAGGATCCCGGCCAGAACATCGATTGGACGGTGCCCGAGGGTGGTGGTGGTCCCAACTACCCGAACATGTGAGGTTCGGCGAATTGGTGCGAGTTGGGGTTTGAAGGGGGAACGCCGGCTCGGATACACTGCCGCGGCTCTTCGCCCGCCGGTCGCGGTCATTCGCGCGCGGTTGCGTTCGCGGGCGTCCGGCGTGCAGGACCGTGTCGCCGCGCATCCGCTTGGAAGAACAAGGGGGAACCCAATCGCATGATCCGATCGCGAACGCCCGTTGGACGCCTGGATCCGGCCGCGAGTTCCGAGCCCGCGGCGAAAACCGCTCGTTGGGCCCGGCGGCAGGCGATCCCGTTCGTCCAGCGCGCGGTGGCGATCGCGGCGATCGTGTTCCTGTCGGTGGGCTGCGCCAACGAGGTCGCGGGCGAACTTGGCGAGGACGCGGCGCACGTCGATACCGGCGCAGAATTGAAACGCTCCATCTTCGGTAATTATCTCGCCGGCCGACACGCCCAGGTGCAGCGGGACACGGCCAGGGCCGCCGAGTTCTTTTCGAACGTCATCGAAAGCGACCCCGGCGCCCCAGAAGTCCTGCGCGCGACCTTTTTCATGCGCGCCATGGAAGGCGAGATGGAGATGGCGTTCGCCCTTGCCCGTCGCGTAGCCGACCTTGACGCGGCCGACGCGGTCGCCGTGATTGCGCTTGCGGTCAATGACATCCGGGCGGGCCGCTTCGCCGCGGCGGAAGGCCGACTCGCCGATCTTCCGCGAGAGGGCATCGCGTCGTTCATGGTGCCGTTGCTCCGAAGCTGGGCGCTGGTCGGGCTAGGACGGACGGACGACGCCCTTGCGGCGCTGGAGCCGTTGGGCGCGCGGGGCGGAATGCAGGCCATACAAAGGCTGCACACGGGACTGATCAACGAAGTCGCCGGGCGGACGGAGGCGGCCGAGGCGTCGTACCGACTCTCGGCCGAGCACGGCGAGGAGCTGTCGTTGCGCCTGATCGAGCTTCTCGGGCGACTATACCAGCGGACGGGACGCGACGCCGAGGCCGAAGCGCTGTTCGACCGGTACCGCGAGGAACAGCCGAACTCGCGGCTTCTGGAACCGGCGTTGCGGACGTTCCGGCAGAATCCCCCGGCGATGCCCGTGGCCGACGCGGCGGAAGGCGCTGCCGAGGCGCTGTTCGCGGTCGCCAACGCGCTGCGCCAACAGACCGACACCGACCTCGGCCTCATCTTCGGCCAATTGGCGCTGTACCAGCGGCCGGATTTCCCTCTCGCCCAGATCATGGTGGCCGGCATCTACGAGGGCGATGACCGGCTGGAAAAATCGAACGCGGTCTACGCGGCCATCGATCCGGCCTCGCCGTTCTCGTGGTCGGCGCGCATGCGGATCGCGATGAACCTGAACCGGCTGGACAAGGCGGAAGAAGCGGTGGCGTTGCTGAGCCAAATGGCGCGCGAGGCCACCGACGATCCCGCTCCCCTCGTCAATCTGGGCGACATCCAGCGCGGCAAGGAAGACTTCGCCGGTGCGGTCGAGTCCTACGACGGGGCGATGGCCCGCGTCGAGCGCGTCGAGCGCCGCCACTGGTCGCTTTTGTACAGCCGCGGAATCGCGCTCGAGCGGTCCAAGCAATGGGCGCGCGCCGAGACCGACTTCCTCAAGGCGCTCGAGCTCGAGCCCGACCAGCCTTACGTCCTCAATTACCTGGGCTATTCGTGGGTGGACCAGGGCGCAAATCTCAAACGTGCCACGGGGATGATCGAAAAAGCGGTCGAGCTGCGTCCGCGGGATGGATTCATCGTCGACAGCCTGGGATGGGCGTATTTCCGGCTCGGCGATTATGCCGGGGCCGTCCGCGAGCTCGAGCGCGCCGTCGAGCTCCGGCCCCAAGATCCGGTCATCAACGACCACCTGGGCGACGCATACTGGATGGTCGGGCGACGGCTCGAGGCCCAGTTCCAGTGGCGCCGCGCGCTCGCACTCGAGCCCGAGCCCGATATCGCCGAGGCAATCGCGAACAAGCTCGAAAACGGCCTCCCTGCGTCCGTGCGCGCCAACGCCGGCGGTGATGGGTAAGGAGGCGCCCGCGCGCGACGCATCGAGGACCGCGTCCCAGCGGTCTCACCGATCCGAAGGCGGCCGAAGCGTGGAGGCCGCGGCCTTGGCGAAGGTCAATCTCTATCTCCACGTCCTCGCACGCCGCCCCGACGGCCGCCATTCGCTGGATGGCCTGGTCGCCTTCGCCGGCGTCGGCGACACCGTCACCGTAACCGCGACAGACGCGAGTGCGCCGTCGCTTCGGATCACGGGTCCAATGGCGAAGCGCACCCCCGCCGGTCCCGAGAACCTGGTGCTGCGGGCCACAACTGAGCTCGCCAGAAGGGTGGGACGCCAGCCTGGGGCCGCGATCTCGCTCGTCAAGCAGCTGCCGGTTGCGGCCGGCCTCGGCGGCGGGTCGTCCGACGCGGCGGCGTGTCTCAGGGCGCTGGCGGCACTCTGGGAGCTCGATGCCGATGATGCCCGGGTGGCCGACGTGGCCCGCGGGCTTGGCTCCGACGTCCCGGTCTGCCTGTTCGCGCGGGCCGCGTACCTCGGCGGCGCCGGCGAAATCGTCGAGGCCGCGCCCCGGATGCCGCCGGTCTGGCTGGTGCTCGCCAATCCCGGATTCGCGGTCTCGACGGCCGCAGTCTACGGAGCGTTCAGCGGACCTTTCTCTCCGCCCGCGCGGCTCGAGAGCGCGCCGGGGGACGCGGCCGAGCTGGCCCGGATGCTGGCGGCGCGCGGCAATGACCTAGAGGCGTCGGCGCGCGCCCTCGCACCCGCCGTCTCGGACGTGCTGGCGGCGCTCGCGGGCCGGCCCGGCGCGCTGCTCACGCGCGTCACGGGAAGCGGCGCCACCTGCTTTGCGCTGTTCGGCGTGCGCGCGGACGCCGAAACCGCGGCGACCGCGCTCGCACGCACCCGGCCCGAATGGTGGGTTCGCGCGGCGCCGCTTCTCACGGACGCCCGGAAACCGGCGAATTGAAGCGCCCTCAGGCCGGGTCGGGGCCTGCTTGCGGGGCCCGGTCAAGGCGCGTAAGGTGCCGCCCGATCGGACCCCCCTTGGGGCGTAGCCAAGTGGTAAGGCAGCGGGTTTTGGTCCCGCGACCGCAGGTTCGAATCCTGCCGCCCCAGCCACCAACCACGTTCACGACCGAGGATTTCCGAAAACCCGCAACCGATCAGGCCGAGACCGCGTCGGCCATGGCGGCGAGCGTCGCATAGACGAAATCGACCTCGGGCCGGTCGGGGACGCGGGCGGTGGCACCCCAATTTCCGCCCGCAGCCAGCCCCTGGCGGTCGATCCAGGCGCTGGCGAGGCCGAAGCGGGACGCGGGTACGTGATCGTGGAACAGGCTTTGGGCGACGTGCACGATGTCTTCGGAGCCGAGGCCGAAATCGGCGCGCATACGTTCCAGCATATAGGCGAAGTTGGCGGCGGCGGGTTTGTAGCTTCCGATGTCCTCGGCCGTGTAGACGGCGTCGAAATCGACGCCGAGCTTGGCCCGAGAGGCCCGAAACCCATCTCGGTCCACGTTCGAGAGGATCACCAGCTTGAAGCGCCGCTTCAGGCGCCGAAGTGCCGCGGCCGTGCCAGGAAAGGCGGGCCAGTCTGCGATGGATTCCGCGAACGATGCGTCCAATTCCTCCGTCGTGGTCAACCCGAGGGTTTCGGCGACGGCCCGATGGACGCGGGCCAACAGCACGCCATAGAGCATTTCCGGCGTCTTCGCCTGCTGCCGGCTTTCCGATTCGGCGAAGGATTCCAGGCATCGATCGCGGCTCAGCGCATCGCACCCGTTGGCGCCGAGCAACGGCTGAAATGCATCCCAGATCCCGCTTTCCCAGTCGATCAGGGTGCCGTAGCAGTCGAACGTCAGCGCCTTGAACTCGCGTAGCCGCTTGGTCACGTCGCCATCTCGCCCGACCTCGGCGCCGGCCCGGCGGTGGCGGCGAGCTTATACGCCACCATCGCGACCACCGAACCGGCGGCGACCGTTATCGCCATAGGCCAGGCGGTGCCGTCGTGGAAGATGCCGACCGCGAAGGCCCCGATCGCGCCGCCCCCCATCTCGACGGCGCTGAGCAACGCTGCCGCCACGCCAGTGCTGGCGCGTGCCGCGTGCAAGGACCAGACCGGTGCCGTCGCGAATACGGGCCCAAGGCCAAACGCGAACAGCGCCATTGCGGCGGTGATCGCCACCGGCGATTCCAGCCCCAACGCAAGGACAGCGATCGACGCCGCCCCGCCGGCGGCCGAGATCCAAAGCCCGGCCCTCAGGATCGGGGCGATCGCGAAGCGGGTGGCGAGACGGTTGGCGGCCAGGCTTCCCAGGAAATAGGCGGCGACGATCGCCGCCTGGTAAAACCCAAAGTGCTGGGTCGCGACCCCGAGCCGATCGATGAACACGAACGGCGCCGCGGTGACGAAGGCGTAGATGCCGCCAAGCGAGGCCCCGCAGACGACGGCGCTGGCGAAGTACCGGCGGTTGGCGAAGAGCCGCAAATAGTCACCTACGACCCGGCCGGGCCGCAGTGCCGTGCAATCGGGGGCGCTCGATTCTGGCAAGCAGCGCCAGACCATAGTGGTCACGGCGAGCCCGAACACCGCCAGCAATGCGAAGTTCGCGCGCCATCCGAAACCGACGTGGACGTAGCCGCCGATCACCGGTCCCGCCGCCGGTGCGAGCGCGATCACCATTCCATAGACCGCCAAGATCCGCACGCTGCCCGCCTCGTCGTAAAGATCGCGGATGACGGCGAGCGCGATGACCGCCTCGACGCTCGCCATCACGCCCTGAAGTGTGCGGGCCGCGATCAGCGCGCCGATTGATTGGGCCGCGGCGCAGCCCAAGGTGCAAACGATGAAGCCCACAAGGCCACCGAGCAGGACCGGGCGTCGGCCGAAGCGGTCCGACAGCGGCCCGAACACCAAGAGCGCCACGGCGAAGCCGAGCACGTTCAGGCTCATGGTGAGCTTGACCGTCTCGGGCGTCGTCGCGAAGACGTCGGAAAGGTGCGGAAGGCTCGGCGTGTACATATCGGTCGAAAGGATGCTGACCGCGCTGACGATCATCAAAGTCAGCGGCACGACGAACGGCACCGGCGCCCCTGATCGCCCTTCGGTCATGGGGCCTTCCAGGGGGCAGTGGCGCACCGAGGTGTCGGCGCATACGGATAGCGTTTAACGATCATCGTTTCGGTTTTGGACCGCGATGAACCACTTTGTCCATCGTGGAAGCGTTCCTCCCGTTCTCCCTTACCGATTGCGAGGCCGCGGCTGATACTTTCGTCGCGCGCTATCCGGCCTTCGATTGGCGCGCCCGCCCAAATTCCGGCGCGGTCGAAGCGCCGGTGATTCGCTCCTACGTCGAGTGCGTGCCCGCCGCAAGCGATTAGAGAGAATCGGCCGCCGATCCTGGGCGCCGTCGCTTGACCCAGGCGACTACCGCGCGCGATCATGGCTTCGCGCAAAGGAGCACCGGCACTCCCATGGCCCTCAAGAAACTTGCCGCAGCCGACGTGGGCCTTCCGCGATTCGGCGTGCCCGCGGATACAGACGGCGAAACCTTCGCGCTGTCGTCGCACCAGCGCGCCCGCGAAGCGCTCGAGTTCGGCCTGCCCGTCGCCGATCCCGGTTTCAACATTTTCGTGCTTGGCGAGGACCACAGCGGGCGCATGACCGCGACGCTGGAATTCCTCGAAACCGTCGTCGCCAAACGGCCGCCGCCGGACGATTGGGTCTATCTCAACAACTTTCGCCGGCCCCACCGCCCGAAGCCTTACCGGCTGCCGCCGGGGGTCGGGCGCCGGTTCCGTGACCGCATGGCGGATCTCGTTCCGCAACTGCGCGAGGCGCTCGCCGGCGCGTTCGGAAGCGAAGACTACCTCGATCGCGTCCGCGTCGAACGCGAGAAGGTCCAGGCCGAGGCGAGTGCGCGCATGGATGCGCTGCGCGCCGAGATGCAAAACCACGGGCTCGAAATCGCCCAGGATACCGAGGGAATGATGTCGGTGCGTGCCCAGGCCGCCGGCGATCCGCCGGCCGTCGCACCGCCGGCGCGCGACGAGGCCGAGCCGATCTCGCGGAAGATCGATGCCTTCACCGAGGAGTTGCGGGGCATCAATCGCTGGGCGGTCCACCGTCACGCGGAGTTCAGCGAGAAGATAGAGGATCTCGACCAGCACGTGGGCGACATGGCGATCGGCCCTTTGATGGACGAAGTGATCGGCGGGTTCGCGGCGTTCGGCGCGCTCGTCCGGTGGTTGACCGCCATGCGCGTCGACATCGTCGAGAGCCTGGGCCGTTTTCGCCCGCTGCCTCCCGAATCCGGAGGCGAGGATGGTGTTCCGGCGGAGGCGCCCGAGCGGTACTACGCCGTCAATCTATTCGTCGATCACGCCGACGACGACCATCCGAGCGTCGTCCTCGAGGCCAATCCGACCTACGAGAACATCTTCGGTCGAATGGAATATCGCCAGCTGGACGGAGTGCTGGAGACGGATTTCACCCTGATCCGGTCGGGCTCGATCCATCGCGCCAACGGCGGGGTTTTGGTCCTGCGCGCCGATGCGATCGCCCGCAACGCGGTCGTCTGGGAGGCGCTCAAGGGCGCGCTCCGGGACCGCGAAGTGGCCCTCGAGGAGCTCGAGCGCCCGGGCGCGCTCCCCGTCGCCGGCGCGCCGCGGGCGAAACCGGTTCCGCTCGAGGTCAAGGTGGTTATCGTTGGCGCGCCGCATTGGTACTACACGTTCTTCTCGGTGGACTCCGAATTCCGCGCCCACTTCAGGGTCAAGGCCGACATCGACGGCGAGATGGACGCGACGGACGCGAACCTCGCCAATTACGCTGGCCTTATCCGCGGCGTGGCCCGGGACTTGGGCGCGGCCGAGCTGGCGCCGGCGGCCGTCGGGCGGCTGCTCGCCGCTGCGTCCCGGCTGGCGGCGCACCGCGAGAAGCTGAGCGCGCGGTTCGAACTGATCGCCTCGCTCGTGAGCGAGGCGCGGGCGCTCACTTTCGACGACACGGGCGAGGCGGGCGACGCAATCGGCGCGATCGACGAGGATACGGTCGCCCGGGCGATAGCCAACCGCCGGCGGCGCAACGCCCGGGTCGAGGACCGCCTGCACGAGAACATCGCCCGCGGCATCGTCATGATCGACACCAACGGCGCAGTGATCGGACAAATCAATGCGCTCACGGTGCGCGATCTCGGCGACCACGCCTTCGGGACGCCGGCGCGGGTCACGGCGCGGGCGTCGGTCGGCCGCCTCGGGGTCACCAACATCGAGCGCGAGGTGGCCATCGGCGGACCGATCCAGCAAAAGGGCGTGATGGTATTGCAGGGCTTTCTCGCCGGCCACTTCGCGCGGCGCTTCCCGCTGTCGTTCAACTGCTCGATCACCTTCGAACAGAGCTACGGCGGGGTCGAGGGCGACAGCGCCTCGGTCGCCGAGTTGCTGGCCATCATTTCGGACTTGGCCGGCCTGGCGTGCCGCCAGGACCTCGCCGTGACCGGCTCGGTCAATCAGCGTGGCCAAGTCCAGGCGGTTGCCGGGGTGGCCGAAAAGGTCGAGGGATTCTTCCGCTCCTGTCGCGACGCGGGCCCACTCACCGGTACCCAGGGCGTAGTGCTGCCGGCCGCCAACGAACCCAACCTCGTGCTCGAAGACGCGGTCGCCGACGCGATCGAGGACGGAAGCTTTCATCTGTGGAGCGTGAGTGCCGTGGAGGACGCGCTCGAGATCTTCACCGGCGTTCCGGCCGGCGTCCCGCACGCGGACGGGACGTATCCGGCCGAGACCGTCTACGGCCGCGCCATGCGCCAGTTGGAGGAGTTCGACCGCGCACTCGCCGACAGGGTCCGGGGGTAGCGCCGGCGCGTCCGCGGCGGGGCCTCGTGCTCGGCGGCGCAAGCGAGGGCGATCAGGCCGGCACCGCGTCGATCGCCCGTTCGCTGGCGGCGCCCGCCGGCGCCCCCAAAGCGTAAGTGTGATAGGCGTTCTCGCACGGCGGGCCATCGGTCGCGCGCACCACCCGTGCACCCAGATCGATGATCACCGAGGTCACGGTGATCGTTCGTCGGGCTTCGGCAAGGCTCTCGTCCACGTGCCGGCAAATCGAAGACGGTTTCGAGAAGTGGTCGCGGAGCGCGTCTTCGATGTGGGCGCTCTCGATCCGGCCCCGGTGGCGGCGCAACAGCCGCGCCAAGCGCTCGCTCCGGAACAGCGTGCTCGGCCCCAGGCGCTCGAACTCCGAGGTGGCTCGGCCGCGGACGACTAAGTGGTTGGCGTGGGTGACGATGCCGTCGCCGTCGGGATACAGATAGGATGCCTCGTTAGGGGTCGTCTCGATGTCGATGAACTCGCCATCGGCGTGGCCGATGAGGAAGTTGGCTGAGCACACGCGGTCAGTCTGGATTACCGGCATGATCGCCTTGTCGAAGGTCCAGGCGTCGAAGATCTCGCGGCACCGCACGTGGATCGGCTTGGCGAGCCCGGTTTTGCCGTCGTCCGAGCTCACCAGGCCGTTCATGCAGAGCCCAATGCCGGCCTCGTTGACGCCGATCTTGCAGCCGACGATCCCGGCCTCGGTGAAGCCGACGAAATCGGGCAGCTCCTTGCGTCTCGCGCGCAGCATCAGGGTGTGGCCACGAATGCCGGTGAGCCAGTCCCAGTTCTGTCCCATCAGCGCGCCGCCGTGGGCTACAGCTTCGCCCATCAGCCCGAACGCCGTGCAGCCGTCGGGTTCCGGGGCGGTGCCGGCGGAAGCCGCGGCCTCGCCGGCGAAGACGGTATAGGCGATCTCCCAGCGCGCGTTCAGCACCGCGACGTCGCGGAACGCGAGCGCCGCACCCTCGGCGATTCCGCGCATCTCGCCGGCGTACTCGGCGTTGTCGGCGGCGATGAATTCGGCCCATTCGGCGCCTAGGCGCTCGATCCCGGCGCGGTCCCGGCCCCCGGCCTCGAACCGGCGCATGTAGGTCTCGAGATTTTCGTGAATTCGGGGCGCCATCTCGCGGCCGTGGACGAGCCCGCGTTCGAAGGCGTCATCACCGACGTCGATGAGTGGCATGGTCGTCATGGCAAACCCTTTCGTGCCCGGACGGGACGGACGCCGATGGGTGCGCGGCGTCTCAGGCCCAGCGATAGCGCTGGAGCGCGTCCGCGTCCAGGCGGATGTCGAAGCCCGGCCCGTCGGGTACCTGGATCACGCCGTCGATAATGGCCGGGCGGTTGGTCACGATGCCCTCCCAGATCGGATCGCGCTCGGGGTCGGCGAAGCATTCCACGAAGCCGCCATTGGCGAACGCCGACAACAGATGGAGCGCGATCTGCGGCTCCTCGTGGTGGCCGAGACGAACCCCGAACACCGAACACATGGCGGCCGAACGACGCCATTCGGTGATGCCGCCACTCTCGGAGGCATCGAAGTTCACGATGTCGACCGCGCCCGCTTCCAGAAGCCGGCGCACGCCGTGGCTGGTGATCTCGCTCTGGCCGGCGCATATGGGGGTCGCGCACGATGCGCGGACCCGCGCCATGGCGGCGGCGTCATCGTACCAGTGGCACGGCTCTTCGAACCAGGCGAGGGCGTACGGCTCGACCAGGCGGGCGAAACGGATGGCCGCTTCCACGGACCAGCCGCAGTTGGCGTCGGCGGCGATGACGAAGCCGTCTCCTCCGCCTTCTCGGGCGGCCGCGATCCGTTCCGCGTCCGCCTCGGGTTCCAGCCCACCCACCTTCACCTTGCAGCCCGCGAGGCCCCGGGTGCGGAGCCCCGCCATCTCGGCCGCTAGCTCTTCGGGCGATTTGCCGTCCTCGTAGTATCCGCCGATGGCGATGATGGGGAGGGCGTCCGCGTAGCCCCCCAACAATTTCGAGACGCTGAGGTTGAGCGACTTGCCGAACGCGTCCCAGATCGCGGAATCCACGCAGGCGATCGCCTCGAGCACGAGCTTGCGATCGCGCGCCGGCTCGGCCACGGCGAACATGGATTCCCAAATCCGCTCGACCGCGGTCACGTCGGCGCCGACGCAAAGCGGCGCGAGCTCTTCGGTGACGAGGCGCGCGATGGCTGGCGCATGCGCCCGGTTGTCGCCGTTGTAGACTTCGGCTTTGACGCCGTCGTCGGTGACCAGGCGCGTCACGACCGCGGCCCGAGTCGAAATCCGCATGCGGCTGAGCCCGAACGTGCGCTTCAGGGGGATGCGGATCGCGAACGCCTCGATCGTCTCGATGCGCGGCATGGGTCATCTCCCCGGGGCTTGGTGCGGGTCGTCCCGGACACCCGCCCAGGCTGGGTCCGGGACCGCGCTCGGGGCGGCCGAAAGAGTGGAGCGGACGAGGGGAATCGAACCCCTATTTAAAGCTTGGGAAGCTCTCGTTCTACCGTTGAACTACGCCCGCGAGGCGCGCCCCAGGCCACCCGGAAACCTATAGGCGATCGGGCGGGTAAGGGCAAGGCGGCGGCGCCGTCCCGTGCCCCCGACGCCTGCCTCTGGTGAGGGCTTCGCCCCGTCCACACGGGATTTTGTTTGGAGCGCACGCGCCAGCGCGCGTACAACCAAACGCGCGCGCAGTTTCCCGTCCGCCCGAGGGAAATGGAGACCATGCCCGAAGGAAGCCCCGGCCAACCGACACCGTTGGATGCGGAAAAGTTCCGCGACGCGGACACGACCGCGACGGGGGATGCGCGGGCATCGGTCGCGCTCGAGCGCCCCAGCACGCTTTGGATCAACACCGGCACGCTTTGCAACATCACCTGCGTCAACTGCTACATCGAATCGAGCCCCTCGAACGATCGCCTTGCTTACATCCGTGCCGATGAGGTCCGGTCCTATCTCGACGAGATCGCGCGCGATGGATGGCCGGTAGACGAGATCGGCTTCACCGGCGGCGAGCCGTTCATGAACCCCGACTTCCTCGAGATGCTGGACGACGCGCTTCAGCGCGGCCTCCGGGCGCTGGTGCTGACCAACGCCATGAAGCCGCTTTGGAACAAGCGCGAGCGATTGGCTGCGATCCGCGAACGCCACGGAGACCGATTGTGCGTCCGGGTCTCCGTCGACCACTTCACAAGGGCGAACCACGAGGCGCTGCGCGGGCCGGGCTCGTGGAAGGCAGTAACCGAGGGCCTGGGCTGGCTCGCCGAAAACGGCTTCGCCATCGCGGTTGCGGGCCGCACGGTGTGGGGCGAGGCGGAAGAGACCGCGCGCGCCGGTTACGCGGCGCTGTTTTCCGCACTCGAACTCCCGGTGGACGCTCGCGATGCGGGCGATCTTGTCCTGTTTCCCGAGATGGATGCGAACGCGGACGTACCAGAGATCACCACCGCGTGCTGGGGCCTCCTTGACGTCGATCCCGCGAGCGTCATGTGCGCCACCTCGCGGATGGTGGTCAAGCGAAAGGGGGCGGAGGCTGCCGCCGTCGTCTCGTGCACCTTGCTCCCGTACGAGCCTGCGTTCGAAATGGGCCGCACGCTCGCCGAGTCGGCTGGACGTGTCAAACTCAACCATCCGCACTGCGCCAAGTTCTGCGTGCTTGGCGGCGCGTCCTGCGCCGCCGGCTGATCCGCCCGCCACCATCCGTCGCCCCCGAATTACCTCGCGATCGCCGCATTTTGCGCCCCATTTCGGCCATCCGGAGGCCACATACGCCCCATACGGTTCGGTCGATCCCTTGGCGGCGCGCAGTCGTATTGCGCGCAAGGGCAACGAAGCAAACCGAGCGGTGCAGTCGTGGCAGGGAAACTCATTCTCGCAGCCTTCGTTGCGGTCGAATTGCTAATGATGCTGATGATCGTCGACTGAGGTACGGCGCACCGGCCATTTCTCTTCCTCCCGCAACGCAGGCGAGCGCGGTCATTTGCGCCGCCGCGCCCGCTTTTTTCGCCGGACGAGGCGAATCGCCCTGGACAAGGCGGCGCGCGACCCCAATTAATGAGCGGCGCCGCGAAGGGATGTCGCGCGCCGGTGTCCGGCCCGCGCATTTCGGAATGATCGATCGCCATGGGAAAATATACGCAGACCACGCAAGCGATCACGGTGACGGTGGAGCCCTTCTTCCTCGAGGAGCAATCGACGCCCGAGGAGAACCACTACGTCTGGGCCTACCACGTGCAGATCGAAAACCGGAGTCGAGCCACCGTCCAGCTCGTGAACCGGCACTGGCGGATCATGGATTCGTCGGGCAACGTCCAGGACGTGCGCGGCGAAGGCGTGGTCGGCGAACAACCCGTGTTGCAGCCGGGCAATTCTTTCGAGTATACCAGCGGCACGCCGCTGCCCACGCCGTCGGGGTTCATGGCCGGCACCTACCAGATGGAGGACGAGGCGGGCGAGCGGTTCGATGTCGAGATCCCAGCCTTTTCCCTGGACAGCCCCTTTGAGGCGACCCGCATTCACTAGGTACCGCAAGGGTACGAGAAAGAGCTTCGCGCCGCTTCTCCAGCGTGCACCCGAACCTCGAACCCCACAGATCGGACAGGACAGTTGAGCACCGACAAGAGACTGAGCGTCGTCGAAGGAAAGGAACCCGGAAAGCGGGCGCACCGCCCCGACCGGGCCAAAGCGGAAGAGGCGGTCCGCACGTTGATCTGGTGGTCGGGCGACGATCCCGACCGCGAGGGTCTGCGCGAGACGCCGTCTCGGGTGGTGCGCGCCTACGAGGAGTACTTCCGCGGCTACGAAGCGGACCCCGAAGACATCTTGCGCAGTACCTTCGAGGAGATCGACGACTACGACGAGATGGTGGTGCTGCGCGACATCCGCTTTTCGTCGCATTGCGAGCATCACATGGCACCGATCGTGGGTAAGGCCCACGTGGCCTATCTTCCCCGCCACCGGGTGGTCGGAATCAGCAAGCTGGCGCGACTGGTAGAGGTGTACGCGCGGCGGCTCCAGATCCAGGAGAAGATGACGACCCAGATCGCCAAGGTCATCGACGAGGTGCTGGAGCCGCAAGGGGTCGCCGTCGTCATCGAGGCGGCGCACCATTGCATGACCACTCGCGGCGTGCATCGCCCGGGCGTCGCCATGGTCACCAGCAGCATGCTGGGAGCCTTCCGCAAAGACTCCAAGACCCGGCGTGAATTCCTTGCCATGATCGGCAATCCGTCGTCGAACACGGGCGGCGGCGACTGATCCGGCGCCGTCCTTGACCGATGCGGACCGAAGGGCTTGAGCCGAGCGCGTTCCGCCCGGCTGACATCGAGAGAGAGGCGCGAGGGTGAGCGATAGCCGGCCGATCGCGCTCGTCGTCGGCATTCTTCTGACCACGCTCGCCGTGGTCATGTGCGTCCCGGCCGTGGTCGACGGCGTCCACGGCAACCCCGATTGGCAGGTCTTCGCCGTCTCGGCCGGCGTCACCATGTTCGTCGGCGTGACGCTGGCGCTCACCAATCGCACCGGACCGACCCGCTTCAACGTTCGCCAGGCGTTTTTGCTGACGACGCTGAGCTGGATCGCCCTTACCACCTTCGCGGCGCTGCCGTTCGCGTTTTCCGAGCTCGACCTCAGCTATACCGACGCCTTCTTCGAGGCCATGTCCGGGGTCACGACGACGGGTTCGACCGTGATCACCGGGCTCGACCACGCGCCGCCAGGGATCCTCCTTTGGCGAGCGCTATTGCAGTGGCTGGGCGGCATTGGAATCATCGTCATGGCGATCGCCGTGATGCCGATGCTGCGGGTCGGCGGCATGCAGCTCTTTCGGATGGAATCCTCGGACACCGCCGAGAAGGCGTTGCCGCGAACCGCCACCATCGCCAGTGCCATCGCCGCCATCTACGCGGCGTTGACGGCGATCTGGGCGGCCGCCTATTGGCTTGCCGGAATGTCCGGTTTCGAGGCGATCGCGCACGCCATGACCACGCTTGCGACGGGCGGGTTTTCCACCTCCGACGCCTCTTTCGCCCATTTCGACAGCGCCCTCGTGGATACCATCGCCATCGTCGGCATGCTCGTCGGCGGGCTGCCGTTCATTCTCTATCTGAACACGGTTCAAGGCGACACGAAGGCGCTGTTCCGCGACACTCAGGTCCAGTGGTTCATCTCGATCGTCGCCGTCGTGGTGGTGGTGGTCGCCGGCTGGCTGTGGATTTCGGCCGGTTTCAAGCCGCTGCAGGCGCTTCGCTACGGCGCGTTCAACGCCACCTCGATCATCACCGGGACCGGCTACGCCACCGACGCGTTCGACGGTTGGGGCCCCTTCGCCCTTCCGGCGTTCCTGTTCATGATGGTGATCGGCGGGTGCGCCGGCTCCACCACCTGCGGGATCAAGATCTTCCGCTTCCAGGTGCTTTACGCCGCCGCCCGGACCCAGCTCAATCACCTCTTGCAGCCGCACGGCGTCTTCGTTCCGTATTACAACCGCCGCCCCATCCCCGACGAGGTCATCGTCTCGGTCTTGAGCTTCTTCTTCCTGTTCGGGGTCTGCCTTTCGCTGCTGGCCATGGCGCTCGGGATGGTGGGTCTCGATTTCGTCACCGCCGTCTCGGCCGCGACGACCGCGATCTCCAACGTCGGCCCCGGGCTCGGCAGCGTGATCGGACCCGAAGGGACGTTCCAGCCGCTACCCGATGCGGCCAAGTGGCTGCTGAGCCTCGGCATGCTGTTGGGCCGGCTGGAGCTGTTCACCGTGCTCGTCCTCCTCAATCCCCTCTTCTGGCGCGGCTGAGCAGTGGCGCGAACGGGCAAAAGCGCGGGCCGCGGCGAGACGACGGCGGTGACCGACATGCTGCGCCGGCTGGTGGCCTTCGACACCACGTCGCACCTTTCGAACATGGCCCTTATCGACTTCGTCGCCGATCACCTCGCGGGCCACGATGTGGGTTCGACGCGGATCGAGAACGACGACGGCACCAAGGCCAGTCTCCTCGCCGTCATCGGCCCGCGGGTTCCGGGCGGCGTCGTGCTGTCGGGCCACACCGACGTGGTGCCCGTCGCGGGACAGGACTGGATCAGCGATCCCTTCACGCTGACCGAGGCCGAGGGCCGCCTGCATGGGCGCGGCGCCGCCGACATGAAGGGCTTCCTGGCAGCGGCGCTGGCGCTGGTTCCGGAGTTCCTGGATGCCGGCCTCAAAATCCCGATCATTCTCGCGTTCTCCTATGACGAGGAGGTCGGCTGCCTCGGCGCCGGACCCTTGATCCAAAGGCTCGTCGCCGACGTTCCTGCGCCCTTTGCTGCGATCGTCGGCGAGCCGTCGTCGATGGCGGTCGCCGCGGCGCATCGCGGGATCGACAATTTCGTGACCACCGTCAAGGGCCGGCCCGGGCACGCGTCCGCGACCCACAAGGGTGTGAGTGCGGTCGCCTACGCCGCCGAGTGCGTCGCCTTCCTCAATCGGCTGGAGACCGAGCTTCGCATCGTCACCGCGAGCGACGACTTCGATCCCCCCTTCACCACCATCAACGCCGGGTGCATCGCCGGCGGATCGGCGACCAACGTCATCGCGCCCGAGTGCCAAATCGACTGGGAGTGCCGGACGGTCCCCGGAGTGACGGCGGCAGACGTGGCCGGGCGTCTAAACGCCTTTGTCGAACAGCAGTTGCTGCCGCGCATGCGCGACATTGCCCCTGAAGCCGATGTCACGACCACGCCGGTGGTTTCGGTGCCGGGATTCTCGGCGCCTGCCGATTCCCCGGCGACGGCGCTGGCGCTTTCGCTCACCGGCCAGAACCACCCGATCACGGTCCCCTTCGGATCCGAGGCTGGGATGTTCAAAATTGCGGGCATCCCGGCGGTGATCTGCGGACCCGGCAGCCCCGACCAGGCGCATCGGGCGAACGAATACGTCACCTCGGACGAGCTCGAGGTTTGCGCCGAGTTTTTGCGCGGCCTCGCCCGCTGGGCGGCGCGGGCCGGAGCCGACTAAAATGATAAAGCGCTAGGCGCCTTCGTCGCGGATTTCCAGCAACGCGGCGATGGCGCGAAGCAGGACCAGCCGGTCCATCGGCCCCGCCGGCTTCGGGTCCACGTGGTCGAGGCTGTCGACGAGATAAAGCCGCGCCCGCCCCGCGCCGACCGCCGCGGCCAGGGCCATGCTTTCGGTCTCGGGGATAATGGGATCGTCGCGGCCGTGGACGAGCACGAATCGGGCGTCCAGGCGTGCGAGCGGCAGGCGGCTCAAATCGAGGCGCGCGATCTCGGCCGCGACCGCGGGTGGCAATGCCGCAATCAGCGCCGGCACCCGGTCGGGGTCTTCGTTGAGCAAGAGCGCGTAAACCGAGCGCCCCTCGTCACCAAGCCCGGCGGCCAAATCGGCGACGTCGGCCTGCAAGTCTTCGAGCTTGCGTTCGGCCATGGCCCAAAGCGTCGTCCGGTCGGCCGCGGATTCGAGGCGGTCGACGTTGGAACGCACGAAAACCCACTTACCGTAGTCGTTGGGTGACCGGTGTCGCCACGTCCGCGAGGAGTGCCGGCGATAGTGGCCGGTGGTGAAGAAGGTGATCGTCGCTTCGATGTCGTAATAGCCGCCGATGGCGAGCACGAAATCCACGCGCGCATCGGCACCCTCTTCGAACAGCGCCGCGACCGCGGGTCCCACGGCGTACGAGATGGCGGCCACGCCCAAACGCGCGCCGGTCGGGCGATCGTCGAAGAAACGCACCGCGTCCGCGAGCGCGGCGGCGTCATCGGCGCTCACCTTCAACGCGCTGAGATTGGGCAGATCCGGCACCAGGACTTCGAAGCGTGCCCGCGACAAGGTGCTGGCAAACGCGATCAGACGGGGGTCGTCCTTGCCCTCGCGGGTGATGCCGGGAACCAGAACCATCCCAGCTTCGGCAGGCGCGCCGGGAAGATACAGATCCCCGACCCGCGGCCTGCCGTCGACGCTGAACGCAACCGGGTTGCGCGACGGCACCGGCGTCGTCTCCTTGAGCGTGCTCGGCGCGAAGCCTGCGTCGATGTCGGCGAGCACCCGGCTCGCCTCGAGGAAGCGCGCCGGCGAGCACGCGGCGGCGGCGAGAACGACTATGAGCGCGAG
>JASLLV010000048.1 GCA_030746935.1 Rhodospirillales bacterium | reverse complement strand
GTTTCTCGGATCGTGCTCGAGGACGCCTTCGAGAAGGGCGAGCGCGTCGGGGTAGGCACCCGCCCGGACACGCGCTTCCGCCGTCCGGTATTCGCGCGCCCGGGCCGAAACCACCCGGCCGCCGGCGCCGGAAGTACCTGTGGAACCGAAACTGATGCCGCCGTCTTCGTCGCCCGACGCCTCTCCTCCCGCATCGCCGCCCGACGAACCACCCCCCGCTTCGTCACCGGACGAGCCGCCTGAGGTCTCGCCGCCTGAGGATTCGCCGCCCGCAGATTCGCCGCTTTCACCGCCGCTTTCACCACCGCTTTCACCGCCGCTTTCACCGCCGCCTCCCCCGTCGCCCGCAGCGAGCGCGGGACCAAGCGACACCGCGCCAAGCGCCATCACCAGGGAGATGGTCGCCGTCAACGCTGCGATCGGGGCCATCCGCTTCCTCATCCTTGCGTGGAATCGTTGAACGCACCTATGAGAACAACATCGACGGTGGCCGTATTCCAAACAAAATTTCCTGTGATCCGAATCCTCGATAACGAGGCGCGGTCAATCTTGCTTTCGCCGCTCGCACCCCGGCGCGCCGCGAGGAATCGTTTGTCAGGCCGCCTTCGCCGGGTGTAGGCAAGGCACCATGGTGTTCGCCGACATTCCGGCGTTCCCGACGCCGCGCCGATCTTGACGATCGGCGGGCGGCGAACCCCGCATTTCCAGGAGGGCTGAGATGACCTTGTCCGTAGCCGGTATGGATCTCTTGCAAGGCGCGGTCGACTGCCATGTCCACGCCTGTCCCCACATCAACGGCCGCACTGTGACCGCGTTCGACGCTGCCCGTCAGGCGGCGAGCGCCGGGATGAAGGGCATCGGGTTAATGGACAACTTCTCCAACAGCGCGGGCTACGCGGCACTCGCCATGACCGAGCTCGGCCATCTCGGCATCGACATCTTCGGCGGACCGATCCTCGAGCCGTGCGCTGGCGGGGTGTCGGCCGAGGTGGTGGCAATCTCGCTGGATTGGGGGTACGGACCGGGTTCGGGCGCACGTTTCGTCTCCATGCCCACTCACCACACCCGCAAAACCGCCAGCCGTGAAGGCCGAAGCCCGGCCTACGTCGAAGGCTGTTTCCACGTACCGCTCGATGGCGAGCTTCAGGACGCCACCAAACAAATCCTCGATCTGCTGGCCCCGCGCGACGTGGTCCTGAACACCGGCCACATCTCGGGCCCGGAAGCGGTCCGGCTTTGCCAAGAAGCGAAGAAGCACGGCGTCAAGCGCGTCATCGCACCGTCGGGGGGGTTTGCGACGGACGAGATCGCCGAGATCGTAAAGACCGGCGCCTACGCCGAATTCTCGTTCTACACCCTGACCCACGCGGCGTTCATTCCCGTAACCAATATCGATTCGCAAGCCCACTCTCCGGCGCACGTCACGCCCGACCAACTGGCCGAACAGATCCGTGTGGCAACGCCGGAGCGCACCATTCTTTCGAGCGATCTCGGCTCCTACGTCCTGCCGCCGCCGGTGGAGGGGCTTCGCGAGTTCTTGATCACCGTCAAGAGCCGCGGGTTTTCGGACGCGGAGCTGAGCATGATGGTGGCGCGCAACCCGATCGAACTGTTCGGGGTCGGCGAGTCCGCGCCGCAATAGCTGCACCGATCAGGGCGAGAATGCGAGGGTTCGATTCATGATTCCCACAGGCGAGAAGCCGTTCAACGGCATCTATCCCGCGACAATCTGCCCGTTCAAGGCAGACCACGCGGTCGACGAGGAGGCCTTGGCCCGACACTACGCCGCCATGCTCGACGTACCCGGCAACGTCGGGATCTTGTGCAACGGTCACGCGGGCGAGAACTTTCTGCTGAGCCGCGAAGAAAAACGGCGCAACGTCGAGATCGCGCACGCCACCATCGGCGAACGCGCGATCGTTGTCGCCGGCGTCAACTGCGAGAGCAGCCTTGAGGCGGTCGAGCACGCGCGTGATGCGGTGGCCGCAGGCGCCGACGCAATCATGATCTTCGCGCCATTTTCGTGGGCCGTCGCGCAAGACGACACCATAGCGGCCAACCACCACCGCATGATCGCGGACGCGATCGAGGTACCGATCATGCTCTTTCAGGGTTCGGTCAACGCGGGCCAGATGGCATTCCGGGCCGGAGTGCTGGCGGAGCTGGTGAAAATCCCAGGGGTCGTCGCCATCAAGGATGGCTCGTGGGAGGTCGCGAGGTACGAGGCGAACCGGCGCCTGATAAATGAGGTCGCGCCGCACGTAGCGGTCATGGGTTCGGGCGACGAGCATTTGTTCACCTCCTACGTCATCGGCAGCGAAGGAAGTCTCGTCAGCCTCGCGGTCGTGATTCCCGAGACCGTCGTCGCGCTCTATGACGCGTTCGAGGCCGGCGACATGGAGGCCGCCCAAGGCGCGCACGCGATCATCTACCCCCTCGCCCGGGCGATCTACGGAACGCCCCCCGGCGGCCACTCCGCGGCGCGCTTGAAGACTTGTCTCAAGCTTCTCGGACGACTTGAGAACGACCGCGTACGTCCGCCCATTGGCCCGCTCGCGGATGACGAGGTGGAGATGTTGAAAGGCACCTTGGCCGCGGTCGGGCTGCGGTGAGCGGAAGAACCATCGACGAAGCCGCCTTGGCGGACGAGCTGGTCGCGATCCTGGGCCACCTGATCGCGCTGCCGTCGACCGTACCGCCGGGCGATACGCGCGAGATCGCGGCGTTCGTATCTGGGCGACTGCGAAGCGCCGGGTATGCGACCGAGACCGCATCCCGTGCCGAAGGCCTCGACAACGTGGTCGCCACCTTGGGCACGGGTGAACCGTGGATAGTCTTCAACGTCCACGCCGATACGGTGGACGCCGGAAGCCGGGCGGACTGGCGGACCGACCCCTTCGAGGGCGTCCGCGATGACGGCCGCGTCATCGGCCTCGGCGCGGCCAATTGCAAGGGCGGCATGGCCGTGCACTTGTGGCTCGCGGAAGAAATCGCGCGCAGGGGCGGCCCGTCCAGGGGCCGCGTGAGCTTCACCTTCGTCGCCGACGAAGAGACCATGGGCCCCGACGGAGCGCGATTCTTGCGAGACACGGGACTCGTCGCGCCCGACGTCCTGGTGGTCGCCGCCCCCACCGCCAACCGGATGGTCGTCACCGAACGCGGCGTGCTGTGGGTACGGATAACGGCAACGGGACGAAGCGCGCACGCCGGCGATCCAGACGCAGGCGACAACGCAATCATGCGCATGGCGCGCGTGATTCGCGCGCTCGAGGACGGGCTTGGCCCCCGCCTCGCCGGTCGCCGCGAGGGCGCCCTCGCCTCGACGATGAACTTAGGTCTGATTCGCGGCGGCAATAACACCAACGTGGTTCCCGCCGGGTGCCTGGCCGAGGTCGACCGCCGCCTGTTGCCGGGCGAGGACGTGGACGCAGCCTTCGCTGAAATCACCGAGATCGTCGAGGGCGCGGGCGAGCCCGAAGGCACGGTGCGAACCGAACGCCTTCTCGGCACCAACGGCTATAGCGCCCGAGCCGATGGCGCCGCCGTCGCCGCGCTCGGCGCCGCGATCGAAGGCCGTACCGGCACCACAGCCGAGCTCGCCCACACAATCGGCGCCTCGGACGGGCGCTACTTCGCCGACGACGGCATCGAGATCATCGGCTTCGGTCCAGGCGACGACGCCGAAGGCCACGCCGCGAACGAATCGGTACCCGTGGCCGCGCTCGTCGACGCGGCCCGCATCCAACTCCAGGCGGTGGACGCTTTGTTGGAGCTCGGTCGCTCAAGCTGAATCGGCGCCAGCGATCTCCCAGCCCCACGCGGCGAGGCGGCGGTTGCTTTCGGCGAAGGCGGCGTCCGGGTCGTCCTTGACCACCATCTCCAGGATCGAGCATCCACCGTAGCCGACTTCGCGCAACGTCTCGGCCACGGCCGCGAACGGAACCACGCCGGCGCCCACCGGATCGTGGCGATAGACCTCGCGGGTGGTATCCGACAGGTGCACCAGCCGCAGCCGGTCCTTGACGAGGCCGAGATCGGACACCGGATCGTCGCCCATGAAGACCCCGTTGGCGGCGTCGTAAAGGATCCCGACGCGGTCGTCGCCAAGTGCTTCCAGCGCGGTCGCGATATCGCGGACGCGGGGAAGCAAAGTGATGGGAACGTTCTCGACGATCAGCGCCGGCCCGTCGTCGCCGGCGTGATCGAGAAACTCGCGCATCGCTTCCAGGAACCACGCCAGCGCCCACTCGTAGGGCACCGGCCACAGGGGCGACAGCTTTCCCGGGATCACGAGCACATTCGGAACCCGCCAATCGCCGGCAAGATCGATCACCCGGTGAATCACGTCCTTGGTTTCGCGGCGCATGTCGGCGGCAGTCGAGATCAGATTGTTGTCGATGCTGGGGAAACACAGCGAGGTGATCTCGAGGCCGTCCGCGTCGAGGCGGCTTCGCACCGCGCGCCGCGTCCCGGCGTCCAGCTCCCCCGGCCAGCAGTGCGGCGCCGAAACCAGCACCTCGAACGCGTTGAACCCAAGGCCCGCCAAGTGCAGCATGGCGTCGAGCGCGGTGTGGGTGAAGCTGTACGAAAAGGTGTGGGCGCCGACGCGAAGCGCGCTCATTTCATTGACCTCCCATCAGTCGGTGGCAAAAAGAAAGAAGGCGCAAGCCCATCGAGCGGATCGGGATCCGCTTCTAGCCTGCGCCTTCTCGTCTCATAGCCGCCGCCGACGCGTATCGGCCGGCGCTGGATTCCTTCCGGCGACGCGCCTACTGAGCGGCCACCGGGTGCGCCATGCTTTCGGGCGTCAGGCCGATCTTCGCCAAGGCGTCGGCGATTTTCGCGATGTCCTCGTCCACGACCGGCAGGTACGGCTCGCGCATGAAGCCGCCGTTGCGCCCAAGCACGTTCATGCAGGTCTTGAGCACCGACCAGTGGCCGGTCGCACGCGTGAGCTTGACCGACTGGCCCTGGATGACCGCGTAAACGTCGTCGATCAGCTGCTGGGGCCGGCGTGCCTCCTCCCAGCGTCCCGCCAACAGGTGGTCGTAGTATTCGACCACGTGCGATCCCAAGATGTTGGTGATCATGGCGACGCTACCGATTGCGCCACGCTGCATCGCGGGCAGCAGATAGCCCTCGCGGCCGGCGAAGATGGCGATTTCGTCGCCGTGTGCGCGAAGGGTGTCGATGTTCTGGGGTAGCTCGTTGACGCTGTCCTTGATCGAGACGATCTCGTCGAACTCGAGAAGCTTGCCGATCAGGGACGCGGTCAGGTTCATGCAACCCCGAGGCGGGTTGTTGTAGAGCATGATCGGCAGGCCGACCGCCGAAAGCTGCCGGAAGAAGTGGACGACCTCGTTCTCGAACGGCAGCAGGAACGGCGGCGCCAACGTCATCGAGCCGGCGCACCCCAAATCCTTGGCGGCCTTCTGCAGCTTGACGGCTGCGCGCGTGCTCATGGCCGACGTTCCGCCGACGATCGGCACCCGGCCCTTGGCCACGTCCACAGCGATTTCGAAGACCCGGCAACGTTCTTCGTCGTCGAGCGAGAACCACTCGCCGGTGCACCCGGCGACGACGAGGCCGTGACAACCGTCGGCGATGTGCTGCTCGACCACTTGACCGAACGCGATCTCGTCGAAATCGCCCTCGCGGGTGAACGGTGTCGCGATCGGGGGAAAGATTCCCTTCCAGTCTATTCTTCTTGCCATCCGTTTCTTCTCCTCGGTGAAAATCCGTTATATCCCGCGCGACACCGCCGCATTGGGAATTTCGCCCACTATGGTCGAGCCCCCCGCAGGCGTCAATGCGAGCGCGGAACGATCAGCCGCCGGCCAGCTCCCAGCCCCACTGGGCGAGCTTCTTGGTGGCTTCGCGAAACGCGGTGTCGGGGTCGTCCTTGACGATCATCTCGACCGCGGTCACGCCCTGATACCCGATCTCGCGGAGCGTATCGGCGATCCGCTCGAAGGGCACGATCCCGGTGCCGATAGGCCCATGCCGGAAGAGTTCGGCCCCGGTGTCGGACGCGTCGCACATCCCGAGCCGGTCCTTGACCAGTCGCAGGTCCGCGCACGGGTCGTCGCCGACGAAGGTGCCGTTGGCGAAGTCGTAGAGGATGCCCACGCTGTCGTCGTCGAGCGCGTCAAGTGCCCGCATCACGTCGGTCGCGTGCGGGAAGGCGGACATGGGCACATTCTCGACCAAGATCCGGGTGCCGGTGCTCTTTGCGTGCTCCGCGAGCTCCTGGAACGTTTCGACGAAGCACTGCATGGGCAGATCGGGCGGCGGCGGCAAAAGGGGGCTCACCTTGCCGGGGATGACGACCACGTTGCCGATTCCCCACTCGCCCGCCAGCGTCAGCACCTCCTTCACCGCATTCACCGACTCGCGCCGAAGCTCGGCCGCGAAGCTGGTCAGGTTGTTGTCGATGCTGGGAAAACAGAACGCCGCGATCTCGAGCCCGTGTTGTGCGAGTTGGCCCGGCATTTCCTTTCGCTCCTGGGCCGAAAGCTGCGGCACCCAGAAGTGCGGCGGGCTCACCAAGACGGTGAACCTGCGGTAACCCATCTCGCCCAGATGCCGCATCGCTTGAAGCGCGTTCATCTGGAACATGTACGACGTGGTAAAGGCGCTGACAGGCATTCCGGCCATGGTCTTTTCTCCCCCAAGGGCGTCGTGGGCGACCCGCCGGTGCGCCGTTCGGCGACCGGCCGGGCCTCGATTGCTTCGGTTCGTTATTGGGCGGCGACGCGGGCACCTTTGGCGTACGGGCCAAGCCCGATCGCGGCGAGCGCACGCTCAAGCGCGGGCCGGTCCTCGGCCGGTAACGGCAGGAACGGCCGGCGCATGAAGCCGGCGTCCACCCCCCGGATCTTCATGCTCTCCTTCATGATCGGCCAGTGGCCGGTGGGCCGGCTCGGCTTGAAGGTCTTCGACAGGCAGATTCCGTAGGCCGCGTCGATGACCCGCCCGTCGGCGCGCGAGTCAACCCAGCGTCCGGCGGCCAGATGCTCGTACCAGGTGACCACGTGGCGTCCGACCACGTTCATCATCATCGCCGTAATCCCGGCGGCACCGCGTTCGATCATGTCGGGCGCGTAGCCCTCGCGGCCGGGGAAGATGGCGAGCCAGTCGGAATGCCGGTTCGCGGTCTCGATCATCTGCGGAAGGCTGAGCGCGCTGTCCTTGATCGCCACCACCTCGTCGATCGCCTTCAGGTCCTCGATCAGGTCGGCGTCGAGGTTGTGGTGCCCCTTCTCTGGGATGCTGTAAATCATGATTGGCAGGCCGACCTTGGCGATGTCCGCGTAGTACTGGACGATCTCGACGTTGCGGGGCGCGATGAAGCAAGGCGCCATGATCATGGCCCCGTCGCAGCCCGCGTCCTTGGCCGCCTGGGTAAGCCCAATGGTCTGGTGAGTGGCGATCGCGCAAGTGCCGGCGATCACCTTGGCGCGCCCGTCGATGTGTTCGCGGGCTACGGCGAACAGGCGCGCGCGCTCGGAATCGCCGAGCGAGAACCACTCGCCCGTGCATCCGGCTACGATGATTCCGTCGGCACCTTCAGCAATCAGGTAGTCGAGCACCTCGCGGAACCCGGCCTCGTTGATCTCGCCGGTCTCGGTGAACGGCGTAACGGCAGGTGAATACACCCCCGTCCAATCGATTCGACGTGCCATAACGTGATCCTCCTCGTTGAAATCGCGGGCGCAGCCTCATGGGCTGCCCTCGTCCGCAAACGGCGATCGTCGGGAATGTGATCCCCAACTATCGAAGATGCGGGCCCAAGCGTCAACGGCCGAGCCGCGCCGCCTACCCCTTTTGGATCGCGCTCAGGATCTCGTCGACCGCTTCGGCCGCGAGCGCCTGGATCTCGTCGTCGGTGCGGTCCTGGATTGGGTGGGCCACAAAGATGACCGCGGGATCGAAGCCGAGCGCCGCGCCTTGCGCCTGCGAGGCGACAACAAACTCGGTGGTGGCGACGAAAGCAGACGGAACCCCCCGACCTTCCAAGTCCATGACGTCATGCAAACTGCACGTCGTGCAGGACCCTCAGTCGGCGAGCGCCTCGACGAGCACGTCGCAGCGGGTGGCGATCTCTTGGCGCAACTCGAGCGGCGCCGGGCGCGCGAACGTCGGCTTGACGAAACGCGCCGTCTCGAGGCCGCGGCCCTTGAGGTGCGATTCGACCGCGTCGAGGAAGACGTCGGAAGTCCGTTTCGAGATGCTCAAGAGCCCGATCGTCAGGCCATCGAGCGACGGCGGGCGGGCGAGAAGCGCGCGGTGCGCGGGCTCCGCCTCGGATGTCGGATCGAGTAGGACGCGTGGTTCCGTCATGCACTTCCCTCCGTCATTGCGTTATCTCTACCGTAACGGGTGCCGAGCCGGTGGGCCCGCTCGCCGACCAGCCGGCGATAATGCCGGCGAAGAAGCCGGCGGTGCCGCCGGCGCGAACCAACAAGAGGCCGCCGGGCCGGAACTTCGCGACCGTCTCGCCCCCGACGTCGGCCGGCACGCCCTCATCCATGCCTCCGTAGCCCGGCTGCATCTCGGCGATGGGGATCGAAAGCAGATCGCCCAAGCGGCGATGCAGCTCGGCCTTCGACCAACCGGCGTTCTCGAACGCGCGGCCGTGTTCGGGCGCGATCACCATCATGGCGTCGGCGCGCGCGAGCTTGGGGTGTAGGACCCCGCGCAGGCAGGCAGCATAAGTGCGCGCCAGCGATTCGGGCTTGCGTGAATGGTTGTCGTAGACGGGTTGCATGCCGCAGCCGGCGAACAGCGTCACGGTCGAGGCGCCGGGCGCGAAGCCGCGTTCCACCGACAAGGGCTCCCAGGCCGAGTTCTCTTCGTCCTCGGCGAAGCAGAAAGTGAATTTGCCGGGATTGCCGAGACACGCCTGGTCGACACCGCCCGGCCGGCCACCGCCCACGTTGCGGACGATCAGCTGCAAGGCGCGGCCGATCGCCGCATTGGCGCGGTTGCCCTGGCCGAGCGCGTTGTGCCGCGCATTCATGCCGATCCTCTTGGCGACGGGTCCGTTCACCACCACCACCGGACCCGGAAAGTCGGTGGTGGCGACAACGCCGTGCAGGCAGAAAGCCTCCAAACACGCCGCCTCGATCGCCGCGAGTACGACCGGCATGTACTCGGGCTTGCACCCTGCCATGACCGCGTTGATCGCCGCCTTCTCGACGGTGCAGGGCGCATAATCGGGCGCGATCACGCCGACCACCTCGTCGGGGGCGCGCCGCGTGCCATCGAGCATCTTCATCACGCGCGCTTCCGTCGGCGGGATCACGGGCAGGCCGTCCGTCCAGCCGCGGTCGAAACAGACTTCGGCCTCGTCCTCTAACGGTGCAACGACGACGCGCCGGGCGGCGAGGCTGTTCGAGCCGAAGCGAACCGCCAATGCCTCGGCGATGCCCGGTTCGACGTTCAGCGCGCCGCAGCCGGGCCGGTTCTCAGGCAACTCGGCGCCAAGAGTCTCGATGCCCGAAAGCGCGCGCCATTCGGGGCGGTTCCACCCGATGACGCGTTCGACCTCGGCCCCTTTCACGACCCGGATCACGGTTGGTACGATCTCGATCCCGAGCCGATAGGAGCGTTCGAGCGCCGTGTCGTCGACCACGCCCGTAACGGTCGCGGGGAAGGCGGGATCGTCCTGACTGAACACCGTCAGCGCCGCCCCGGACGCCTCGATCGCACCCAGGACCGGCGCGATCAACTCGCAGGTCGGGCAAGCCCGCTTGACGATTGCGACGAGACCGTCGGGGAGGCGCGCCGGGCTTTCCGATTCCCGCTCTTGGCTCGCGGTATCCATGACTTAGCTACGCCGAATCGCCGGGTCTGAGTCAACCGAAACTTCCGCGCATCCCGCCCCGAGCTTGACCACGCTCATACGATCGGCGATGGAAGTCGCGCCGTTACCGCCAAAGGAGGAAATTGCGCCATGGGCGAATACATCTACATGGTCCAGCTCGACGTTGCGGACGAGGCGGATGCGGACTTCAACCGCATCTACGACACCGAGCACATGCCCGCGCTCACCCAGGTCGCGGGCTGCTCCGGCTGCCGGCGCTACAAGTTGGTCTCGTCCACTGAAGACAAGACCCAGCGCTACGTCGCCATCTACGAGATCAACTCGCCCGATCTCCCCAAGGGCGACGCCTGGCAGGCGGCGGCCAGCCAGGGCGAGTGGCCGACCAAGGTCAGGCCGCACGTCCGAAACGCGACGCGCCACATCTTCGAGCGGGTCGGCTGACGCGCCGATAAAGGCCCGGCCCAGACCAGATCGCGCTCGCTCGGTTTCGCGTGGCCGCGATCCGGCGAGCGCGTAAATCTGGTCTGCTCCATCGAGTTCGAGCGGATTCACGCGGCTTGATTGGTACCGCGAGGCGGTTCCAATCAAACGCGATCCGCTTTAAAGCGGCCCCTCGACCACATTGCGCAGGTAGCCCGGACGCTCGCGAAGCCGCGCGTACCAGGCCGCCAGGTTCGGATGCGGCGGTTTGTCGCCCGGAACCTTGGTCCAGCGGTGGTACCACGCACCGGGCGCAAGATCGCCGAAGACGAAGTCTGCGCCGGTGACGTAGCGCCGGTCGGCAAGGTGGGCGTCGAGGCGCCCCCACAGCTCGTTCGCGATCCGAAACGCGCCCTTCACCGCCGCCGGGTGAATCTCGAATGGCCGTCTCAAGGGGACCCGCTCGCGTTGCTGCTCGGGCGACTGGACCATGCCGACGTAAACGGGGCGCATGACAGGATTTAGGACGCCGAGCGACCAGTCCATCCACTGGCTCGCGAGCGCCCGCCGCCTAGCGTCGGCCGGAAAGAATGGGGCGCGACCGTAAGCCTCGGCGAGATAGTGCACGATCGAGTTCGATTCCCAGACCGTGGGGCCACCGTCTTGAAGCACGGGCACGGTGGCGTTCGGATTCTTGGCGACGAACGCCGGATCACGGGTGCCGCCGAACTCGCCGCCGACGTCGATCCGCTCGACTTCGAGATCCACTTCCGCGCAACACCACATTACTTTCTGTACGTTGATCGACGTCGTCCGCCCGTAAACCTTGATCACGTCCTTCCCTCTCTGGCTATCGAGCCGCCCGCGATCGCGCGCGTGACGCGGAGTCCATCACGGAAGCACCCGGCGGCACGCGCGGTCGAGAAGTTTCAACACTCGGGTCGCTGCGCGGAACGCGCCCCGCCACGGGCGAGCGCGGATCACGATATCCCGGAGTCGACGCCGAGCCTGGCGCGACGAGGCCGTCTACAAAGGCCTCGTCTTCTGGCGAAATCGTCCGCGCCGGTGCCGTCAGGTATCCCATCCACTGGCGACGCGTTCGGGGGCCGGCTACAACCGAGGTGACGATCTCGTTATTCAAGAGCCAAGCCACGGCGAACTCGACCGCGGTCATGCCGCGGCTTTCGGCGTGGGTCTTGAGGGCGCCGGCCAGTCGCAGCGATTCGCCGCGGTACTCGGTCTCGAAGAGACGCGCGTCGCGGTGCCAGGCCCGGCTTCCCCGCGGCGGCGGCCGTCCCGCTTGGTATTTCGCCGTCAGTACGCCTCGCGCAAGCGGGCTGTACGGGACGACGCCGATGCCGAAGTGGCGGCAGGCCGGCAGATACTCGGCCTCGGCGGTCCGGGTCAGGGCGTTGTAGCAAGGCTGGGCGGCGATGGGTCGGTCCACGCCCAGACGATCGCTCACGGCAATCAACTCGGGAATTCGCCAGGCCGCGAAGTTGCTGAACCCCCATGCCCGGATCGCGCCCTGGTGAATTGCCTGGCCCAGCGTCCAGACGGTCTCGTCGAGGGGCGTCGAGGCATCGTCCCAGTCGAGGTAGAAGAGATCGATAGTGTCGGTGGCGAGTCGGCGAAGGCTCGTGTGCAGCGATTCCATCAGCCATTTGCGCCCCAATCCCGCCCGGTTCGGCCCGGGCCAGAACCGATTTCCGAACTTGGTGGCAAGGACCCAACGCGTCCGGTCGCATCGCACGAGACGCCCGATCGTCCGTTCGGAATCACCGCCTGCGTTGACGTCGGCTGTATCGATGAAATTGATGCCGGCGTCCCTGGCGGCGGCGGCGATGCGCCCGGCCTCGGCGAACGAGGTCCGCGCCCCAAACGACATGGTGCCAAGGCAAAGCGCCGACACCCGAATGCCGGTCGCACCCAGAGCCCGATGGGGGATCGTCTGCATCGCCCGCGCGCACCTCGCCAAAGGCACATTAAATGCCCGTTGTCGACGTCCGCCCTCGAAAACGAAAGCCGGCGCCGTTTTGCGGCGCCGGCCAGATTGCCTAGTGTTCTTCGCGAGGCCCTATTACATGGCCTTCTTGGCTTCCTCGCGAGCGATCATCAGCAGCTTTTCGCCCCCCAATTCCTTGGCGAGATCGTCGTGCACGCCGACCGCGAGCGCAACGAACGGCGCGGTGTCGACGTCGTTGACGATAACGCCCGCGTCCGTGATCTGCTTCATGAACTTGGAATCGACGTCGATGTCGTACTGACGTCCCCGCGCCGCGCCTTCGCGCCCGGCCTCGATGACCATGTCACGCAGGTCCGCAGGCACCTTCGCCAGCGCCCGGTCGGAGATCATGCTGAATCCGATGTTCATGAGATGCTTGGTGAGCGAGTAGTACTTGACCGCCTCATAGTGCTTCATGTTCCACAGGAACATGGGTGAGTTCTCGGCCGCGTCGACGACGCCGGCCTGCAGCGCCGCGTACACCTCGGCAAACGCGATCGCGGTCGGCGCCGCGCCTAGCGCCTGCCAGCTCGAGACCTGCGCCTTCGACTGCATGGTGCGGATCTTGAGGCCCTTGAGATCGTCCGGCGTCATGACCGGCTTCGTCCGCGTATACACGCTGCGAACGCTGGAATGCTCGGTACCCATGAGGGTCGCGTTGAGCTTCTCCTTAACCTCTCGCGCCACCTCGGCAAACACCGGGCCGTCGGTGTCGACCAACCGCGCGCGGTGCTCGAGGTTCTCGATCACGTACGGCACCGAAAGGATACTGATCGCCGGGATGAAGGGGCCGCCGGTCGCGCCGCTGATGTCGGTGCAATCGACTGTGCCGATCTTCATGTTCTCTATGAGCGCGGGCACGTCGCCGAGCTGGCCGGCACCGAGCACCTTGACCGCAATACGCCCGTTAGACTTCTCCTCGACCGTCTTCTTGAAGTACTGCCACTGGATTTCCTTGTAGCCCTCGGCGCCCTTGGCCACGGGCTGGTCGTGGGCACACGTGAGCTCGACATCGGCCGCCGCGGCGGGCGCCGGACCGCCAAGGGCGAACGCGACCAGCGCCGCGGCGCCGAGTGCGGATGCGCCCAACCGGTAAACAAATTCGGTCTGCATTCCTGAGACTCCTCCCTAGGGTGATTCGCCGCCATGCGTCCGGAGCACGCGCTCGCCGCGCGATGGCCTTCTGTTACGCGCGCCGGATTTAGCCGGGAATGACTTGGGAGTCAAACCGATGTCCGCTTCCCAAGGCCACACCAAGCCGATATAAACCCTTGCCGAATCGAGTCGCGGTCGCCAAATCCCGCCTTTGGATCCCGGCGAAATCTGAATCCGGCGCCGGTAACCGCGGTGCCCGGGAAAGGACTAAACCGACATGCAGGGACGCACCGCGTGGCGGATCTTCGTTAAGGTCAACGACCTCGTTTACAAGGTGCTCACCTTCTTGTGCGCGGTCTTCCTTGCCGCCGTGGTGGGCACCGTGTTCTACCAGGTGGTGGGGCGTTACGTGCTCCAAGTGTCGACGCCGTGGTCCGAGGAGACGGCGGTCTACAGCTTTATCTGGATGGTTCTGTTCGGCTCGGCGCTTGGGGTCCGCGACCACAGCCACCTGGTCGCCGACGTCCTTCCCGAAACCATGGGACCACTCTTCGACAAGCTGATCCCGACGCTCACCTATGCGGTCGTCTTCGTGCTCGCGCTGGCATTTGTTCGCTACGGCAGCGAATACGCGCTCCTCGGGCGGACCCGCTATTCCGACACCATGGCGTTTCCCATGATCATCGTCTACGTGTCGCTGCCAATCTCGGGCGTGGCGATGTTCTTGTTCCTAATCGAGCGCACCATCATCACCTGGACCGGGCTGGAGCTTCCCGGATCGGACGGCAGTGGCGGCGCAGACGAAATCGAACACCCATGATCATCCTCCTTTTCTCATCGTTCCTGATCTTCATTCTTCTCCGCATCCCGGTCGGTTTCGGGATGCTGTTGTCGTGCCTGATGGTCATCATGCTCGACGGTTTGCCGCCGATGCTGTTGTCGATGCGCATCTACGAAGGGCTCCTGCCGTTCCCGATTCTCGCGGTGCCGCTCTTTTACGTCGTCGGCATGCTTTGCAACTCCACCTCGATCACCGAGCGGATCATGAACCTCGCCCGGGCGCTGGTGGGGCGGGTCCAAGCCGGCCTCGCCATGGTCAACATCGTCGCCAGCATGCTTTTCGCCGGGGTCTCGGGATCGAGTACCGCCGACACCGCCGGGATCGGCTCGGTCGTCATGCCGCAGATGATCAAGGCCGGATACTCGCGGCCCTTCACGGTCGCGGTGACGGCGTGCTCGTCGACCCTTGGCAACATCATCCCGCCGTCGATCATGATGGTGATCTACGGCGCCTTCGGGAACGTCTCCATAGGCATGCTCTTCCTGGGTGGGGTCATCCCCGGCCTGTTGATCGGTTTCGGACAGATGGCCGTGGTCTACGTGCTTGCCCGGCGCTACGACTTCGGCAAGGACGACTTCGCCGGCGTCGCGGGTAAACGGTTCCTGCCCGCGATCACCGGCGGGCTCGCGCCGCTCGGCGTGCCCATTGTGATCATCGGCGGCATCGTCGGCGGGATCTTCACGCCCACCGAATCGGCCTCCGCTGCCATCGTCTATGTGTTGATCCTCGGCATCTTCATCTTCCGGGAACTGAACATCAGGAACTCGATCGAGCTGTTGATCAACGGCGGCAAATTTGTGGGCCTGATCATGATCATGACGTCGGCAGCGGCCGTGTTCGGGTGGCTGCTCGCGTTTTACGAGTTCCCCGAGACCATGGTCGGGCTGTTCGATGCATTCGGTGCGGGCCGCTACGGCGTCCTGCTGGCGATCGTCACCTTGTTCCTGGTTCTCGGTACGGTGCTGGAATCGATCCCCGCGACCATCATGTTCCTGCCGGTAATCCAGGCGCTAGGCGACTCGGCCGGCGTCCATCCGGTCCAGGTCGGCTGCATCGTGGTGATGACGACGGCGTTGGGGCTGGTGACGCCCCCGCACGGCGTCTGCCTGCTGGTGGCCTCGAAGATCATGGGCATCCACCCCCGCCGCGCGATGCTCATGACGGTGGCTTTCGGAAGCGTCGGTCTCGCCGTCATCTTGCTCGCCGTCTTCATCCCCGAAATAACGCTCTTCATTCCCCGCACCTTGATGGCCAAGTACTTCTGAGGCCCGAGCGCCGCAAGCATACGAAGATCGGCGCGGCGAAGGCGGCCGGGTGACGCCGAAGAGGCGCTTCATGGATTTCGAGATTCCCGATGAGACCCGCGTCCTGATCGATACCGTTCGGCGGTTCGTCGAGACCGAGGTGCAGCCCCTCGAGGACGAGGTCGAGGAACTCGGCCATGTGCCTGCCGATAAGCTGAACGCGGTCAAAGCCAAGGCGCAAGCGCTTGGCCTTTATGCGATGAACATGCCTGTCGACGTCGGCGGCGGGGGCTTGAGCACGGTCGAAACGTGCCTGGTGGAAGAGCAGCTCGGACGCACCTCGGACGCTCTCATCCGACGCATCTTCGGCCAAGTCTATCCGATGCTGACGGCGTGTGAGGGCGCCCAACGAGACGACTACCTGATCCCGACGGTCAAAGGCGAGCGCATCTGTGCCATGGCGATCACCGAGCCCGGCGCCGGCTCGGACGCCGCCGCCATCTCGACCACCGCCGTGCCCGACGGCGACGACTGGGTGCTGCACGGTCGCAAGCACTTCATCAGCGACGGCGACATTGCCGATTACGCCATCGTCATGGCGCTCACCGACCGCGAAAAACGTGCCCGCGGCGGCATCACGCTGTTCCTCGTCGACAAGGGAACGTCCGGATTCTCTGTCGGGCGGGTCCAGCACATGATGGGCCAGCGCGGATACGGCCACGCCGAGCTTGTGTTCGAGGACTGCCGCGTCGGTTCCGACAAGATCATGGGCGAGCTCGGCGAGGGCTTCCGGCTGATCATGAACACGGTCTCGGCGGTGCGGCTCGCCCACATCGGGGCGCGTTCGGTCGGTATGGCGTCAAGGGTCCTCGAGTTGGCGCGGAACCACGCCAATGAGCGCCACCAGTTCGGCCAGCCCATCGGCCAGTTCCAGATGGTCCAGCAAATGCTCGCCGACATGGCCACCGACATCTTCGCGACCCGCATGATGGTGCTGAACACCGCCTGGGAAATCGACCAGGACCGCGAGGCGCGCGACAAGGTCTCGATAGTCAAGCTGTTTGCGTCCGAGATGATCGGTCGGGTCGCCGACAAGGGCGTCCAGATCTTCGGCGGCATGGGATACGCCAAGGAAATGCCCTTGGAACGGATCTATCGCGACAGCCGGGTCTTGCGGATCTACGACGGCACGTCCGAGATCCACCGCATGCTGATCGCGCGCAGCGTGCTGAGAAACGGCTTCGAGCCGTAGGTCGTGGACTCATCGGCAGCTGCGAGCCCGCAGATACGCGCCAAAATCTGTGCCTGCGGCCGATCGGGCAGTCACCAATCAAAAGTTGGCGCTGACAATCGCTCGCAGAATCGGTGTCAGGCTGATATCGGAAACGTGGTATCGTTTGGGCAACACATTAACTTAAGCGGCTGATTCCTACCCTGGGAGAGAACAAACATGGCGAACGAGAAGGATCGCTATCGCGTCGGCTTGGATATCGGCGGCACCTTCACCGATTTCGTCCTCGTCGACGCAGACACCGGCCAGATGCGCATCCACAAGTGCCTGACGACACCCGAGGACCCGTCGGTCGGGGCGCTCGATGGTCTCGAGGCGCTGTTGTCGGAAGCGGGGCTCGGTCTCGCCGACGTCGGCCATCTGGTGCACGGGACGACGCTTGTGGCCAACGCCCTCATCGAACGCCGCGGCGCCAAGCTGGCGCTGATGACGACCCGGGGCTTTCGCGACGCCCTCGAGATGGGAAAGCAGCAGCGCTACGACAAGCACGATCTGTTCCTCCAGTTCCCCGAGCCTTTGGCGCCGCGTAGCCGACGCGTCGAGATCGACGAGCGCATCAGCCGCGACGGCGACGCCATCGTCCCCATCGACGAGAACCAGGTTCGCCGCGAGGCGAATAAACTGGCGAAGGCCGGCGTCGAGGCGATCGCGGTTTGTTTCCTTCACGCTTACAAG
>JASLLV010000047.1 GCA_030746935.1 Rhodospirillales bacterium | reverse complement strand
TGTGATGTCCTCCTTGAACAGGATCATCATCATCGGCAAAAATGCTGAACAGAAAATTAATGGGTCCTGACCCTAGTGGCTGAGCGGTTCAGGCGGCAAGGGCCTCGGTCGATTCCACGTACGGATAGCCGAGTTCGTCGGCCACCGCCTCGTAGGTCACAGCGCCTTTGTGGACGTTGAGCCCGCCTCGCAAATGCACGTCGTCCTCGAGCGCCTTGCGGTAACCCTTGTCGGCGATCGCGAGCACGTGCGGAAGGGTGACGTTGTTTAGCGCAAACGTCGAAGTTCGCGGCACCGCGCCGGGCATGTTGGCGACGCAATAGTGGACGACCCCGTCGACGACGTAGGTGGGATCGGCGTGGGTGGTGGGGCGCGAGGTGTCGCAGCAGCCGCCCTGATCGATCGAGACGTCGACGATGACGGTGCCGGTCCGCATGCGCTTGACCATGTCGGCGGTTACGATCTTGGGTGCGGCGGCGCCGGGCACCAGCACCCCGCCGACGACGAGATCGGCGCCCGTGGCGTAGGCGTCCACCGCCTGGCGGGTCGAAAAGACCGTGCGCACGCGGTTTCCGAACCGTCGCGCGAACCCCCGCAGCACATCGATCGACTTGTCGAGCACGACCACGTCGGCGCCGAAGCCGACCGCCATTTCAGTAGCGTTGACGCCGACCACGCCGCCGCCGATCACGACGACCGATGCCGGGGGAACCCCGGGCACGCCGCCGAGCAGGATCCCGATGCCGCCTTGCTCGCGTTCCAGGCAGTGGGCACCGGCTTGGATCGACATGCGTCCTGCCACTTCCGACATGGGCGCCAACAGGGGCAATCCGCCGCCGGCGGACGTCACGGTCTCGTAAGCGATGCAAACGGCCCCCGATGCGACCAGGTCCGTCGTCTGGTCGGGGTCGGGGGCGAGATGGAGATAGGTGAACAGGATCTGGCCGGGCTTGAGCATCTTGCGCTCGGCGGCCTGCGGCTCCTTCACCTTGACCAGCATGTCGGCGGCCTCAAAAACCGCGGCAGCCGAATCGACGATCTCGGCGCCGGCGGATTCGTACTCGGCGTCATCTACCCCGATGCCGGCCCCGGCGCCGGTTTGGACCAGAACCTCGTGGCCGTGGTGGGCCGCCTCGCGCACGCTCGTGGGCGCCATGCCGACCCGGTACTCGTGGACTTTGATTTCCTTCGGTACGCCGATCCGCATCCCATCACCCCGGTGCTCGTTGGTAGGGCCGGATCACGAACGCCCGGTCTCGGCCCCGTGGACACGTCTGTTCCTAGCGCCGGTTTCGGCCGCCGTCCAGGGTCAATCGAGCCCGCCCGGCGTCCGCTGCCGGACCGCCCGGCGCCGGGGTGGACAAGGTTCCGAGGATGGACGTATCCTTCTCGCTCGCGCCAGCGGCCGGCACCGAATTCTCGGCTGATTTGCAGCGATGATTTTTTTGAATAAAGAATATATCCTGCTATATTTCTGTTCTTTTCTAAATTTTATTTAATTTAATCTTGAGGGACACCGAAGATGGCACAGTACACAGCCAATACGCTCGAGCAGCACTGGATGCCGTTCACCGCCAACCGCGATTTCAAGGCGGACCCCCGTCTCGTGGTCCGCAGCGAGGGCATCCACTATTGGAATCACAAGGGCGAGCAGATCATCGACGCGTCGTCGGGTCTGTTCTGTTGCGCCGCCGGACATGCGCGCAAGGAGATCGCCGATGCCGTCGGCCAGCAGCTCATGGAAGTGGACTACTGCACCCATTTCCAGCTCGGCCATCCTTCGTCGTTCGAGGTGGCGCGTCGCATCGCCCAGCTCACGCCCGAAGGGCTCGACCACGTTTTCTTCGCCAACTCGGGCTCCGAGGCCGTCGACACCGCGCTCAAGATCGCCATGGCCTATCACCACGCCCGCGGCGAAGGGCAGAGGCAGCGTTTCGTCTCGCGCGAACGCGCCTATCACGGCGTCAACATTGGCGGCACCTCGCTCGCGGGTCTCATGAAGAACCGCCAGGCGTTCGGAGCCGTCATGCCCGGCGTCGTCCACATGCGCCACACCTGGAATCCCGAGGACCGCTTTACCAAGGGCCAGCCGGCGTCCGGCGCCGAGCTCGCCGACGATCTGAAACGCATCTGCGAGCTTCATGGCGGTGAGACCGTCGCCGCGTGCTTCGTCGAGCCCATCGCCGGATCGACCGGTGTTCTGGTTCCGCCCGTGGGCTACTTGCAGCGGCTGCGCGAGATCTGCGACGAATACGGGGTCCTTCTCGTCTTCGACGAGGTGATCTGCGGGTTCGGGCGGACAGGCCAAGCCTTCGCGGCCCAGAGCTTCGAGGTAACGCCGGACATCATGACCATGGCCAAAGCCATCACCAACGGCGCCCAGCCCATGGGCGCGGTGGCGGTTCGCGACGAAATCTACGACACCGTGGTCGACGCCGCACCCGACGGCGCGGTCGAGTTTTTCCACGGCTACACATTCGGCGCTCACCCGGCCGCCTGCGCCGCGGCGCTGGCGACGCTCGACATTTACGAGAGTGAGAACCTTTTCGATCGCGCGGCCGCGCTCTCGCCCTATTTCCTGGATCGCTTCTTCGCGCTCCGCGAAGCGCCCGGGATCGCGGACTTGCGCGGTTACGGAATGCTGGCGGCCTTCGAGCTCGAGCCCGACGGCGCACCCGGCCGGCGCGGCGCAAAGGCCATGAAAAAGCTTTTCGCCTCGGGACTTTACGTCAAGTTCACTGCCGATTGCGGCCTCGTCGCGCCCCCGTTGGTGGTTCGCGAAGGCGACATCGACGACATCTGCACGATTCTCGAAGACGTCCTGACGGATCTCTGAGAGGCCTCGCGATTTAGCGAGTGACGAGGCGAGCGGGGAGAGGCGCGCGATGACCGAGACGCTTTACCACTTCATCGGCGGCCGCAAGGCCGACGGCAAGAGCGAACGCTTCGGCGACGTCTACAACCCGGCAACGGGCGCGGTGGCCCGGCGCGTCCCCTTCGCGAGCGCAGCCGAGGTCGGCGAGGCCGTGGCCGCGGCCGCGAGCGCGTTCCCGGCGTGGGCCGCCACCCCGCCGGCGCGGCGTGCGCAGGTCATGTTCCGCTTCCGCGAGCTTATGGTGGCGCACCTGGACGAACTTGCCGAGATCGCGTCGGCCGAACACGGCAAGACGCTGGCCGACGCCAAGGGCTCGGTGACGCGGGGCCTCGAAGTGGTCGAGTTCGTTTGCGGCATTCCACAGCTTCTCAAGGGCGAATACAGCGAAAACGTCGCGAGTGCCGTCGATTCGCTGGCACTTCGCCAACCGCTCGGCGTCTGCGCCGGCATCACGCCTTTCAATTTTCCGGCGATGGTGCCGCTGTGGATGTTTCCGGTCGCCATCGCGTGCGGCAATACATTCGTCCTCAAGCCGTCCGAGAAGGACCCGTCGTGTTCGCTCAAGCTCGCCGAGTTGGCGAGCGAGGCCGGGCTTCCCGACGGCGTGCTCAACGTCGTCAACGGCGACAAGGTGGCGGTCGATGCACTGCTTGTGCACCCCGATATTTCCGCCGTCAGTTTCGTCGGCTCGACGCCCGTGGGCGAGCACGTCTACACCACCGGTTGCGCCCACGGTAAGCGGGTGCAGGCGCTTTGCGGGGCCAAGAACCACATGGTGGTGATGCCGGACGCCGACATGGACCAGGCGGTCGATGCCCTCATGGGGGCGGCATACGGCTCGGCGGGCGAGCGCTGCATGGCGGTCGCGGTCGCGGTGACCGTGGGCGACGAAACCGGAGACGAACTCGTCGGCCGCCTCGCGCCGCGCGTGCGGAGCCTCAAGATCGGCGCCTACAACGACCCCGAGGCCGAGATGGGTCCCATCGTCACGCCCGAGGCATTGGCGAAGATCGAAGGATACATCGAGAGCGGAATCAATGAGGGTGCCGAGCTCGTGGTCGACGGCCGCGGCATCAAGCTGCAGGGGTACGAAAACGGATTCTTCACGGGCGGCTCGCTGTTCGACCGGGTCGAGCGCCACATGAAGATCTACACCGACGAGATATTCGGTCCGGTGCTGAGCGTGGCCCGTGCCGCCGACTACGAAGACGCGCTCGGCCTCGTAAACGATCACGAATACGGCAACGGCGCCGCGATCTTCACCCGCGACGGCGACGCCGCCCGGGATTTCATGAACCGGGTGCAGATCGGCATGGTCGGAATCAACGTGCCGATCCCGGTGCCCGTCGCCTATCACAGCTTCGGCGGCTGGAAGCGCTCGCTCTTCGGCGACCACCACATCCATGGGCTCGAAGGCGTGCGTTTCTACACCAAGCTCAAGACCGTAACGGCGCGCTGGCCGTCGGGCATCCGCCAAGGCGCGCAGTACCACTTCCGAAGCGGAGCCGATCACTAACCTCGTCCACGCACGTGGAATCGCACCGGCCCCTACGCCGGCCCGGGCGGCCCAATCATACGATGCCGTAGGTGGCCGGACCGGCGTGTTGGCCGGTTCCGCTTAAACGAACAATGCGTGGGGCGGCGACAACGGGAGGCGGCGATGACTGAGACCGAACCGCGGGCGAACGCTTCGGGTGCGGGGGAATGGGGACCCTCGCTCACGGTCGACGTCGACGCGGCGCCCTGGAAACCAACTGGCTTTCCAGGCATCGAGATGAAGGTCTTGTTCGACCAGGGCGAGGACGGGATGCGGACGCTGCTCATGCGTTGGGCGCCCGGCTCGGAGCTGCCGTACCACGAACACACCGAGATCGAGCAGACGTACGTGTTCGAAGGAAGCCTCGTCGACAGTGACGGGGAGGTGACGGCCGGGAACTATGTTTGCCGACAGAAGGGCTCGCGCCATTCGGTCCGCGCACCCGAAGGCGCGCTGGTCCTTGCCGTCTTCATCCGCCCCAACCGGTTCCTCTGAGCTGGAATCGGGCGGCTCCGATCAGTCCTCGCGCGTCACCAATCCGCGGGTTCGTTTGAGGCCCGCACGCCGCTGCTTGGTCTCCATCCGGCGGAGTTTCGACGTCCTGGGGACTGCGGTCGGGTGCCGACGCTTGGGCGGCGTGGCGGCGCGGCGGATCATCCGCACCAGGCGTTCGATTGCGTCGCGGCGGTTGCGTTCGCGGGTCCGGTAACGACGCGCCTCGATGACGAGGACGCCACGCCGGTTGATGCGCCGGCGCGCGAGGACTCTCAGACGCGCCTTCACGTCGTCGGAAAGGGACGCCGAGGCGGACACGTCGAAGCGCAACTGGACCGCGGTCGCGAGTTTGTTGACGTTCTGGCCGCCCGGTCCCGTGGCGCGGATGAAGCGCTCGCGGAATTCGCGTTCGTCGAGATCGATTTGGGGCGTAATTCGGATCATCGTCCTGGTTCGGGAACCCGGGTTTCTGCTAACTTCTTGCGCGATTCATGGTAAGGCGGCGACCGGGAAAGGAACAGGCGTGATGGCGAGATCCGGGTCCGCGGCGCTGGTCCGTCGGTTGGCGATTCCCGTGCTCGTCGCGGCCGTATTCTCGGGGCTTTACGTGGAAGCGGGCGTCATCGCCGCCACGCTTTTCCCCGACGCCCCAGATGCGGCCGGGCACGTCGCCGCCGCCGCCGCCACAGTACTTTGGTTTTGTGCGGCGTGGCTCGCGAAACGAGCGCTCGAGTACGTACTTGTCGTCGTTGCGCGCGCGAGGCACGTGGAATTTCCCAAGATCCTGTCGGACGTGGGCGGGGTCGTGTTGTTCGCCGCCGCCATCATGGCGCTTACCGCCTTCGTCTACGACCGGCCCATAACAGGCATCCTGGCGACGGGCGGCGTCGTCGTCGCGATCATCGGCTTCGCCCTGCAGGCGATGATTTCGGACGTCTTCTCCGGGATCGCGCTGAACGTCGAGCGTCCCTTCCGGATCGGCGACTGGATCGAGATGGAGAGCGGCGAGGCGGGCGAGGTCATCGAGATCAACTGGCGCGCCACGCGGCTGGTCACGATCGACGGCGAGGCGATCACCATTCCCAACGGCGTGCTTGCCGGCCGCCGCTTCATCAACTTCTACGCGCCCAAGCGCCCGGTTCCGTGTCCACAAGACCATCTGCCTGGATTACAGCGCACCCCCTGAGCGCGCCGCCGCCGTTCTGACTTCGGCCATTCAGGCGACCGACGGCGTCCGCGCCGATCCGGCCCCGATCGTGCTTGTCGGCGAGTGCACCGAACGCGGTGTCGAGTACGTCATGCACTTTTGGCTCGACGACTATCCCACGCAGTTCCCGATCTCGCGCGACGTGGTGTTCAACGCGCTCAACTACCTGAATCAGGCCGGCCTGGCGCCGGCCTATCCGAAGCGGGACGTGACCATCTACGAAAGTACAGCGCGCGAGATCGCGCGTGATTTGAACGCAGCCGAACTCCTTCACCGCGTCGAGCTGTTCCATCCCCTGGATTCTGCGGTCCTGGCCCAGCTCGCAAGCGACGTTCATCCGCTCGAACTCGGATCGGGCGCGACCGTCGTCGGCGAGGGCGATAGCGGCCAATCCATGTTCGTCGTCGCCGGCCGACTCGAGGTCTTGAACAAGGTCCACGACGGCGAGGAACGCCGGATCGCCACGCTCGAGCCCGGCAGCGTGTTCGGCGAGATGTCGTTGCTGACGGGATCGCCGCGAAGCGCCACGGTCGTATCGATGACGCCGGTCACCCTGCTCGAGGTCGGCAAGGCAATCTCGAGCGGGTCCTGCGCACCGATCCGCAGCTCGCCGACGAGTTGAGCCGCATCCAGGCGCGTCGCCACGAGGAGCAGGGCACGGCGCTACACTTCACCGCCGAAGACGAGAAGCGGGCAAGCGAGATCGGCATCGGTGCCGCCATCAAGGCCAAGATCCTGAGCTTCTTCGAACTTTAGCTCCGTGCGCCGCGCCGGGCTTCCGCCGTGGACTCGGTTTGCCGATTTTGCGATCATCGACGCGTCGCCATAGCGGCGGACCCGGCCCTCTAAAGAGACCGCTTCCCCCCCATGCCCCCCAGATCGATCCGCTTGAGCTTGATGACGGCAGTGTTCCTGGCGACCCTTGCCGTCGTCGCGGCGCCGGTCTCGGCGAACGGAACCGCCGAACGATTTATCGGCGGCCTGGCCGACAAGGCGATTGCCGCGCTGACCGAGCCCGACATCACGCGCGACGAACGCGTGAGCCGGTTTCGCACGCTGCTCAACGACCACTTCGATGTGCGGACGATCGGACGCTGGGTCCTGGGCCGCTATTGGCGAAGCGCGACGCCGGCAGAGCGCGACGAGTACTTCTCGCTCTTCGAGGACCTGATCGTGTTCACCTACGTCGACCGCTTCACAAAATATTCGGGCGAAGCTCTGGCCGTCACCGGCGCCAAGGACGTGGACGAAAAGGACACGCTCGTCTTCACAGAGATCACGCGCGCGGACGCGGGCTCGGCGCCACTTCGGGTCGACTGGCGGCTTCGGGTCCGCGACGGCGGCTATCGGATCGTCGACGTGATGGTCGCAGGCATCAGCATGGGCCAGACGCAGCGCTCGGAGTTCGCCTCGGTGATCCGAACCAACGGCGGATCCGTCGAGGCGCTTCTCGTGAAGTTGCGCGCCCACCCGCGATGAGCCGTCGACCCGGAGCCCGCTCGGTGTGCTCGGCGCTCCCATGACGCTCGCCCCGCCGGTCACCGTCGAGACGCCGTCGGGCAAGGACGCGGCCTACGAAAACTTCCCGGTTGGCTCGTGGCTGCTGGCGGCGCGATTGCGCCCGCACGTCGCCGTCTTCTACGACTTCGCCCGCGCCATCGACGATATCGCCGATAATCCCGCGCTTGATGCCGCGGACAAGGTAAGCCGCCTTCAAGGGTTCGAGGACGTGCTCATGGGCCGCGGCCGCGATGTTCGGGGCTATGAAAAGGCGGTCCGGATGCGCGACAGCCTGGACGCGACCAACGTTACTTCGCGCCACTGCGCCGACCTGATCGCCGCCTTCAAGCAGGACGCCACCAAGCTTCGGTACCGCGACTGGGACGAGCTGATGGGCTACTGCATCCTCTCGGCCGCGCCGGTCGGGCGCTACCTCCTCGATCTCCACGGCGAACGCGTCGCGGGCTATGCGGCGGCCGACGCACTGTGCATGGCGCTTCAGGTCATCAACCACTTGCAGGACTGTCAGGATGACTACCGCAAACTGGATCGTGTCTATCTTCCGGGTGATTGGATGGCCGAACACGGGGCTGCGGTCGAGGAGTTCGATCTGCAGGCGAGCCGGCCGGGCTTGAGGATGGTCATCGATCGAACACTCGACGGGGTCTCCGAGCTACTGGCCGGCGCAGAGGCCCTACCCCCGGCGTTGCGAAGCCGCAGGCTCGCCACGGAATCCTCGGCGATCTTGCGGATCGCGCACCGGTTGCGCGTGCTGCTCCGCCGGCGCGATCCCCTCGCTGGTCGGGTTCAGCTCAACCGCGCGGGCTATCTTTGGTGCTGTGTCCGCGGCGCGATTGCCGCCGTCTTCTGAGCGGCCGGGCGTGACGGCAACCGAAGTTGCCCTGCTTCTCGTCGGCGCGGGCGCGTTGGCCGTGTGGGTCTTCCTGATCGTCGGCCGACGCGGTTTCTGGCGCGCCGACGAGCGCCTGACCGAGGTCCCGGCGCCCGATGCGTGGCCCGCGGTATTGGCGGTGGTGCCTGCACGCAACGAGGCGCGGACGATCGCGCTCACCGTTGCCTCGATTCTCGGCCAGGATTATCCGGCTTCCCTGTCCTTGGTGGTGGTGGACGACGCCAGCGAGGACGGGACCGCCGATGCCGCGCGTGCGGCCGCCGGCGATGACGACCGGTTCGATCTGGTATCGGGACGTCCGCTGAAACCCGGCTGGACCGGCAAGCTGTGGGCGCTCGAGCAAGGGCTCGCGCGTGGCGCCGAGCGCATGAAGGAAGCGCGGTACGTGTTCCTCACCGACGCCGACGTCGAACATGACGCCGGCCAGTTGAGACACCTGGTCGCCAAAGCCGAGGCTGATCGCCTCGATCTCGTCTCGCTCATGGTCATGCTGCAATGCCGGACGTTTTGGGAGAGGCACTTGATCCCGGCGTTCGTGTTCTTCTTTCAGAAGCTCTATCCGTTCCCGAAGGTCAACGATCTTCGATCGCGCGCCGCGGCGGCTGCGGGCGGGTGCATCCTGGTGGGTGCCGAGGCGCTTCGTCGAATCGGTGCCTTCGAGGCGATTCGCGATCGCGTCATCGACGACTGTGCGCTCGCCCGCGCGGTCAAGCGGTCGGGGCCGATCTGGATCGGGCTCACGACCGCATCCCGGAGCCTCAGGGGCTACGAGGGGCTTGGCGGCCTTTGGGCCATGATCGCGCGCACGGCCTTCGTCCAGCTTCGCCATTCGACGCTGCTCGTCTTCGCGAGCGTCCTCGGCCTGATCGTGACCTACCTGGCGCCGCCCGCGCTCGCCGTTGCGGGGATCGTGTTCCAGGCGCCGCTAGCGGCCCTTCTCGGGGCCGCTGCGTGGGTCTTGATGGCCGCCTCCTACCGCCCGACGCTGGCCCTTTACGGCGAATCGGCGTGGCGCGCGCTTCTTCTTCCGGTGGCGGCGGCGCTGTACGCGCTGATGACGATCGATTCGGCTAGGCGGCATCTCCGCGGACGGGGTGGCGGCTGGAAGGGGCGCCATTATCCACCCGCCCGCCGTAGGTGACGCCTCGCGTCGGGGTGTGCGATCATGAAGGGAATGAGAGGGGGAAAACTGGCAGACGCGCAACGCGAAGCCGTGGCCTACGTCAATTCGGTAGTCGCCGGATCGGGCTCGTCGTTCTATTTCGCGATGCGCCTTCTTCCGCGCGACAAGCGCGCGGCCATGTTCGCGATCTATGCGTTCTGTCGCGAGGTTGACGACATCGCCGACGATCCCGGCGACGAGCGCGACAAGCGGGCGCGGCTGTCGGCGTGGAGCGACGAGATCGCGCGCGTTTTTAGCGGCGCACCTGAGTTTCCGATCGGCTACGCCCTCGTCGACGCGGTGGCCCGCTTCGGGCTCAGCGCGGACGACTTCAATTCCGTGATCGCCGGAATGGAGATGGATGCCGCCGCCCGATTGCGAATTGCCGACATGGATGAGCTGTTCCTCTACTGCGACCGGGTCGCCTGCGCGGTGGGCCGGCTGTCCAACCGCGTGTTCGGCGTCGATGGGAAGGCCGGAAGCCACATCGCCGAGGTGCTCGGACAGGCCCTGCAACTGACGAATATCCTTCGCGACTTGGGCGAGGATTCGCTGCGCGACCGCCTTTATCTGCCGCGCGAACTGCTCAGCGAATGCGGCATTCGCGAAACGGAACCTGCGGCGGTGCTGGCGGCCCCCCGCCTGGCCGACGCTTGCACCCGGTTGGCCGATCTCGCCGAAACGCGATTCGACGAAGCGGACCGGGCGCTGGCGAAGTGCGAGCGCGATCGGGTGCGGCCCGCGATCGTCATGATGGAGGCGTACCGGCGCATCCTGCGCCGGCTGTTGCGCCGCGGCTGGCGAGATGCGCTCAAGCCCGTTCATTTGACTGCCGCCGAGAAGACTTGGATCGTTCTGAGGTACGGGCTGGTCTGACCATGACGGCGAGCGAATTTGGGGGCGGCCGGGTCCACGTCGTCGGTGCCGGGCTCGCCGGGCTCAGCTGCGCCGTGGCCCTTGTCCGCGCGGGCCGGTCGGTCGTCCTTCATGAGGCGGCGGGGCAGGCGGGCGGGCGCTGCCGGTCCTTCTTCGATGCAACGCTCGGCCGCGCGATCGACAACGGCAACCATCTGGTGCTTAGCGGCAACACCAATGTCAACGAATACCTCGCCCACATCGGCGCCGCCGACAAGCTGAGTGGACCCGAGACCGCCGAGTTCCCGTTCATGGACCTGGCGAGCGGCGCGCGCTGGCTCGTGCGGCCCGGGCGCGGGCCGATTCCGGTTTGGTTGATGTCGCCGTCGCGAAGGCCGCCGGGGATCCGGCTCGGCGACGCCCTCGACGCGCTCAAGCTGGCGCGCGCGCATCCCAGCACGACGGTCGGGGAATGCCTGGCCGCGGATCGGCCAGTTTTTCAGCGCTTTTGGGCGCCGTTGGCGACCGCGGTCCTCAACGCCCGTCCCGAGGAAGGATCGGCGTCGCTGCTTTGGACGACCGTGCGCGGCACGTTTGCGCGGGGCGAGGCGGCCTGTCGTCCGCGCATGGCCGAGGTGGGGTTGAGCGAGACTTTCGTCGATCCGGCGCGCACTTTCCTTAAAGGTTCGGGATGTGCGGTGCGCTTCAACGATAGGCTCCGCGGTGTTGCCTTCGACGGGGACCGGATCGCGGAGCTGGATTTTTCCTCCGGCAACGTGCCCTTGGCCGCGGAAGAGAGCACGGTTATTGCGCTGCCGCCCGGCGGTCTCGCGAGCGTCATTCCTGAGATCGAGGTGCCGCGCACGAGCCGCGCCATCGTCAACGGGCACTTCCGGCTGCCCCAACCGGCCCGCCGTTCGAGCATCCTCGGCCTCGTCGGCGGGCTGTCGCAATGGCTGTTCGTCCGCGCCGACATCGCCTCGGTGACGATCAGTGCCGCGGACCATTTGCTGGACACGCCGTCGGAGGCGCTCGCGGGGCGGATATGGCCCGAGGTCGCGCGGGCGTTATCGCTTGGCGAGCCAGCCGTGCCGCCATTTCGAATCGTCAAGGAGCGGCGCGCCACTTTTGCCCAGATTCCTGGTGAGCTCGCGCGGCGCGCGCCGGCGCGGACGCAGTGGCGGAATCTTTTTCTTGCCGGCGATTGGACGGATACGGGTCTTCCCGCAACCCTTGAAGGCGCCATCGCTTCGGGCAATGCCGCGGCGGCGGCGGTTTTGGCGCGCGGCAGCACTTGACAAATGGGGGTCTTCGAACCCAAAAACCGGCGCCAAGGACGCGCGCTGGCGGCACGCGATACGGACGGTAGGGGCGCAGGAACAGAATGCATGAACGGCTCGCCACCCGGCGTCGCAGCGAAGACATGACGGAATCGAGTGTGCTCGATTCCGTGATCGACGAAGGCGCGCGCGGGCTTGAGGCTTGCCAGCAGACGGACGGCCATTGGGTCTTCGAGCTGGAAGCGGACGCGACTATTCCGTCCGAATACATCCTGCTCAACCACTTCCTCGGCGAAATCGACCCCGCCGTCGAGGCCGAGATCGCGGCGTTCCTGCGCCAACGCCAGGGCGAACACGGTGGTTGGCCGTTGTTCCATGACGGCGACATCGATCTGAGCGCAACCGTGAAGGCCTATTTCGCCCTGAAGCTGGTTGGCGATTCACCGGCCGATGCGCACATGCGGCGCGCGCGCGACGCGATTCTCGCGCGCGGAGGCGCGGCCCGGGCGAACGTGTTCACGCGGATCTCGCTCGCGCTTTTCGGACAAGTTCCATGGCGGGCAACCCCGGTCATGCGGATCGAGGCCATGCTCGCGCCCAAGTGGTTTCCGTTCCACTTCTCCAAGGTATCCTACTGGTCGCGCACGGTGATGATCCCACTTCTGATCCTGGCCTTGGTGAAGCCACGCGCCAGCAATCCCCGCGCGGTGGGAGTGGAAGAGCTGTTCACGACGCCGCCGGATCAAGAGCGCCACTACTTCAGAAACCCGACAGGACATTGGCTTGGCGCGGTCATGCTCGCCGTCGATCGCATTGTCCGCGCGTTGGAGCCGGCGTTTCCTCGGGCGCTCGAGCGAAGGGCGCTCGACAAGGCCATTGCGTTCGTCACCGAACGGCTCAACGGCGATTACGGGATCGGCGGAATATTCCCGGCGATGGCGAACGCCCTGATGGCGTTCCATGCGCTCGGCTACGACCGCGAACATCCGAGTGTGATCGCCACGCGCAAGGCCATCGACGGACTGGTCGTGCGCAAGCCTGATGGCGGCACCTATTGCCAGCCGTGCAGCTCGCCGGTATGGGACACCGGGCTCGCGGTGCACGCCATGTTGGAAGTGGATCGCGAAGACGCGGCATTGGCGGCGACTGACTGGTTGCAGGCGCGCCAGATCCGCGATGTTGCCGGCGATTGGACGTTGCGGCGCAGAAACCTCACCCCGGGCGGATGGGCCTTTCAATACCGCAACGACCACTACCCCGACGTGGACGACACGGCCGTCGTCATCATGGCGTTGCAGCGCGCCGATCCCGAGCGCTACGCCGAGGCCATCGCCCTAGGCGCCGACTGGATAGTCGGCATGCAGAGTCGCAACGGCGGCTGGGGGTCGTTCGACGCCGACAACGCGTATGGCCTGCTCGAGCATATCCCGTTCGCGGATCATGGTGCGTTGCTCGATCCCCCGACCGCCGACGTGACCGCGCGGTGCACGTCGATGCTGGCCCAGCTCGGCTACGACCGCGGTCATGGCGTGATGAATCGGGCGCTCGCGTTCCTGATGCACGAGCAGGAGGACGACGGGTCCTGGTTCGGCCGCTGGGGTACGAATTTCATTTACGGCACCTGGTCCGTCCTTGCGGCATTCAACGCCGCGGGCGAGGACATGGATGCACCCCACGTCCGCAAGGCGGTGGAATGGATCAAATCGCGCCAGCGCGAGGACGGCGGCTGGGGCGAGGACTGCGCGAGCTATTGGCAAGATCGCCGCGGCGAGGCCAAGGCCAGCACGCCATCGCAAACGGCCTGGGCGGTCCTCGGACTCATGGCGGCGGGCGAGGCGGCCGGCGAGCACGCCGCACGCGGGATCGATTACCTGATCGGGGCCGAGCGCAAGGACGGCGTCTGGGACGAGCAGTATTTCAACGCGGTCGGGTTTCCGCGCGTCTTCTACCTGCGCTATCACGGGTATTCAGCCTACTTTCCCCTATTGGCTCTCGCGCGCTACCGAAATTTAACCGCGGGCGGCGCGCGGTTTCCGACCTACGGCTTCTGATTGGACCGAATCGGGGTCATCACCGGGCTCGTCGGCGAAGCCGAATGTCTCGACGGGCTGGCGGCGGCGGAGCGGCCGGCCACCGAGGTCGCCGGCGCAAGCGCGGTTCGCGCGCGAGCCGGGGCGTCGGCGCTGGTTTCTCGGGGGTGTCGGGCGCTGCTTAGTTTCGGTGTCGCCGGCGGGCTTGATCCGGCGCTAAGGGCGGGTGATCTGGTGCTCGGGCGAAGTGTGCGCGCGACGGACGGGCGAACGTTCGCGACCGATGAGGCGTGGCGCGAACGACTCGAAGCGGCGCTCGACGGCTTGGTTCCGGTCGCGATCGCGGACGTTGTTGGCAGCGAGCGGATGGTCGCGACCCCCGCCGAGAAGGCCGCGCTTCGCCAAGCCACCGGGGCCGCGGCCGTCGACATGGAGAGTCACGGGGTGGCGCAGGCGGCGAACGAAGCCGGGGTTCCGTTCCTCGTGCTGAGGGCGATCGCCGATGGCGCCGCCGACGCGATCCCCGAATGGGTCCTCGACGGCGTTGCCGCCGATGGGAGTCTCGATCCCAAGCGGATCGCCGCGCGGTTGTTTGGCCGTCCCTGGTCGGTCTGGTCGCTGATCGGCGCGGCCCGGAACAACGGCCGCGCGCTCAAGAGCCTACGCCGCGTCGCTTTGCTCGCCGGCGGCCGGTTCCGTTTCGCTTAGACGCCGCACCAACGCGTCGAAGACGTACTCCGCCGGGCGCTGCCCTTCCAATACGATCTCCGGCGCCATGGGTCCCTCGGTCGCGATTCCGCCAAGCGTCGCCTTGAGGGCCTTCCACGGACGGGCCACGGTATCGGCGACCGCGGTCGGCTCATAGCCGCAATGGACCATGCAATCGGCGCATTTCTCATAGGAGCCGGTACCGTAGGTATCCCACGCGGTCTCTTCCATGAGCTCCTTGAACGTGGCCGCGTAGCCTTCGTTTAAAAGATAGCACGGACGTTGCCAGCCGAAGACGTTGCGGGTCGGGTTTCCCCAAGGCGTGCAGTGGTACTGCTGGTTGCCGGCGAGGAAGTCGAGGAACAGTATCGATTGACTGAACTGCCACTTCCTGCCCTTGCCCAGGCGAAAGATTTCACGAAACAGCGTTTTGGTCTTGTGTCGGTTCAGGAAATGGTCCTGGTCCGGTGCGCGCTCGTAGGCATGGCCGGGCGATACCGTGATCCCCTCGACCCCGAGCTCATGGGTCGCGAAGTCGAAGAATTCCGCCGCCTCGCCCGCCGTCATTTGATCGAACAGTGTGCAGTTGACATTGACGCGGAATCCTCGCGCCTGCGCCGCTCGGATGGCCGCGACGGCGCGCTCGAAGACACCGGGCTGGTCGACGGCGCGGTCGTGGTGTTTTTCCAGCCCGTCGAGGTGGACCGAGAAGGTGAGGTAGGGGCTGGGGCTGAACCGATCGAGCCGCTTCTCCAGCAACATTGCGTTGGTACACAGATAGACGAACTTCCTTCGCTGAACGATTCCCTCGACGATCTCGACGATCTCTTTGTGCAGCAGGGGTTCGCCGCCGGGAATGGAGACGATCGGCGCGCCGCACTCGTCGATCGCATCGAGGCATTCCCGGACGCTGAGGCGGCGGTTGAGGATGACGTCGTCATAGTCGATCTTGCCGCAGCCCGGGCAGGCCAGATTACACCGGAACAAAGGCTCCAACATCAGCACCAGCGGGTAACGCTCGGTGCCCGAAAGCTTCTGCTTCAGGATGTAGGCGCCAACACGGAGCTGTTGGATGAGGGGAACGGCCACGGCGAGCGCTCTGCGGTCAGGCGGCCGTCTCGGGAATCTTCTCGGCGTAGGCAAGCTCGGGCGGAAGCTTGAACTGCACCTTTTCCTCGACGCCCGTTAATTCCTCAACGACGACGTCGCCGAAATCCCTCAGCCGGCGGATGACTTCCTGCACCAGCTCTTCGGGCGCGGACGCGCCGGCGGTGATGCCAACGGCGCCCGCGCCTTCGATCCAGGCGGCGTCAAGCCCGTCGGCGTCGTCGATCAGGTGGCTGGGGACGCCCATCTGGGTACCGATTTCTCGCAGGCGGTTCGAGTTCGAGCTATTGCGGGCGCCGACAACGAGGAGGACGTCCACGTCGCGCGCCAGCTCCCTCACAGCCTGCTGGCGATTCTGGGTGGCGTAACAGATGTCGCGCACGTCGGGGCCGATGATGGCCGGGAATCGATTTTTCAGCGCTTCGATTACGTCGCGCGTGTCATCGACGCTGAGCGTCGTCTGGGTGACGTAGGCGAGCTTTTCGGGGTCCTGGACGTCGAGGCCGCCGACATCCTCGACGTTGGTCACGAGAAGCACGCCGCCGGGTATCCGGCCTTGCGTCCCTTCCACCTCGGGATGGCCGGCGTGGCCGATCAGGATGGCCTCGCGGTCGCTGCGGGCGTGAGTCTGGCCTTCCTTGTGGACCTTCGAAACCAAGGGGCACGTCGCGTCGATTACAGGAAGGTCGCGTCCGTGCGCCGCATCCTGAACGGCCTGGGAAACGCCGTGGGCGCTGAACACGGTAACCGCGCCTTCGGGGATCTCGTCCACCTCTTCGACGAAGATGGCGCCCTTGGCCCGAAGATCCTCAACCACGCGCTTGTTGTGGACGATTTCGTGGCGAACGTAGACCGGCGGGCCGCACAGCTCGAGCGCGCGCTCGACGATGTCGATGGCGCGAACCACCCCGGCACAAAAGCCCCGCGGTTTGGCAAGCTTCACGCGCAGCGTCTCGCGTGGCATTGTTTCCGCACCTTTTGGTTCGCGACTTGGCAGACGCGACGAAAGTACGCGACAATCCGCTCCAGGTGAAGCCCGGATCACCGCGGCCGCGGCCCGTCACGCAGAAGTAGCGCTATTCGACGGCCGAGGGGCGTTCCGCGAAAGCTGCGTGCGGGGCGCGCACGGTTCTCTTGAGGTGACCGTTGTCGGCCAGCCAGGCGATGGCGTCGGCGAGCGCTTGGTGGATGCCGTGAATGGGAAGCCCGAGTTTGCTCGCGGCTTTGGACGAGTCGAACACGGTCGGTGTGCGCGCGAGGCGGACCCCGTTCACCGGCGCCGCCGGATACCGGTGAGTGACCCGGTCGGCCACCAACTCCGATACACCCGCGAAGGCGAAAGCGATCCAATAGGGAATACGGAATTGCGGCATCGGAAGGCCGGAAAGCTCCTCCAGCATGTCGAGGAGCGTCGCCAGACGCAGGTTCTCTCCGCCGAGGATGTAGCGCTCGCCGATTCGCCCGCGTTCGGCGGCAAGGATATGGCCGAGCGCGGCGACTCGAACGTCGATCATATTGAAATCGAAGTCGAGGTAGGCAGGCGTATCGCCGTTGAGGAAGAGAACGAGCATGCGCGTCGGCGGCGTAAGGAACCGATCGCCCGGTCCCACCGGCAGTGTCGGGTTCACGACGACCACGGGAAGGCCGCGCTTCGCCGCTTCGAGCGCCTTTTGTTCGGCGAGAAACTTCGAGCGGCAATAGGGGCCCGGAACGTTCTCGATGGTGAGCCCCGGCTCGGCGTCCGCGAGCGGCGCCGC
>JASLLV010000046.1 GCA_030746935.1 Rhodospirillales bacterium | reverse complement strand
GCTTTCGTCATCTTCTATCTCAATCAATGAGTCCTGAGCCTACTACCGACAATATCGGCGACTCATGGATCACTGGCGCGCGGTGATGCCGTTGCCGATTCTCGACGTGACCTACGAAGATTTGGTTTCCAATCAAGAACGGATTAGCCGCGAAATCATCTCGTTCTGTGATCTGAGCTGGAACGATGCCTGCCTAAGTTTCTACGAAAATGACAGGGTGGTCCTAACCGCGAGTCACCGGCAGGTCAGGCAACCGATTTATTCGTCATCCATCGGTCGTTGGCGAAACTACGCCGCGTTTCTCGAACCTCTCAGGGCCGCACTCGAAGATCCAAAGCCGGCGAAAGGAAGCTAATCGTGGATTCTCTGTGAAGCACGGTACGGAACTGCTTCTCGCAGCAGTTTGGCGAGATGAAAGGGATCTTGAAGATGTGGAACTGCGAGATGTTTTCGCAGAGCAAGAGGGTCTGCTAACTGGACCTGACATTCAGCGCATTGCTCGGGAAATCTTTGAAGATCGGGATGATGACACCGCAGACCAACCCTGACTGAGCGCTGGCTTTTGCAGCTCGCTCCTCGTCCGCTTCCGCGCCGGCGGTCAGCTCGAGATGGCCTGGCACCATTACAAGTGGGGAGACGACATCTCAGGCGCCAACGATTACGTCACGAAACCCCTCCGGCTCAGCGTGCTGCTGGCGCTCCACGGCGCCCGGCGCGGATTTCTCGTCAGGGGTTTCGGGTGATGCGTTCACGCTCGCTCCGTGCAATCGCTGATTTGAGCGCCAAGCGGCCCTAGGGCGTCGACAAGCGGGCCCAGGTGCCGCTCGTACCGGCGCCAGCGGTCAATGGAATCCCGGTACATCGGTCTGCGAACCTGGGCGCTGCTCGCGGTCAGAACGGGACGCTCGGTCGCATGGAACGAGAGGCAGGCGTCCTCCCACCCTAACCCGCAATGATCGAGGAGCCTCCGGGTTTCGCGCTCCTGGTTCGCGACCATGACCTCGTATCCGACATCAAGTATTCGTCCCGGAAGCGCCGCGTGCCAGTGGTCCATCAGACGCCGGTAGTCGCGGTAGTAGAGCCCCAACTCGGCGAGGTCGTACGCGAAGTGCTGGGGCGAGACGAAGTCGGCCTTGAAGCACGAAAGACAGGTGTCCAGCGGATCGCGCACGCAATGCACGATTTTGGCTTCGGGAAGCGCTAGGTGGATGAAGCCGACGTAAAGAAAATTCACCGGCATCTTGTCGGTAATGCGGGGCGATCGCGGTGCAAGTGCGCGCAAGCCGTCCACATACGCCTCGCCGAGCCGGCGCCAGGTCTCGGGACCGTACTCGGTAATCGCGTCCGGGAAGTCGGCTTCGCGCCCCTTCTCGGCGCGGCCCGCGTGCAGGCAGCATTTGAAGTCCCCGCGTTCCCCGGCTCCGAAAACGGCCGAATGCGACGCCAGGATCTGCTCGATCAGCGTCGTTCCCGATCGCGGCATGCCGAGGACGAAAATCGGAACGTTGGTGCGAAATCCGACCCCGTCGGCACGCTTTACGACGTCGGGGGTAAAGGCGGCGATCATGCGATCGACGATTCGCCTGGTGTCTGAAGCACGGTAGTCGAAACCGGCGCGGCGGATTCGGTTCGCGCTCTCCAGATACTCGAAGGCGCGGTCGTATTCTTTGCCCCACTCGCGCAGTCGTGACAATGCGAAACCCAGCTCGGCGCGTTCCCCGCTGTTCTCGGGCATGTCCGCGAAGGTGCTTTCCATCCGCGCAACATCGTCTTTGTCCAACGAGTCCGGATCGAGATCGACAAGATGGTAGTACGCCCGCGCGTAATCGGGCCGGGCGTCGATGGCGCGGCGATAGGCGGCGCGCGCGTCGTCTAGCTTTCCCCACGTCTTCATCAGATTTCCGAGATTGTTGTGGGCGTAGGCGGAAGCGGGATCGAGCGCGATCGCCTTACGGTAGGCCGCGCCAGCCTCATCGAACGCGCCCGCCTCCATCGCCAGAACGCCCAGGCTGTTGTGGGCCTCGGCGAGATCGGGCGCAATCGCGATCGCCCGTCGGAGCGCCGCCTCCGCCTCGAGGGGCTGCTTGAGCTCGTGCAGCACGCAGCCCCGGTTGTAGTGGGTCTGGGCCTCGTTCGGGGCCGCCGCCGCGGCGCGTTCTAGCACCACGAGCGCGTCCTCGAGCCGACCGGCGTCGCGGAGCACGTTGCCGAGGTTGTTGAGGGCTTCGGCCCAGTCGGGGCGGACCTCGAGCGCCTTGCGGTAGGCGGCCTCGGCTTCGCCGAGCTTGCCTGCGTCTTGCTTCGCGATACCGAGATTGAAGAGCGCATTCGCGTTACTTGGCTCGATCGCGACCGCGCGCGCGTAAGCCGATTCGGCTTCGTCGCGTCGGCCCCGGGCCTTCAACACGATTCCCAGATTGCCGAATGCTTCCGCGTGGTCGGGCGCGCGTTCCACGGCCCTGCGCAGGCGTTTCTCGGCGCCGGCCGCGTCCCCGAGCTGAAACAGCGCCACCCCGCTCAGGTTCAAGGCATCGGGATTGTCCGGCCGCGTCGCGAGAACCGAATCGTACTCCGCCAGCGCTTCTGAGACCCGCCCCGCCCGATGCAGGGTGACCGCGCGGCGAAACGCTTCGCCGGTTGCATGATCGGCTTTGCGCCCTTGGGGGCTTTCCGACATGGATGTGCCCTCGCAACCCAGGTGGCCGTTCCGGGACCCTATCACGAACCGTAAGCCGGCCGGGAGCCGAAACCGGGGAAAATCGGAACGAAACCGGGCCGTTTTCGTTCCGGCGCGTCTCTGCTAATAATCAACGGGCGGCACGCCCGCGTACCGACAGCCCTTGGAAGGGTGAATGCGAATGCCCTTTGCCGTCGAGGCGGGAGATATCGCCCCCAACGCATCGCTTCCCGATCAGTCGGGGCGGGCCGTAACCCTCAACGGACGGCGCTACGCGGGCCGGCCCTTGGGCCTCGTCTTTCCCGGCTCGCCGATATCCGAGCCGCTGCTCGCCGCCTTGGCCGGGCTGTCTTCGGAAATTGCCGCCGCGGGATCGTCGGTCGCCGCCGTCAGCCCCTTGTCCGTGAAGGAGAATGCGGAACTGGCCGCCCGGCTCGGGCTATCGTTCGAAGTGCTTTCCGACGCCGACGGCAAGTTGCGCGGTACCTACGCGCCCGACCACGACCGAGCCGTGAGCTACGTCTTGAGCCGCAACTTTCGCGTCCGCCACGTGGAAGGCTCTCCCGAATCGGGCGACCACGCCCGCCACCTCGGCGCCGCACTTCGCGAGTGCGCGGCCGAGCCCGAGTCCCGGCCGGCCCCGTTCCACGCGCCGGTGCTCATGGTGCCGGACGTGCTCGAGCCGGACCTGTGCGCGCGGCTGATCGCACTCTGGCAAGGCGAAAACGCCGTCGCCGGATTCACCCGAAAAAAGGGCGCTCGAAGCGTCTCCGTCCTCGACGAATCGGTCAAGGTGCGCCGTGACCACGACATCCATGACGCCGAGACGCTCGATGCGCTGAACCACCGCTTCTCGCGCCGGCTGATGCCCGAGATCTTCAAGGCGTTCCGGTTCCGGGTGCGCGAGGCCGAGCACTTTCGCATCGCGTGCTACGAAAGCGCCGACGGCGGGCACTTCGCGGCCCATCGCGACAACACCTCGCCCGGCACCGCCAAGCGCCAGTTCGCCATGTCCTTGAACCTGAACGCCGGTGAGTACGAAGGCGGGTTCCTGCGGTTCCCCGAATACGGTCCCGATTTCTACATGCCCGAGACGGGATGCGCGGTGGTCTTTTCGTGTTCGCTCCTGCACGAGGCGCTGGCGGTCACGCGCGGTCGGCGGTTCGCGCTTCTGTCGTTCTTTTACTGATCCAGAAATGCTCCGATCGCGGCGATGCCTGCGGCGCCCGAGTGCGCGAGCCGTTTCGCGTTTTCGGCAGTGACGCCACCGAGTGCATAGACGGGGATCGGGCTCGCCCGACACAAGGCCGCGAAGCGGAGCGGTCCCAGCGCCGGCCGCTCGGGATGGCTCGCGGTCGCAAATACCGGCGCCAGCAGGGCCGCGTCCGCCCCCCCCCGCCAAGCCTGGCGAAGCGCGTGCGGTCCGTGGGCGGCGGCGGTGACGATCCAGCCCGGCCCGCGTCTCGCCCGCGCCTCGGTTGGATCGCATCGAACAATGGCCTCGGGAAGATGGATGCCGTCGGCGCCGACGGCGTGCGCAAGCCGGACGTCGGCGGCGATCAAGAGCTTGAGCCCGCGTGACCGGCAGAGCCGAAGAAGGGTCCTCGCCAGTGCCTCGCGGTCGCCGATCTCGTAGTGACGCAGGATCACGGCGCTTCCCGCCGGAAGGGCGGCGACGAAGGGCGCCGGCTCGGGCATGCGCGCCGCATCGGTCATCAGGATCAGGGGCGGCATGCACGAACGCCCAGCGGCCCGCAAATTGAGGCTCAGCGCCAATTCTGCTAATGTCGCCACGGATCCCCGCCGACTTTCCAGCCGAAGAGCCCAGCCATGGTAGCCGAGATCGACGTCGCCACCGACATCGCCGGTAATCTCGTCGAAGTCCACGAGCGCATCGCCGGTGCCGCCAGCGACGCCGGACGCACGCCCGCCGCCGTCATGCTGGTAGCAGTGACCAAGTTCCACACCGCGGACCGGGTACGCCAAGCGCTCGACGCCGGCCACCGTGTCTTCGGCGAGAACCGGGTCCAGGACGCGGAAGCGAAGTATCCCGACCTCAAGCAAGAGTACCCCGACTTACGCCTTCATGCGATCGGTCCCTTGCAGCGCAACAAGGTCCGCCGGGCGGTGGCGCTGTTCGACGTGATCGAAACCGTCGACCGGCCGCGCATCGCCCGCGCCATCGCGTCCGAGATGGAAGAGGCGGGTCGCCGCCCCGATTGCTTCATCGAGGTGAACACCGGCGAAGAGGCGCAGAAAGGGGGCGTTTTGCCCGCCGAGGCCGATGGTTTCATTCGACTGTGCCGGGACGATCTCGGCCTTCCGGTGCTGGGGCTCATGTGCGTCCCGCCGCTGGAGGACGAACCGTCGCTTCACTTCGCGCTTCTGGGCAAGATCGCGGCGCGCAACGGATTAGAAGAGCTCAGCATGGGGATGACCGCCGATTTCGAGATCGCGATCCGCTTCGGCGCCACCCTGGTCCGCCTGGGCACCGCCATATTCGGGGAACGCCGCTCGTTCAGCCCGCTGCAGGACTAAGCGCCCGGCCGCTCGGCTCGACGGCAGGCGCGCTCAGCGCGTAATGCCGCCGATTGGGGCCTGCGGCGCGCCTGAAAGGGCGGCGCCCCGCTCGTAGCTGTGTAGGGCGGCGAGCATGACGTCTGCGAACCAGCCGCCTTCGGCGGCGACCGCGCCGGCCGGCGTTGATTGGGGATCGCGCATCGCTGCGGTGCCGGGGATAGCGCCCGCATCCGCCAACGCCTGAATCGCCCACGGTCCGGTCCTCTCCTCGGACGCGCCGCCAGCGCTTTCGCCACCGGCGTCGTCGGCCGCGAGCCAGGGCATCGCGTCGCCCAAAACCTGATCACTGTGCCAAGCCAGTTCGGCCGTTTCGGAGTCTGCGTCCGCGGGCGCCACCGCCGCGGCGTTGTCGGCCGCGAGCCAGGGCATCGCGTCGCCCAGAGCTTTGTCCTTGCGCCAAGGCAGCTCGCCGGCCGCGCCGGCGGCCGTTTCGAAGCCCGCTTCCTCGGGCGCCGCCGCCACCACCGTGTCGTCAGCCATCTCATCGACGAAGAACGCGACCGCGTGACCGCCGATGTCATTGCCCGTCGCTTCGTCGACGATCACGTTGACCAGCGCCGCCGCCGCACCGATCGCACCTCCGAATAAGGCGCCGCCGAGCACCCTCGGCGCCGCGTCCAGCTCGTCGCCGGTAAAGTGGCGGTAGATGGACGAGACGATCGGGATATGCTGAAGCGGGTTGATGATGTCGACGAGGTCGAAAAAGCTGAATCCGACGTCGCCGAAAAACGCGAACGAGGCGTCGGCGGTCCCACTCGTGCTGTTCTGGGCGACCGTGCGGGCATCCGCCGGCCTGGTCGGTTTGGCGCTCGGGGCGAGGCTCGCCACCTCTCGCCATGCGATCGGTTCGGGCGCGCTCATCGTGATATCTCTTCCCGTTTCAGTGTCGCATTGACACTCTTTGACCCGTACTCCGCAATCGCCGTGCCAAACGATTTGCCAACGAATTCAATAGTTTGTGGCTGTACATGTGGTGGCCGGACGCACGGTGGGGCAAATCGTGCCGGGCCTCGAACCCCACTGTCCAACCGATGGACCCGAGGACCCGCGTTGTCCTATAGTATTCCCAGTTAACGGTTTGCGGCGCGGCCGCGGCCCGCATCCACGGTGAGAGCCGGATTTCGCCCATGACCAACGGCAAGCGGATCTTGATCGTCGTCGACGACGACGCCTTGCGCGAAATGCTGTGCGAGCAGCTCCAGTTGCACGAGGAGTTCGTCTCGTTCGAGGCCGAAAGCGGGGCCAAGTCCCTCGAGATGGTTAAGGCGGACTATTACGACGTCATTATCCTCGACGTCGGCCTTCCGGATATCGACGGGCGTGAGGTATGCCGCCTGATGCGCCGGAACGGCGTGCGGTCCCCCATCATCATGCTGACGGGTGCCGACACCGATTCCGACGCGATCCTGGGCCTTGATTCGGGCGCCAACGATTACGTCACGAAGCCCTTCCGGCTCAGCGTGCTATTGGCGCGACTGCGTGCCCACATCCGCCAGCACGAACGCAGCGACGACGCGATGTTCACCATCGGCCCCTATACGTTCCAACCGAGCGCCAAGCAGCTTTTCGACAACGAAAACAACAAGAAGATCCGCCTCACGGATAAGGAGGTGGCGATCCTCAAGTATCTGTTCCGCGCCAGCGACCGCGTAGTCGGGCGCGACGTGCTCTTGGACGAGGTGTGGGGCTACAACGCCGCCGTGACCACCCATACCCTGGAAACCCACGTCTACCGTCTGCGCCAGAAGATCGAGCGCGATCCGGCCAACGCCCGCATCTTGGTGACGGAGCCCGGCGGCTACCGGCTGGTTCCCTGAATCGGGACGGGCCACGGTGGCCGAACCCGGTGTCATGGGACTTTTCTTGGTCAGGTTTTTTCGGGGCGCCACGCGACCGGCGCCGCTTCCGGCGCGGATCGAGGCCGCCGTCCGCGCCCAGCAGGACGCGAGTGAACGGATCATCGGCTGCGTACAACTCGCGGTCGTCGCCATGTTCGGGCTCCTGTATGCGGCCTCGCCCAATCCGATCCCCCATACCATCCTGCCGATGCCGCATGTCGAGCCCGTGCCTTGGGTCCTGGCTGCCTATTTCGCCTTTACGCTGACGCGGCTTTGGCTTTCGTTCGTGCGCCGTCTTCCGGGCTGGCTTGTTGCGCTGTCGGTCGTCATCGACATGGCGCTTCTTCTCGGCACCATCTGGACCTTTCACCTCAAGTACAATCAGCCGCCGTCGTTCTATTTGAAGGCGCCGACGTTGCTTTACGTCTTCATCTTCATCGCGCTTCGCACGCTTCGATTCGAGATTCGCTACATCCTGTTCGCCGGCGCCACGGCGATCGCCGGTTGGTCGATCCTGGTCGCATACGTGGTCTTCGCCGATCCCACCGATCCCATGATCACGCGCGACTACGCCGAATACCTGACCTCGAACAGCGTCCTGCTCGGCGCCGAGTTCGACAAGCTGATCTCGATTGCGGTGGTGACGGCGCTTCTCGCACTCGCTGTCCACCGTGCCCGCGAGATGCTCGAGACGTCGGTGGCCGAGGGCGCCGCTGCGCGTTCGCTCGCGCGTTACTTTCCAAGCGCGGTGGCGCGCCAGATCGCCGGCGCCGAGACCGACCTCGTCGCCGGCCAATGCGTTGCTCGCAACGCCGCCATCGTGACCATCGACATCCGCGGATTCACGCCGCTGTCGCGATCGCTGACGCCCGAGGACTTGATTGCTCTTCTGACCGAATACCAGGGCCGGATGGTGCGCGTGATCCGCCGCCACGGCGGTGTCGTCGACAAGTTCCAGGGCGACGGGATCCTCGCCACGTTCGGTGCCGTCGAGGAAAGCGACACCTGCGCGGCCGACGCGCTGCGCGCGCTCGAAGACGTGATCGCCGAGGCCGACGCGTGGAACGCCGAGCGCCGCCGCGGCCGCCGGCGGCATCGTCGCCGGTGTCATTGGCGACGAAGAGCGCCTGGAATACACCGTGATCAGCGATCCCGTGAACCTCTCTGCCAAGCTTGAATCCCACACCAAGCGCGAAGGCGCCCGCGCGTTGACCACCCGGGCGACGCTTGATGCCGCCATCGCCCAGGACCTCGAGCCCCGAGCGCGACACCGCGCGCTGCCCGGGCGTCGGGTCAGCGGCATGGACGAGCCGCTCGATCTGGTGGTGCTCGCCGACTGACGGCGCAGGCCGCGGGTCGAGGGCCCACGGGCCGCGTCCCGGACCGCGCGTGACCGGAACGTCAGTCGGGATCTCTGGCGAAGTAGGGATCGTCGAATTCGAAGAGCTCGGGATCGATATCCATTCCAAACCGCGCACCAAGAAGCGAAACGGTGGTCGTCACCCCTTGGGCGTCGACGATGACCCACTTCCTGAGTTCGAGCGGGCGGTCGCTGAATACCAGCGTGATGGACCCTTCCCCGGTGTCGTCGGTACTCACCAGCGTTACTGCCACGGCCCCGGGTCCGCGCTCGAAGTCGACGATCGTCACGACCCCCGAAAGCTGGACCGACTCCGCCAGCAAGATGCTGGCGGGCGTCGAATCGAGCCCCAAGTAGCTCACCTGTTCCAGTTTGCGGTCGTGAAAGACCAGTGCCCGGCCCGTGGCGACGATCTCGATGGGAATCGGCGGGTCGTAGTCGATCCGCATCCGCCCCGGCCGCGAAAGATAGATGGCGCCTTCCGAGTATCTGCCTTCCGACGTGGTCTGCAGGAAGCGCGCCTGCATGGTCCCGACGCCCGACAGATAGGCCTCGATCCGAACCACGTCCGATTTTTCGGAATCGTCGAGGGCGGCCGGTGCGGGCGAAGCCGCGAGCGCGGATCGTGGCGCCCCGGTGATGGACCAGGCCACCGCCGCCGCGAGCAAAAGGACCGGCACCCGCGCGCCTCCGCGGCTGACGACCATCGGCGTCTCCTTCCTGGCTCCGTCCCCGACAGTCTTTCTAGAGCGGATCGCGGTGCGCGGCTAGCGCGCAGCCCCGGGGCCGATAAGGACCTCGCGGCGGCCGACCCGGTCGGCGGGGCTGATCACGCCTTCGCTCTCCATGCGCTCGACGATGCGGGCCGCGCGGTTGTAGCCGATCTGAAGGTGACGCTGCACGAAGCTGGTGGACGCCTTGCGCTCGCGCGCCACCAGTGCCACGGCCTCGTCGTAAAGGGCGTCGCCGCCGCCGTCTCCGGCGGTCGACCCGAATCCGGTCTCGGCGTCGTCTTCGGTCACCGAATCGATATAATCGAGCGGGCCGAACGACTTGAGGAAGTTGACCACGCTCTCGACCTCTTCGTCCGAGACGAAGGGACCGTGGACCCGGGTGATGCGCCCGCCGCCCGCCATGTAGAGCATGTCGCCTTGGCCCAGGAGTTGCTCGGCGCCCTGCTCGCCGAGAATGGTCCGGCTGTCTATCTTCGACGATACCTGGAAGCTGACGCGGGTCGCGAAGTTGGCTTTGATGGTTCCGGTGATCACGTCGACCGAGGGGCGCTGGGTCGCCATGATCAGATGGATGCCGGCGGCGCGCGCCATCTGCGACAATCGCTGCACGGCCGCCTCGATCTCCTTGCCCGCGACCAGCATCAAATCCGCCATCTCGTCGACCACGACCACGATCAGGGGCAGGGGCTCCATGCTCAGCGGCTGGTCCTCGTGCGTCGGCGCACCCTCGTCGTCGAATCCGGTTTGGACGCGGCGTGTCAGCGTCTCTCCCTTTCGTTTGGCGATCGCGATTCGATCGTTGTAGCCGGCGATGCTGCGCACGCCGAGCTGCGACATGGTCCGATAGCGCTCCTCCATTTCGCGGACCGTCCATCGCAGCGCCACGACCGCCTTTGCGGGCTCGGTCACCACCGGGCACAACAGATGCGGGATGCCTTCGTACACCGATAACTCGAGCATCTTGGGGTCGATCATGATGAAGCGACACTGCTCGGGCCGAAGCTGATAGATGAGCGCGAGCACCATGGTGTTGACAGCCACCGATTTGCCCGATCCGGTGGTTCCGGCGATCAGCAGGTGCGGCATGCGCGCGAGATCGACGATCACCGGCGCACCGCCGATGTCCTTGCCGAGCGCCAGACTAAGCTTGCCGCTGGACTGCTCGAAGGCGGCCGCGGCGAGCAACTCGCGCAGGCGCACTGTCTCGCGGCGACCGTTGGGAAGCTCGAGCCCGATCACGTTGCGCCCGGGAATGACCGCGATGCGCACCGACACCGCGCTCATGGATCGCGCGATGTCGTCGGCGAGCCCGATGACACGCGAGGTTTTGGTGCCGGGCGCCGGCTCGAATTCGTAGAGTGTGACCACGGGTCCCGGACGTACCTTGACCACCTCTCCGCGAACGCCGAAGTCTTCGAGCACCGATTCGAGAAGGCGCGCGTTCTGCTCGAGCGCGTCCTGGCTCACGGCGTCGGGTCGATGGCTCCGATCCGCCTCCTCGAGCAGATCGAGAGGCGGCAGGCGGTAGCGATCGCCGGGATCGAGGTCGAACGAACCTTGGCGCGCTGCCACGGCCTTCTTTCCGGGCTTCAATCGCGATTTGCGGGGCGCCACGCGCCCCGCGCGCTTCGCGGCCGCTGAGGGCGAAGACCACTCGACGCCCCCTTCGGCGCCCGTGATTGCGGGTTCGAAACGCCGTCCCCGGCCCCCGGGGCGGTTCTGCGACGACCGGCCTAGCCTCGTCCCGCCGACGAGCAGTCGGCCGGCGGCGGCGATCACGGCCTGGCCCGCGTGCAGCAGCGCTACCGTCATGTTCATCGCCGAAGTCGCCGCGATCAGGCCTACCGCCGAAACCAGGACCGCCAGCAGATTCGGATTCACGAATATCCCGGTCCGTTCGCCAAGCGCGGCAAGACCGTCGATTGCCAACGCCCCCACCGCGCCACCCAGTCCGGTGTGCAGGGGCCAGCGTTCCGGCGCCGCCAGCGCGCTCGCCCCGGCCGCGAGCAAGCTCATCGCTGCCATCAACAGAATCAACCGGAGCCAGGGTTTCGGATTAGGCTGTTTGCGCAGCATTCGCCATCCCCAGGCGGCGAGCGCGAGTGCGGGGAGAGTGCTCGCGATTCCGAATCCCTGAATCAACGCATCGGCGAGAAACGAGCCGTACGGCCCGAGCACGTTTCGGGTGCCGGTCGGCGCCGCCGTATTGAGTGAGATGTCGCCCGCCGAATAGGTGACGATCGCCGCCGCGACCACGCCCGCACCGGCGATGAGCGCGAGCCCCACCACTTCCGAAAGCCTGCGGCGGAAAAAGGCGGCCGCGCCAACGGGGAGAATCCGCGAGCCTTCGGCGCCGCTTATCAAATGCGCCATACGGTCCGTTTACGCAACGAACGTTTACAATCGCTTAATGATGCGCCTTAAGGCCGCGGTCACGGTGTCGAGATCGTGGACCAGCGCGATCCGGATGAACGGCGCGCCGGGGTTGCGCCCGCCTGCGTCCTCGTGCGCGAGATAGGCGCCGGGCAGTACGCGGATCGCCTCTTCGCGCCAAAGCCTCTGCGTCGCCTCCTCGCCGTCGCCGACGTGGAGCCAGAGAAAGAATCCACCGTCGGGGCGGCGGAAATCGGGGTGGCGGGCGAAAATCTCGTCGGCGGCGTCGAACTTCGCCTTATAAAGCGCGCGGTTCTCCTCGACATGGGTCTCCTCGCGCCAGAGCGCCGCCGAGGCCGCGAGTGCGGGCAAGGAGACACCGGCCGAGGCATAGCTGCGAAGCCGCGTGAACGCGTCGATGAGCGTCGGATCGCCGGCGACGAAACCCGAGCGCAGGCCGGGCACGCTTGAGCGCTTGGAAAGCGAGTGGAAGACGAGCACGTTGCGCGGCCCCCCTTCGAGCGCGGTGCACGCCTGAAGCGTTCCGGCCGGCGGCTCGCGGGTGTAAATCTCGGCGTAGCACTCATCGACGGCGAGGACGAAGTCGAACGCCTGGGCGAGCCGCACCGCGCTTTCGAGGTAGCGCAAATCGGCGACCGCGCCCTGGGGGTTCGAGGGCGTGCACAGATACATGAGCGCGGTCCTGGCAAGCGTCTCTTCCGGGATCGCGTCGAGATCGGGTAGGAACCCGTGCTCGGGTGTCGCCGGCAGAAGCACGGTCTCGGCGCCGGCGACGACCGCGGCGCCGAGGTAGACTTGATAGAAGGGATTGGGAATCAGGACCACCGGGCGCTGGCCGTTCTTTTCCTCGGGCACCGCCGCAAGCGCTGCCATGAACAGCGCCTCGCGCGAGCCCGCAATCGGCAGAACCTGGCGATCGGCATCGAACGTCCCATCGCCGAGGCCGTAACGACGGGCGAGCCAATCCCCTACCGCGGCGCGGAACTCGGGCGTGCCGTCAACCGGCGGATACCGTCCCCAAAGATGGGCGTTCTCGGCGAGAACACGGGCGACGATCGCGGGCGGCGTGTGTTGCGGCTCGCCTATGTGAAGCGCGAGCGCGTCGGTGTTCGCCGTCGGCGTAAGGGGGCCGAGAAGGTCCCGCAAGCGTTGGAACGGATAGTCCGACAGCCGGTTGAGTCGGTCGTTGAGCATGGAAGGTCCGCATTTCGGCGAGATCGCCAGGCAGTCTAGAGCGGATCGCGTCTGATCGGAACCGCGATGCGGTTGCGCTCGGTTGCGTGATTCTATTCTCCGCCGCGAGAATCGAGACTGGACTTGGCGCCCTATTCGGGGAACATGCGCGCCGTGAATGCAAAGTCCACTTCCGGGCGCGCACCGACGCGCGTGATCGACGCCGACGTCTTGGTGGTCGGCGGCGGCATCGTCGGCTGCACGGTGGCCTGCGCCCTCGGTCAGGCCGGGTTCAGCGTCGTTTTGGCGGACCGCGAACGCTGGGAACGGTTCACCGACCCGCGGTTCGACGGACGCGCCTTCGCCATCGCACTTGCCTCGCGGCGCCTGTTCGAGGGCCTGGGAGTTTGGCCCTACGCAAGCCGCGAGGCGGCCGCCATTCTCGAGATTCGAGTGTCCGAGCGGGGATCACGGAAGTATTTGCACTACGACCACCGCGAAGTAGGTCCGGAGCCCTTCGGCCACATGGTCGAGGCGCGGACGCTGCGCCGCGCGCTCGCGTCGCGACTGGCCGAGCTTGGCGGCGTCCGTCTGTTGGCGCCGATGACTGTCGCGGGGCTCAGGCCCTCGGACACGGGCGTCGAGGCGCTCCTCGCCGACGGTCGTCGGGTGCGCGCCGCGGTCTCGGTGGCGTCGGATGGCCGCGCCTCGCGGATGCGCGCGGGCGCCGGTATCCGCGTGACCGGCTGGGATTACCCGCAAACGGCCATCGTCTGTACGGTCGCCCACGAGCATCCGCACGGGAACGTCGCGCACGAGCACTTCCTTCCCGCCGGGCCGTTCGCGATCCTGCCGCTGAATGGCAGGCGATCGGCGATTGTGTGGACGGAACGCCGAGCCCTAGCGCCGACGATCATGGCTCTCGACGAAGGAGAGTTTCGCGACGAGCTCGCAGATCGCATCGGCGGGTTCCTGGGTCATATCGAGCCTGTGGGACCGCGTTGGGCGTATCCGCTTTCCTTGCAATACGCCGAGACCGCGATCGCGCCCCGCATCGCACTCGTCGGCGACGCGCTTCATGCCATGCATCCGATCGCGGGCCAAGGCTTGAACATGGGGCTTCGCGACGCCGCGGCACTCACGGACGTGCTCGTCGATGCCCGCGGCCTCGGCCTCGATATCGGGTTGCCGACGGTGCTCGATCGTTACGCGCGCTGGCGCCGTTTCGACAACACATTGATGCTGGCGTCGACCGACGGCCTCAATCGACTGTTTTCGAACGAGATCCGGCCGTTGAAGCGAATCCGGGACGTGGGTCTCGCGGCGGTCGGGCGCGTGCCTACGCTGAAGCGGGTTTTCATGCGCCACGCAATGGGCATCGTCGGCGATTTACCGAGCTTGATGCGTTAGGGCGGCGAGCCCCGGCGCCCCGGCTCACGGATCGCGGCTGAGGCCCTTGTCCTCGAGCGCCCGCAAGTAAGCGTTCCAAATCCCATCCTGATCAGCGCCCAGCCGATAGAGCGTGTCCCACGAATAGATCCCGCTATCGTGAAGATCGTCGAAGGCGATGCGAACCGCGTAATGACCCACGGGCTCGACCGAGACGATACCGACGTGGCGGCGCCCGGCGACGGTGGTCTTTTCGTCCGCATGGTGGCCTTGAACCTCGGCCGACGGGCTCTCTACCCGTAAAAGCTCGGCCGGAAGGCGGAAGCTGCGGCCGTCGTCGAAGTCGACTTCGAGGGTCCGCTCGTCGCGCTTCAGTCGGATCTCGGTGGGCTTCGCCTTCGATCCCAACGCTTCGCCCGCGCTCATGCGCCTTTTGCTTTCGGATCATCCGACTCCAGCGCCCGCGCCTCGTCGACCAGCATGATGGGAATGCCGTCGCGGATCGGATACGCCAGGCCCGCCTGTTCACTGATCAGCTCCTGGGCCGCGGCGTCGTAACTGAGTGGCCCCTTGGTAAGGGGGCAGACGAGAATCTCGAGAAGCTTGGGATCGACCTTGCGATCGCTCATGTCCATACCTCCGCGTCGCGGCGGGGCGCGCCGCCTCTTTCAGTGTCGCGCGGCGCTCGCCGGATGCCCGGCCTCGCCGAGCGCCATTTCCATCATGCCGAAGAGCATAGAGGCCCGATCCGGCACGCCTTTAGCCTCCATCAGGGCCTGCTTCTCGCCCGGCGAGAACGGGCAGATCATGGCGAGCGTGGTGACTAGGGCCTCGTCGGTGGCTTTCTCGAGCGCATCAAACCTCGCCTCGATGCCCATCCGCGAAAAATACGCGCGCATTGCGATGACAAGGCCAGGCCGGTCGGGGATCGCGTTTTCGTCCGCTGCGAGGTCGCCGGCGAAGGAATCGAAATCGACGGCTGCGCGCCGGTATCCGCGGTCCATTTCAAACTCGCGGGCGATGCGGAACCGCGAGACCCCGATCAGCGTGATGAGGAAGCGGCCGTCATCCGTTTCCGAAAAATCGGTGATCCGGCCCGCGCACCCGACGTCGAACAGCGCGTCATCGTCGCCGATCGGCCCGCTCGTCTGACGGCGCGGCTGGATGATCCCGATCATCCGCAATTCTCCCAAGGCATCGGCCGTCATATCGAGATAGCGCGGTTCGAACACGTGGAGGGGTAACCGCCCACGCGGCAACAGGATCACGCCCGGAAGCACGAAGAGCCCCACCGTGTCCGGAAGGCGGTCTCGATCGGCAGACATCCGAGCTCGCGCGGCTGGGCGCTTAAGCGAAAAGGATCGACGACAGACCCTTCCGCCCTGCGAGCGTGTGCGGATGGGTGGCGCCGAGGGTATCGAAAATCTTGATGAGCTGCTTGCGCGCCGCTTCGTCGTTCCAGGTGCGATCGAGACGCACCAGTTCCAACAGCGTCTCGATAGCGCCCTCGTTGTCACCGTCGCCGTAGAGCGCCATCGCCAGATCGAAACGCGCCGCATGATCGTTCGCGTCTGCCTCGATCCTTCGCCGGAAATCGGCCGTCGATCCCGCCGAGGCCTCGCCGGCCTCGGCGAGCTCCAGCGCCGACAGCGCCGCGGCGATCTCGACGTTGGCCCGGACCGCGGCCGTAAAGGTGTCGGCGAAGCCTTTGGCGCCGTCCAAATCGCCGCTGGCGACGAGAGAGCGAAGCAGTCCCGCGGTAGCGCTCGCGTGACCCGGCTCGTGGTTCAGGATTTCCGAATACAGGGCCGCCGCGGCTTGGGGATCGCCCGCTTCCAGCGTCTGGCGGGCGGTGTCGAGCGCAATCTCCAGCGGCGGTTTGGCGCCGCCGAGCAGGCGGTCGACGAAGCTCTTGATCTGGCTTTCAGGCTGCGCTCCGATGAACCCGTCCACCGGGCGACCGCCGCTGAACGCGTAGACGGCGGGAATCGATTGGATGCGCATCTGCGCCGCCAAGGCTTGGTTCTCGTCGATGTTCACCTTGACGAGGCGGACCAGCCCGCCGGCCTGGCGAACCAGCTTTTCCAACGCCGGCCCGAGCTGCTTGCACGGCCCGCACCAAGGCGCCCAGAAATCGACGATGACCGGCACCTCGGCCGATTTTTCGATCACGTCGGCGGCAAACGATTCGACGGTGGCGTCCTTGATCAGATCACTCGGCGGCGCCTCCGAGGTCGGGCCGCCTGACCCGTTCGGATCGAGGAGGAACTCCATGGGTCTCTCACCTGCGCATCCAAAGGCTTCGATCCCAGAAAGATGGCCGCAACCGAAGGCGAACGCAAGGTTCGGGGCGCGCCGAATCCGAGAATGGCCTAAAGGGCGAGGACGGCGGGCTCGTGGCCACACGCGCGAATGAATGCCAGCAGACCCGCGGGCGAAATCGAGGTCGTCGCGGCATTGGTCAGCGGGTGGTAATTCAACAGTGTCTCGCCCATCATCGCCGCGTCGAGGACCACGCGCACTTGCACCCCAGTATCGTTGACGAGCGCGAAGGGCGTCACGGCGCCGGGCGTAATGCCAAGCACGTCTTCGAGGAGTTCGGGCCGGGCGAACGAAAGCGGCGCCGAGCCGATCGCGCGGCGCAACGCCTTTATGTCGATGGCGCGGTCCTCGAGCGTGACCACCAGCCACAGCGCGCCCTTCTTGTCCTTGAGAAAGAGCGACTTGCAATGCCCGCCGGCGAGATCGCCGCGCAGCCGTTTGCTTTCAGCGACGGTGAAGACGGGCGCGTGCTCGTGGGTCTCGGTTTCAATGCCGAGTTCGTCGAGCTTTGCGAGCAATTGTTCGGGCGTAAGCCTCATTCCGCGGCCTCCGGCCCGCGCTCAGTGCGGGCCTCCACGCACATCTTGCAAACATGCTTGGCGAATCTATTATCAGCTTCGCCGGTCACGCGATACGGTCACGCGGGCGTAGCTCAGGGGTAGAGCGCAACCTTGCCAAGGTTGAAGTCGTGGGTTCAAATCCCATCGCCCGCTCCATTTTTTCAATAACTTAGCGAAAGATCGGATTCGCTAAGTTTCATTAACAATCATATAGCAATCGCAGGGCAGAGGTGTGGCGGCACACCCGAAGACGCGCACCAGTGGGCCGCTACGGAGTTCTCAGGAGCATTTTGGATAGAGCTTGGCGGAAGTGGGTCCCATATTCACGCGATCAAGGTGGGGCCGCCGCAATGGTTGGCCCCCTTTGAGTGGTCCAGTGTGAATGTTAGTGCATGACCGGTCTTTGGTCCATCGGGACGATGGCTTC